>WSZJ01000042.1 GCA_009773755.1 Planctomycetota bacterium | reverse complement strand
TCCGCAGCCTCCGCAGCCTCCGCCAGCCTCCGCCAGCCTCCGCCAGCCTCCGCCAGCCTCCGCAGCCTCCGCCAGCCTCCGCAGCCTCCGCCAGCCTCCGCAGCCTCCGCCAGCCTCTCCCCGATCCCGCCCGCTCATCTAGCGGGCCGCACCACGGGCCTCACCCCGTAAAGCCATCGCAGCGTCGTCGGAAAATCAGCTCGCCGGTCCCCTGCGCGGGCATTCGCCCCGGTCAGCGCCCAGCAACCGCCGCGAATGCACCGCCATTCGCGAAAGGGAGCCTGCGGCGCGTTGGCGCACCAGGTTTCCATCCCGCCGGAGAGATCGCGGATGCCGTAGACGGACTCGTCTGTCGGGAAAGATCCAACGGGCAGCACAACGCCTCCGCCCTGCCTGGAAGCGGTTGTGTGCGAGTACGCGCCGTCGTATTCGTTGCCGAAGGAGAAGACGCGCCCGTCGACGCCGCGGCAGATCTTCTCGTACTCCTCTTCGTGCATCAGCTCGAAGCGCAGGCCGGTCTCCCCGGACTTCCACTGGCACCAGGCCAGGGCATCCTTCCAGTTGATCGAAAAAACGGGCCACCGCGGATCCCACGCGAACTTGCCGTCTTCCTGGGACGTCGGGAGCCGGAAGCGCCCATCGCTCTCGATCCAGTATTTCTTCTCGCCCTCGCGCGGCTGGTGGCCGCGGGCCTCCTCAATCCGCCCGCTTGTCGCGAGGGCGTTCAGGAATGCAAGGTAGTCGGCGCAGGTCGCGGGGAAGCGCGCGACGAAGAGGTCCTGCGTCTGAAGCGATTCCCTGGGCGCGCCGTTCGCCCACTCGCCGCCGAAGATGAAGGGCCCGCCCGGGACGTAGCAGAATCCGGCAGGAATCTCGGCGGTGCGGTAGAGCGTGACGTCCTGGGACCAGGTCGCGCCTCGATCGATGCGGAACGGAAGCGTCACGGGCTCGAATCCTCCCGCACGGAGCGTGCAGATCCATGAGCCGGTCTCGAGGCGGAGCGGCGCCAGCGGCGTCTTACCGACGGTGCGCTCGGGCCCCGCGACCAGGCGCTTGTCGCACTCCTCGATCTTCGCGATGGAGACTTCAACCCCGGCGACGTCATGACGCGGACACGACGCCGCGTGCCCGAACCGCGCGTCCTCCGGGAATGTCGTGAGATTCGGGACGGGCCGGTCGCCGTCCGAAAGCGCCAGGTCGGCCCGGCGCCGGCCGTCGCGCCAGGGCACCAGGCTGGCCTCGTCTATCTGGACGCGCCACTCCGCGTGCTTCACCGGGCGCAGGCAGTCGCAGGCGTAGGCCATCGTCCGAACCGAAAAAGTTCCCGGCGCCTCGAGCAGCGCCTTGTACCGGCCTTCGCGGTCGAATTGAGCCAGCGTGTTCCTGTGAAGCTGCATGTCCTCCGTGTTGCGCTTCGCTTCGGCCTCGAGGAACCGGCCGAGGAAGAGGTCGCAGATCCCGTCGGAGGCTTCCACGCACTCCGGGTCGACGACCAGGGCCTGCGCAAAGTCCGCCCACCCCCGCGAGAACGCGTCGATCCGCTCCCCCTTGAGCGCCCGCAGGCGCGCTTCCGCTTCCCACAGCGGCCGCTTCTCGGCAGCCGGTTGCCACGCCTGGATTTTCGAGCTCCAGTCCCTGACCGCGGCCGCCTGCTTCTCGATCTCCTCTTTCAGCGACGTGAAGCGGGCCACCTGCGACCGTCCCTGGCTGACGCGCTTGGCGGCCTCGATCCGCTTCTGCTCGCGCGCCTTGACGCCGTCGAGGAAAACCTGGATTTCGTCGTGGAGTTCCATGGCGGACTGGAAGCGGTCTTCGGCGCGGAACGCGAGCGCCTTCCGGCAGAGGGCGTCGAGCTCCGGCGGAATCGATTCCTCGGCGACGAGCGGCGCGAGGACCCTTGAGGATTCTTCCGGATCGCCCGGAACTCGCGCGACCTGCCGTGAGGGCTTCGAGAACAGCCCGCTCTTGATCCGCGTGTTTCGATCGCCGGTCTCGTCTCCCTCGAAGGGCGGCTGAAACGTCAGGATCTCGTAGAGGATGGCGCCGAGGGAGAAGACATCGCTCCGGGAATCGAGCCGGCCGACCTCGCCGGCGGCCTGCTCGGGAGACATGTACGCCATCGTGCCTTCGATCTCGGACGAGTTCGGCGCGCCCGCCTGGTCCGACATCACCTGCGCCAGCCCCCAGTCGACGATCAATGTTTCCCCGAAGTCGCCGATCATGACGTTTCCGGGTTTCAGATCGCGGTGAATGACGCCGCGGTCATGCGCGTAGGCGACGCCGAGGCAGACCTCCTGGAAGATCCCCAGCAGTCGCGTACGCGAGTAACTTTTCCGCGTCTCCTCGTCCCCCAGCGCCAGGTCCTGCAGCAGCTTCCCCAGGTCGCGGCCCTGGATTTTTTTCATGCACAGGAACATTCGCAGGTTGCCCGGAAGCCTCCCGAAGTCGTGGATCGGGACGATGTTCGGATGCTCGAGCCGCGCTGTCAGCTTCGCTTCTTTCTCGAACACGTCCGCAAACGCCGCGGGCAGGTCGGCCCGCACCAGCTTCACCGCGACGGTGCGCGCCAGCGCGCTGTCGAAGGCCTCCAGGACCTGGCCCAGCCCGCCGCGGGCGATCTCCGGCCCGAGGCAGTAGCGGCCCTCGGCTGCTTCCGGTGGTCCGCCTGCGGGATTGTCCTTTAGCGCCGGCGTCGCAAAGGTCGTCATCGCTACGGACGACGAGGGGCGCTTTGCCGGCTCCAACCGCTTTCTGACTTCTTCGCACTGCGCGCGGGTCAGGATCCCGCGGCTCACCAGCGCGGCCTCGACGGATTCTTCGGGGACGCGGAAGCACCCCTGGAGCTGCGCCTGGGTGATGAGCCCAAGCTCCAGCGCCGCCTGGCCAAATCGCACGTCCCATTCGTCGGGCACGAAGGTCAATCTCCGGAGGGGACCTCAATCATAGGCTGGAATGGCTTACCACAGAGACACTGAGGCACGGAGAGAGTTAATTCATCTGCGAGTCCTCGCAGTTTCAACTCGTGCTTCATGCAGGCTTCGTAGGCGGACTCAGGCAAGCCGGGTCCGATCGCCTTGTGAACCTCAATCGCAGCTCAGCTCACCTGCTCCGAAATCTCATTCAATTCCATCTCTGTGCCTCCGTGCCTCTGTGGTGAGCCTTATTGTTCCGATGAGAGCCATACGCTTCGATTGTAGAATCCTCCCATGAGCCAGCCGCAACCGGAGAACCGGAACAAGAAGCGTGCCGTCGCAGTCCTCGTCCTTCTCCTGCTGCTTCTCGGACCGGCGACCTGCCTGTTCTGGCCGAAGACCAAATCGCCGGCGGTGAACACGGCTCTGCTCCTGCCGTCGGAAATCGCGGGGAAGTTCGGCCTGCAGGGAAGCGACGCGATCGTCGCGTGGTGCCGCTCGCGCGACAACATCCGGACCGCGGCTTACGTGGGGCGTCTGCGCGGGGCGCACGGGGCGCTTTGGGGGTTCGAGGGAAACGACGTAGACCGCGCGGAGCTCGCCGCGGCGGCGCTCAGGGGGACGGGCGTCGAGGCGTTGGTGCTTGCGGGGGCGAAGGTGGCGTGGAAGGACGGCGGGTCGTGGAAGGCCGCGGCGATGGGCGATCCGGGCGCGGCGATCGAAGCGCTCGCCGCCGCGCCTGCGGCAGCCGGAAACGAGGACTCCCACGCGCTTGAGCTGAGTCTCCGCTTCGATCTCGACGATGCGGCCACGGCCACGCACAAGCCGGCGGCGCCGATCGCTCTGGGCGAATGCGTCTGGCAGCCTCTTCTGCTGTCGGTCGAGGCCGGGCCGAAATACCGGCTCCGCCTCGGGAAGTCCGACCTGTTGGTGACGCCCGGGCTGGGGAAAGTCCTGCGCGCCACGCTCGAGATCTCGTGGCGCGGAGAGAAGTGGTCGCGCGAGCTCTACGATCGCGGCAATGCCGCCGGGCGGCGGGAGCCGCGCGAGGGAGATCTTCACGCGATCGTTGTCGCGGCCGGGCCGCTGGTTAAAGAAGTGCTCCCGACGCGGGCCGCGATGCTCGAGTCGGCGGCGCACACGCCGGTGGACGACGCGCGCGCGCGCGGCCTTGTCCTGCTGGGCGTGAAGTACCAGGTCGACCTCGACGCGCAGACGGCGGAGCTTGCGAAAGACCGGGACGTGACCATCGCCCGAAGCGTTCCGCGCATCACGATCGTGTCGTCGGAGATTCCGCTCGCGGGCGGCGAAGCGCGCACGTGCATGGACGTGCTGGACGACCGTATCGAGATCTCCGGCGCGCGCGCGCGCGAAGTCCAGGTCGCCCGCAGCCTCGCGGCCGATCTGCTCGAAACGCGGCTTGTCTTCGAATCCGCGCGCGTTCCCGTCGTCAGCGCTTCCACCGTCTTCGCCCATTTCCATTCCGACCGGCCCGACGCCCCGGCGCGGCGCGTCGGCCTGATCGCGGGCGAACTCCGTCGCATCCTCACCGACGAGGCCATCGGCGCGCGGCTCACGATCGCGGCCGAAACGCTTTCGCTCGTCGCCGAGCGCACGGCGGCCGGGTTCGCGCTCCACGGCGTCGCCGCGGACGCGAGCGCGAAGCAGGGGTACGCGCTCAAGGAAGGTTCTTCCACCGATTTCGGCGTCGACGCCATCACCGACCTTGCCGTCATTGCGGACGTCCTGCTGGCCGACCGGCTGAAGCGCCCCGACCACCTGCTCACGCTCTCGATCGAGCGCGTCTGGCCCACCGACCCGGTCACGATCGCGCCGGGGTCCATCCTCCGCTACCGCGCCCGCCAGGGCGGCAAGGACTGGTTCGTCAACATCCCGGTCACGTACAAGGAAGGCGTCCCGCTGGGCGCCTGGGTCAACGCCCCCGCGGGCGTCGCGTGGTACAGCACCAGCGTCTTCCGGACGGGCGGCGCGTGGCCCGACATGGTCACGCAGTCGGCGGCCGGGCCGGCGATCGACGCCCTGCTCGTGCCGGCCGGGCTCGACGCCGGCGGCGAGTCCGTCGAGCGCGAGATCAAGGTCGGCGCGCTTGTGAAGAAAGTCGCCTGCCGGAAAGTCGCGCTTCCCACCGCCGTCCCCTGGATCGAGGCCGGCGGCAAGCCCGCCGTTTTCGCGCGCAAGGACGGCATCGTCCAGCGCGTCGCGGAAGTCGGCCGCGGCGGAAACCGGGAAGCCTTCCTCGTCGAGTTCCCCGGAGGCGGAAGCGGCCGCGTGGATATCGACAAATGGAAGCCTCTTCCCCCGGGCGAGCCGCGGCAGCCCGAGCTGCCCGCCGGGCACGCGGTCGTGCTGGGGCGGCTTCTCGTCGAGTGGACGCGCGGCGAGACCTCGGTCACTCTCGAGATGGTCTCCCCCGCCATCCATGGCCGGCTCTTCGACGACCAGACGAAGCTCCCCGTCGTCGGCGCCGAGATCCGGGCGCGCGCCGGCGGACAGAGCGCGCGCTCCGCGGCCGACGGGACGTTTGTCATCGCAGTCAACGACCACTTCCGCCCGACCTTCACGTTCGTGAGCGACTACGAGCCGGTGATGCAGCACCCGAGCCTGCGGAAGCCGAAAAAGCAGAAGACGATCGTCCTCGTCGACGGCTCGGCGCGCCTCTCGGCCGGCCTCGCGGCGAACGGCACCGGCGAGACGCGGCTTGAAGCGCTGAAGCGCCTCGTCAAGCCCGTGTTCGACGCGGCGCACTGCCCGATGGACCGCAACGACATCGACCTCTGGACGTTTCGCGCGCCCGACGACCACAAGGGAGCGTTCGACGAGCTGGCGCTCGTGACGGTCGCGAGGTACTCCGAGGGCGGGCTCAAGGCAGCGACGGCCGCGGGCCGCGCGCCGCTCACCGCCGCGATCGCCCGTCTCGCGAAGGAGCCGGACCTCCCCGCCGACACGTTCGTCGTCCTCTTCAGCTCCGGCGAAAACGCGTGCACCGCGACGCCGGCGGCGAAGGCGTACCGCGACGCGGGGCTCAAGGTGCCGATCCACGTCATCGGGCTCGGCGTAGCGCCGGGAAGCGCCGGAGAGCGCGAGCTGCTCGAGCTCGTGCGAGCCAGCGCGGGGACGTACCGCCACACCGCCGAAGCGGCGCCCTTCGCCGTGCCGCTCGGCTCCTTCCAGGCGCGCGCGGGACACATCCTCCTCGACGTGACGTCCACCTGCCATGCATCGCGGACGATCGTCGTTCCCTTCGCGGAAGCCGGCGCTCGCGAAGCGGTCGAGCCGATGTTCCACGACTGCAAGTGCGACGACAAGGTGAAGCGCCTCATCACGGTCACAAATAAAAACATCGGTGATCTCGACCGGTGCAAGGGCCTGTCGTCGAAGGCTCGCGCGATGATCGAAGCGCGGGTCGCCGACGAGGCGTGGAGCGTCACGATCCCTTCGCAGCGCGTGAACATCGGCAGCGTCTCGGCGTACGGCTGGTGGGAAACCCACCGCCCGACCGGCCGGATGATCGGGCGCACGGAGGACGGCCTGCACGGCGCCGGCGCCGACCCGGACCGCTTCCCCCCCGTGGATTTCGATCTCGATCTGCCCAACCCCGCCGACGCGCGCAAGCTGCCCTTCGTGGCGTGGTACCACGGACTGGTCGTGTACACCGCGGGGTCCGTGCTGAGCGCCATGAAATGGACGCGCGAGCCCGGGTTCCTCGAGGCGGGGCCGGAGGAGCTGAAGAAGTTCATCCAGGCCAACGCCCTCGATTTCTCCGCGAACTGGTACGAAGAAGTGGGCTCAGGCATCTTCCCGGAAAGCGCCGACTTCTTCTGGTCCGGCGTCTGCATGACGTACGTGCTGCAATCCGCCGCGCTCGGCATGCCGAACGACGCCTGCCACCGCCGGTGGACAAAGAATTTCTGCGACCGGGTTTCGGACAAGTTCAAGTCGGGCGGGAAGGACATGGCGGACGAGGCGTGGGGCGAGCTGCTGGAGGACACGTACGGGGAGGAGCACGCGAAGATCGTCGACGACCTGACGAAGAGGGGGCTAAGTGGCCCCCTGGACGAGTTCAACAAGTGGTGGGGTGACGGAGTGAAGGAGGGGTTCGATTGCGACCGGTTTGTGAGGAAGGATGGGAAGTCGGAGTAAGAAGGACGAACGACAACCCCAAATCCCAACTCCAACTCCAAATCCCAAAACAGCGTTCGAACGGGGGCCTTGGGATTTGGGGTTGGAGTTGGGATTTGGAGTTGTCGTTGCCGTCTCCTCTCACGCGGGATCCTCCTCGAAGGGCGGAACCCCCGCCTTCCCGCACGCGGCGCGCATGGCCGTCGTCATGTCCGCAAGCAGCGGCGCGTCACCCATGCTCCTGAGAACTTCCGCTCCCCGCCTCCAGGTCGCACATGCGTCCTCCCTCCCGCCCTGCGCGAGGACGAGAAGGGCGAGGTCGCAGAGGTGGCCTCCCTCGAACCGCTTGTTTCCGACCTCCTGATGGATGGACACCGCCTGCCGAAGCGACGATTCCGCCATCGAGACGCGGCCTGTCCGGTTCAGCAAGCTCGCCATGTTTCCCAGGAGAACACCCTCGGAGTTCCGGTTCCTGATTTCGCGGCTGATCGCCAGCGCTTTCCGGTACGCGCGCTCCGCGAAGCGGATGCGGCCCAGGTCCTCGAAAAGGGACGCGAGGTTGCCCAGGGCGGTGCCCTCTCCCCGCCGGTTTCCGATTTCGCGGTGAAGACTCAACGCCTGCCTGAACGTCCGCAGGGCCCGGCGGAACTGCCGCGTGTCGCAGAGGAGGCTGGCGAGGTTCCCCAGGGCGAAGCTCTCGGACCGGACGTTTCCGATTTCGCGGTTGATCGCGAGCGCCCGCTCGTAAGCCCGCTCCGCTTCCGGAAATCGCCGCGTCTCCTTGTAGACGTTGGCGAGATTGCCCAGCGCCATGCCTTCGAATCGCCTGTCGCCGACCTCGCGGAGGATCGCGATCGACTCGAGGTGGCTCTTCTCGGCAAGCCCGGCGCGGCCGGTTTCCAGGAAGAGGCCTCCGAGGTTCGTGAGCGTGATGCCCTCGTAGCGGCGATTGCCGGATGCGCGGTGAATGCCGAGGGCGTTGTCGTAGCCCTCCTCCGCTCGCGCGACCTGCCCCAGGTCCCGGTAGACGCCGGCCAGGTTCCCCAGCGCGATTCCCTCTCCGCATCGATCGGCTACGGCGCGGTACCGCGCGATCGACTCGGCATACACCCGCCCGGCGAGCTCGGCCCGTGCGGTCTCCTTGTAAAGGTCGGCCAGGCTTCCCAGCGCCAGTCCTTCCAGCCTGCGATCGCCGGACTCGCGAAGGACGGCGAGCGCGCGCTCCAGCAGCGGCTCGGCGTCGCGAGGCCGGCCGACCGCATTGGCGGCCACGGCGGCCCTTCGAAGCGACTCGCCGCGTGCCGCGCCGCGGACGAGCTCCGCGTGCTCCAGCCACAGCCGCTCCGCGGCGGCGTACTGGTAGTGCCTCTCGGAGTGCGCCGCTCCGCGACGCGTGTAGGTCCGGCGTACGCCGGCGAGCAGCGCGAGACGGGCGTGCTCCGCCAGGTCTGCGGCAAACGGGTCCGACGCATGAGGAAGAAACGGCGGCCGGTCGACGGCGTCCAGCGGCGGCGACTCCGGCGGACGCCCGCCGACGAGCCGCTCGATCGCGAGAATCGCGAGCCCGTGCAACCGCGCGCGGTCGCCGGGAAGCTGGAGCTGGTAAGCCGCATCGCGCAGCAACGCGTGACGGAAGAGATACGCTTGTTCGGCAATCACGGCCGTCAATCTAACCCGTGGGGGGATTCTCGCGGGCGGAATGGCGGCTCTGCCGGGGCGAATCGAATGGTTCCCCGGTTCGCGAGAGAGCCAGGTGATATCCTCGTTGCGTGCTCCCGGCGGAAACTGCATATCTCTTCCGGCATTCCCTCCTGCGTGATGCGGCCTATCAGCTCCAGCTTCCGTCGGACCGGGCGCGGCTCCACGGGCTGGCGTTCGCGCTGATCGAAGAGATCTGCGGCGGCCGGCCGCCCGTGCCGGCGGAACTGGAAGCGGAGGAGGAACTCGCGCTTGCGCCACACGCGACCGACGCGTTCGCTGAGGATCTCGCGGAGCACGCCCGGCTGGCGGAGAAGAGCCGGGACGTCCGCGCGATCTACATCCGACGCGCAGCCGAACTCTCGGAACAGCGGTTTCGCCATTCCGCCGCCCAGGCCTACTGGGAGGCGTTCGCAGACCTGGTTGAAGGCATTCCACGCGGCGTCGCGCTGACGCGCGCCGGCGGCGCCGCCCGGGCTGACGGCCGGATGCAGGATGCGGAACGGCTCCTCCGGGAAGCGCTGGCGCTGGCGGACGCGCCCGGCGGAGAGAAGCTGAAGACGCTCGCGCTGTCCACCCTGTCGGTCGTCTGCCTCCGAACGGGACGCTCGCAGGCGGCGGAATCGATGTGCCGGGAGGTCCTGGAAAGGCATCTGAAGGCGGGAGATCGTCGCGGCGAGGGAGCCGCGCTGGGCGATCTGGCGCTCCTCTGCCAGGAAGCCGGCCGCATCGATGAAGCCGAGCGGGCCGGGAACCGGGCTCTCGCGATCGCGCGCGAATTCGGAGATCGGCATAGCGAGGGGATTACGCTGCGGGACCTGGCCGGGCTGGCGCTCGTCACAGGCCGCGTCGACGAGGCGGAACAGATGTACCTGCAGGCGCTCGCAATTCTGGAGGAAGTCGGAAACGTCCGAAGTCACGCCCTCACGCTCGGCAACCTCGCGACCCTTTACCTCGAGACAGGGCGCGCCGGCGAAGCCGCGAAGACGTACGAAACGTGCCTGTCGATCCTCCGCCTCGTCGGAGATCGCCGCTCCGAGAGCACGATCATGGGCAACCTGGCAAACCTGCACCGTGAAGCAGGTCGGTTCGCGCAGGCGAGGAGACTCAACGAGCAGGCCCTCAGACTTCTCCGCGAAGCCGGCGACCGCCGCGGCGAAGGTTTCACGCTCGCCAATCTCGCCATGCTCGCCCACGACGAAGGACGTCCGGAAGAAGCCGAATCCGCCACCCGGACATCGCTCGCGATTTTCCGCGACATCGGCGACCGCCGCGGCGAAGGCGTCCTCCTGGGCAACCTCGCGAGCATCCTCCGGGACTCGCGGCGGGAAGAGCTCGCCGCGACGATGTACCTGGAAGCGCTTCAGATTCACCGGGAGGTCGGCCACCGCCGGTACGACGGCATTCACTCCTGCGACTTTGCCCGTTGCCTGCTGTCGCTGGGCCGCTTCGCAGAGGCGCAATCCGCCTGGCGTCACGGAATCGAAATCCTGCGGGCCCTTCACGACCTCTCCCGCGTCGAGCGCCAGGTCGTCGCGATGCGCGAAGCCTGCAGGAAGGCGGGCGTCCCGGCACTCGAAGCGTGAGATTCCGGGCCGCGAACACCCGCCGTTCCGCGCACGGAGACGACCTTGACTCCGCCATCTGAACCGGGACGTTCAAGGCCGACTTCATGGGGATGAAGGCGAACGGAAGGTCCTTCAAAATCCAGGTCTTCGACATCCTACGCTTCGAAAACGGCAAGGTCGTCGAGCATTGGGGCCTCACGGACTCGGCGACGATGATGGAGCCGCTGAAGTAGGTCGGCACGACGCTCTCCGAGCGCCTTCCGGATCGTCGCCTGTCTGAATCATGGAAGCAGGGGCAGGAAGGCGTCGGCGCTCACGATCAGTCCCTTTTCCCTGCCGTCCAGGTCGAACAGCTCCTGCACGCCGGTAGCGCCGACCACCTGGAGAACGTGGCGCGGACGGAGGGCTGCCGCGAACGTCCTCAAGTGCGGCGACGGCGAGACGTCCCCGAGCTTGGCCTCGGCGAGAAGCCAGGGCTGCCGGTCCCGGAGGAGCAGAAAATCCACTTCGCGCTTCTGCTTGTCGCGCACGAACGTCAGTTCGAAGGAGCCGAGACCGGCGTCGGTCCAGAAGTGGGCGGCCTTGAGGAGGTGGCTGGCGACGAGGTTCTCGAAGCGTGCGGGGGGCGAAGGGACTTCGGACCACTCCCAGAGGTAGAGCTTGGGTTGGCGGCGCAGCGAGCGGACGATGCGGCGGGAGAAGGGCGGGAGGACGAAGGTGAGGTAGAGCTGGGAGAACCAGGTCATCCAGCGGCGGATCGTCGGGTGGGCGACGCCGAGGTCCGTCGAGAGCGCTTGAAGGGAAAAGAGGGATCCGACGCGTTCGGCGAGCAGGAAAGCGGCGGTCTCCAGCGACGGGAGGTCGTGCGCGATGCCGACGTCGCGGAGATCCTCGCGGACGAGCCGTTCCGTCCGTGTGCGCCGCCAGAGGTTCGAGAATGCGGCGTCGCGGGCGAGAAACGGCTCGGGGAAGCCGCCCCAGTCGGAGAGGCGCTTGAGACCTGCAGGGTCGCCCTTCAGTGGCGCCTTCAACGCGGAAGCCAGGTCATCGGGTCCCGGCGCGGGGCCGCCGGCGAGTTCGCCCAGGCTCAGCGGATGCAGGCGGAAGGGGAAATACCGCCCCAGCAGGCTCTCCCCGCCGCGGCGGAAGACGTCGAGCCGCGCGCTGCCGGTGACGAGGATGCGCGCGAATTCCCCCCGGAGGTCGAAGACCGACTTGAGCCCGGCCTTCCATCGCGGCGCGCGGTGCAGCTCGTCGAACACGACGATCTGAGGCGGCCGGACGCGCTGCGGCACGAGAGCCTTGGGATCGCGGGACCAGGCGCGCTTGAATTCCGCGTCGTCCCAGGTGTAGAAGAGCCCGGGGCCTTCGCCGAGGACCTGTCGGGCAAGCGTCGTCTTGCCCACCTGCCGCGGCCCGGTGACGAAGGCCATTTTCCCGTGGCGGAAAGCGGTGCGGGAGATGAGGTCCAGGTAGCGGGAGCGGATCATGGTGCGGACATATTACACATAGGCGTTCTTTTGGTCATGACCATTTGAACGTGGGCGTTCCAGCGTAGCGGAGCGCTTGCGGGGGGAACGACCACGACAAATCCCAACTCCAACCCCAACCCCAAATCCCAAAACGACCGCAGAACAAGGGTCTTGGGATTTGGAGTTGGCGTTGGGATTTGGAGTTGTCCTTGCCGTTGCTTTTGCCGCGCGAACCTTTCCGCCCGCCGCACGATCCATTACATTGCCGCCCCCCATGGGAATCCAAGCACCTCTAGGCTTCGAAGATCACCTCCCCGACCGCATGCCGGTCTGGCGCCGCATTGAAGAAACCGCCAAGCGCGTCGCCGAGACGTACGGCTACCGCGAGATGCGCACTCCCCTTCTCGAGAGCACGGACCTGTTCGTGAGGTCCGTCGGCGAAGTCACCGACATCGTCGAGAAGGAGATGTTCACGTTCGATAAGGGCGAAAAGGACTCCCTCACCCTCCGCCCCGAGCTCACCGCCTCCTTCGTCCGCGCCTGCGTCGAACACGGCCTCTTCAAGAAGAAGGCCTTCCAGAAACTGTTCTACATCGGCGCCAACTTCCGCAAGGAACGCCCCCAGAAGGGCCGCCTGCGGCAGTTCCACCAGTTCGGCGTCGAGGCGCTCGGCGCGACCGACCCGCTGCTCGACGCGGAGACCGTCCTGCTCGCGCTCCGGTTCTTCGAGGAGCTCGGCGTCCCCGGCGTGAAGACCAAGGTCAACTCGATCGGCTGCCCCAACTGCCGCCCGAAGTACCGCGACGCCCTCAAGGCGAAGTTCGCGCCGATCATCGGCCAGTTCTGCGAGAACTGCCGGCGGCGCTTCGACCGGAACGTCTTCCGCATCCTTGACTGCAAGGTCGAGAAGGACGTCGCCCTCACCGCCGACGCCCCGCGCGTCCAGGACTCCCTCTGCGCCGACTGCCTCGCCCACGACCAGGCCTTCACCACCGCCTTAACACGCGCCGGCGCGCCCTTCGCCCAGGACCCCCGCCTCGTCCGCGGCTTCGACTACTACACCCGCACCGTCTACGAGTTCACCGCCCCCGGCCTCGGCGCCCAGGACGCCATCGGCGGCGGCGGCCGCTACGACAACCTCATCGAGGAAATGGGCGGCGACAAGGCCGGCGCCGTCGGCTTCGCCATCGGCCTCGAACGCGTCGTCATCGCGCTGGAAGCGGCCGGCAAGGCGCCCGAGGAGGAGTGGTTCTCGACGCGGGTGTTCGTCACGCACATCGGCCCCGAGACGCGCGGGCCGGCGTTCGACCTCGTGCGGCAGCTGCGCGGCGAGGGCATCGCCGCCGACATGGACTACGAGGGACGGTCGCTCAAGGCCCAGATGCGAAGCGCCAACCGCGTGAAGGCGCCGTGGGTCGTGATCATCGGCGGGGATGAGCTGGCAAAGGGGGTGGTGAAGCTGAGGGATATGGGGAAGAGCTCGGAGGAAGAGGTGAAGCCGGGGGAGTTGGCGGGGAGGGTGAGAGCGTGAATACGGCAAGGAGTCTTCCCCGCCGAGCGATGACCAAGTTCGAGTTTCTGAGGAGTTGACCAGTGGACCTGAAGAAATCCCAAGCCCTCAAGGCACAGCTGGGAAGCCAGGAGGAACCGCCTGTGGTCGATATCGCGAAGTTCTTTGACGGCAACGACGACCTGGGATCCATCGGTTGCAACCTGGATCCCCATCCTGGAATAGACGCATTCCGCGAATCTCTCACCGGACTCTTGAAGCGGGCTGACATTGTTGCGGTGTACGCACAGATTTCAGAACTCGATCCGGGCGATGACTGCTGGCCATTTGCTGACACGGTTCTTGTCGTCGGCAAGATTTCGGTGAAGGAACTCCGTCGGGCGCTGCGGCTCTTGAGTCCGGACGAAGTCGGGACCGCCGAGGAGATGGGCGTCTCATCCACAATCGCCGATGCTCATGGCTCCCCAGTTATGGTCGCATGGTGGGACTAGTTGGCGGACGAGTTCTGCGACACCACGCCGCGGCAAGACCCTCGCATTCCGAGAATTCCACCGACGACCACGACGACGAATCGGAGCACGTAGCGCAGTCCTGCTCGAGTGCTTTCTAGACCCTCAGTACTCAGGCGACGAGCGCGAAGTCGTATCGTGCGCGTTCAGGCGCTCTTCAGGAATACGTCGGCACGGTCGCCTAAAACCCTGATGCGAAGAGCCAACCGCGTGCAGGCACTGTGAGTCGTGATCGTCTGCGGGGACGGGGAGCGGTCACGGTCATAGCGCAGGTTTTGGACGCGAGTCAAGATGGCATGCCACCCTTGGGTAGGTGACACTTCTTGTACTTGAGGCCGCTGCCGCACGGGCAAAGGGCGTTGCGGCCAATCTTCGGCCGCTTCGCCTCCCTGTTGAGCGTCGCAAGCGCCTCGATCGGTTTGAGGGGGGGCAGTTTTCCCACCACGACATCCAACGCTTGATCCTGCTTCCACGGAAATTCAAGCATCACGCCGAACCTGACAGACCCATCTCCCGGCCAGACAGTCAGACCGAACCACCTACCAGCTTTCTCACGATACTTGCAGAGTTCGCAGTGAGTCTTGAGTTTCGACCCGGCGATGTCGTCAGGCAGCGGACTGCAGTGAATTGTAACTCCACCGCTCCGGTCGCTGAGAACCAGCGTGGCGTCATGCGGTTTTCCGTCTTTTTTTGCGGCGGAGACGATCTTGTCCACGACTATGTTCAAGTCATTCACGCTCTTTTCGCCGAGCTTGAGAAGTTCAAGCCCGGTCCCGATTGCTCCTGGCTCGGAGCGCTTTTCAATCTCCTCAATAATGCGGCCAACGGGGGTGCCTTTCAGCCGCGTCAGAATTCCAGGAGGAACTCTCTCGCCTTCGACTCCATCTCGACGAGCGGCCATGGCAATATCGACGTCCACAGAGAAGCTGTCCTCTAAGCCAATGAAATCGTATTCGCCAAGCCAGAGGTTCTGACTTGGGTGGTAGCCCAGGGCGACGATTTCGTGCGATAGGCCGATGTTGTTGGCAACCCGTGCCCGCAGCTCGAGATAGCTCAGCATCCGCAGTGGCGTTTCGAGAAACTCGGTCACGACGTCCATGAAGAACACGTCGCACACTAGTGGTTGCTCGATTCGTTCTATCGGCTTGAAGGCAAGGAATTGCTGGGCTTGAAAACTCAACGCCGGATAGTGGTCGGACACGACGCAAACAGGATGAATCTTCTTCAGGGCCGTCAGTAGCCGAATTTCCTTTCCTGAACTCTCCGTGATAAACGAGGTCCCAGCGAGCAAGTGCTGGCTGCAAGCCACAGCTTGGTCGCACGCGTCCTGCACGGCAGCTTTGAAGTCTGCCTTTAGCTGGAGGTCATTTCCCTTGCGAGCTGCCAACGTCAGCTTCTTCGACTTGGCCTGGATGACAATTGCACGGTCCCCGAACAGCACCAGCGAGTCGATTTCGCCAAGCTTTTTCTTGCGTGTTTTGCTTTCCCAGACATCGACGTTGCGAAACACCTTGTCAGCGCCGAACACGCGGGTCAGCCGTGTGGTCGAGAACTCCTCAGCGAACAGGCCGCGATTTGTGGATGCAGCGGCAGCATAGGATTTGTCGCTGATCATCCAGAAGAACGGAGTTTCATACAGAGCCTCCGTAAGACTTGTGAAAAGGAATAGGATTCGATTGTCGCCGCCTGCCTTCAGGATTGGAAAAGCGTTAGTTGCATTGAACTCATTCAAGGAAGTGAAGGTGGCATTGCCGTCTTCCGGACATGTAAACGAATCGAGGACGGCTGAAACTAGTGCTAGCTTCAAGCCCCCAGCAGCCGCGATATCCGCCGCTGTGAATTGGAAGCCGGCAAGGATATTCCGCTTTTCCGGAAGGAGGTCTCTCGAGTCAACAAGCGTTGTGAGCAATTTGGCATTGACGTGCTTGCTCACTGCGACTGCGACTCGGCGCGCATCCTCCGGGGAAAAGCCTCGCGTACTTGTGAGCCATTCTGAGTCGCGTGTGTACTTCTGAACTGATAGGTCTCGGTATTGAGAGCTGTAAGCGGACTCGGGGCCGTAGAAGATCGGTTCGCGCAGGGCTTCGGCCGTTGAGAGAGGATCGTATTTCTCGATATTGCCCGGATCGGCAATCGCTTTTTGAATTTGCCTCCGAGCGGGCTCACTCAAGGCATTGTGAAGCTCCTTGAGGAGCGACTCGGACCGCGCAATGTAGTCTTCAAGCACCTTCACGTCGGGAATTGCAAAATCGCACGGCGAACGAACCAATAGCCCGACAAGGGTGGAGATCTCCGTTCGAATCAGTCGCTCGAACGAAAAGAGCTTGGCGTACTCTTCGGCCTTAAGCTTGTCGCTGTATCCAACTACATGGTCACGAAGGCAGAAGTATGCAATTGCGTGGGCAAATCCCGGGCTTGCGCAGAGTGCAGCCAGGTCCTTGAACACCTCTTGCTCCGCTCGCGGATTCAAAGTCTACCTTACCTCTAGATTTCGGAAGTCGTGTTGGAGGACCACGTTGGTCATGTCGGAACCCTAGGATACCCCGATCCTTCGGCAACACCTTGCGCTCCTTCGCCTGGGCGCCCTCCGCGGTGGAGGGGCTTCGGCGAGGCGCTCGCCTTCCTTGATGAAGTCGGCGCTGATTCCATTGGCGCCACTGAAGGTCATTTCGAGGCCCGATGAGAACCTGATAACCTTGCGGCGATGCCGACGCAGACGCCACTGGCAACAGCCTTCGCTGCGGAACCGTATCTCAAGATCTGCGAGCGGAGCCCGGTCGCGATTCGGGCGCCCAGGGCTGCAAAACGCCGGATGGCTCTCGTCCTCCTGGTGGCGCTCGGAGTCTTCATCGTGCCAATGGCCTTCATGGACTTGGTCGGCGGTGCCCTGATCGTGGCCGCCATTCCGATCGCCCTGCTCTTCACGACCTTCACCGGCGGCAACACGGTCCGGATTGACGACGCGCGGCGCAGACTCCGCGTCCTCAGGCACTATGGGCCCTGGACGCGAACGCTGCTGGATTGGCACTTTTCGGACGTGGCGGGAGTCACGGTCGAGAGAAGGCTGCAGGAAGGGCACGAGCCGTCTCCCTTGACTCCGGTGTCTGCGCTGGCCGCCCCGCTTGGAATTCATGTCCACTTCGAAGGGTCGGTCGTCTACGACGACGTCTGGGACCTTTGTCTCGAGTCGAAATCGAACGAGAAGGCCGTCGTCATCTCCTCGCGCGACAGCGCTTCCGCAGAAATGGCGCTGGAGCTCTTGAATGAACGGCTGAGGAGTTCAGGCCTCGTTCGCCGAGGCGTTGAGGAAGCAGCTAGGCATGCCCCATGAGTCCGACGAAAGCCGAAGGGATGGCGGCGTGGACCGCGGTTTTCCGCGTCCTATCTCACTGATGACGAGGCTTGCCGGACTCATTGCGGCGACCATCGTCATGGCCGCGCTGATCGCGACGCCGATCGTGGTGAAGGAATTCCTGGGATTCGACATGACCGAAGACCCTCTGCGATTTTTCGAATTCGTGACCATGGGCATCGTCCTCGCCGTTGAGGCCGCAACCGCGGTACTCATGTTGTTGGGAGCTTCCGCCGCCCTTCAACAAACTCGAGGATCTTCGACGCGCATCTCGGCGGCGTACGAGTTTGTCGGTGCGCTGGCGGGAGTGGGCGCCGGCATCGGGGAGGGAATGCAGGGCCGACGTCTGCTCTCCGTTGGAAGCCTCTTGATCGGCCTGTTCCTGCTCGGACTCTCCCTGAACAAGATTCGGAAGATCGGCCTCTTCAGCGACTCTCGCGAAGCCAACTAGTCCATCGACGACGACGGAGGACTCGGACAAAGGAACCCGCGCTACTTGTCCAAGTCGACTGGAAGGCCGATCGTCACGCGCCGCACCTCGTCGTGGACGTCGATCCCAATGGACATCCGCTTCGGGTCTTCCTTTCCGAGATTCAGGCGAACCGTGAAGGCGAGGGGCTGGTCTCCCGGCGCGCCGGAGATGGCCGTCGCGTCCGATGTGTAGGGAGCCTTCCTCTGGCCGAACCCTTGCAGGATCGCCCGGGCCTTCACGCATGGCTTGCCCGCGTTCACTCCGACCCTCAGGCCCTCCACGGTGCCCTCGACCACAAGTTCCAGCCCGTCGGGCGTCGGGGAAAACTTCGTCGAAGTAATCGTGACGCGGGTCATGGCTTTACCCACGCCTTCCTTCAGCGCGACCTTCAGCTCGTCGTCATTGAGCCGGGTGACCCGCCCTTCGAAGGTCAGGACGTGATGATCCCCGTTGGGGTGCGCGTCCTTTTCCCAGGCCACGACCGCGTCCGCAGGAGTCTTGTCCCCCTTTTCGGGATGGACGTACGTGAAGGCATCCCGCTTTCCGGTGACCGGGCAGCTGAGCAGAATTTCGTCTGTCAGCATGTCCGGGGCCTTGATGTCGTCGATCGCCTTGGGCCAGGCGCCCTTCTTCATCTCATAGAGCGCGAAGTAGATGCCCACTTGCTTGAGCCGATTCAGGCACTCGGTTTCGTGGGCCGCTGACCTCGCCGCTTCGACCGCCTCGGGAGCGACCTTCTCCAGGATCGCCTCGAGCAGTTGCTCCTGGGCTTTGTCGCTCCTCCCGGCCAGTGAGCAAAGAATGACCTCCATTCGCGGCTTCAGCTCGCCGATGCGGCGCTGGATCCGGTCTGCCGCGCCCGCCTCGATGTTCGGCGTCTCCAGCGATCGGTTCAGATCCCGCAGCTCCAGCAGGATCCGGCCGCATCGCCCCGTGCGCGCCTCGCGGGACTCGCGACGGAACCTGAGGGCCTCGCCTTCCGCGTCGGTGAGGACGAGGAAGTCTCCGTCCATTGCTGCGCTCCAAGCGACCGCCGGATTGCCCTCGCGCGCGAAGGTGAGCTTGCCGTCGGAACTCATCGAAAACCTGCCGTCGTGGACCTTCTGCAACTCGCAGTGTTGGAGCGTGCCGAACCCTTCGTCGCCGACGTCGATCGCAGTCGTGCCGTCCTCGGACCACCAGGGACCACCGAGCGAGCCGAGCGTGGGCGGAGCGGCGAAGAGATCGAGGGCCAGCAGGGCCATGATGGAAAAGCTGCGCTTCATGGAGTTCTCCGCAATGGTTCTATGGCCCATCTTCGCACATCCGGGGCGCCGCCGCCGCGCATCGGAAAGCGGTACCATCCCAGGGTCGCGTGACGACAGCGGAGGCTCGCTTGCGAGAGGTCCTCGAGGAATCGGACGCACCGCCACGATTTGAAGACCTCCTGCGGGCGGGCTTGGCGGGGGGATTCAGCCAGATCCTCGTCGCCGCGGGAATGCCCGTGCGGGCCCGCCTCGGTTCGGGAGTCTTCAGCTTCAAGCGGCACGCGACTCCCGGGGGTGTCGCGGCCTGGACCCGGGAAGTCCTCGGGGAGGCGGCCTGCGGCGAGCTGGAGGAGTCGGGGCAGGTTGAGCGAGACCTCGTCGTGCTTCCCTGGATGCCTGTGACCGTCATCGTGGCGAAGTCGCTTGCGGGCACTCACCTCGTCGCGAACTTTCCGGGGAGCGCCATCGAGAGGTCCCCTTCCCCGCCCGTGCCGGTCCAGGAAGTCCCGAAGCTGCCCGGTACGCCCGTGTATGGGGAATCGGCGTGCCTCGTCCCGCTTCGCGCGATTCTGTCGCTGGCGCTGGACGAAGAGCGCCGGCTCCTGGGCGAGCCGGAACCTCTCGAGCGGGAGGTGGCCGCCCTGGAGTCCGCGCTTTCCGGCATGCCTGCGGACCTGAAGCGCCTGGAACGCGAAGCCACGCTTCGACACAGTCGCAAACAACTGTCCGCCGCGAAGGCGCGCCTGACCGCGGCATCCGCAGTGGTGGCCCAGATCACCGAGATCATCGAACGGGCGCTGGTGGAAACCGATCCCCTGAAACTGCGGGACCTCGTCGCCGCCGCGCGCTTCACGCTGGCCCTGGAGCGGCGATCAGGCTTCGACGGCGGCGCGCTGGGCGGCGCGGGTGCGCTGGCGCTTCTGCCCAAGTCCGGCCCACGTCCCTCGTGGAAAGCGGCGAAGAAGATTCCTCCTCCCGAAACGACGGAGGACGGGCTCTAGGAATCGGTCGTGGTGCGAAGCTGAACGCGCAGTTCTGGGACCTGCGCTGCGCTGCCACGAACGATTCGCACTTCACTTCTTCGTGCCCCTCACAACCTTCATCACCTGCGCGCCGGCGCGCGAGAGAATTACCACCTTGGTTCCGTCCCGCGTCAGCTCAATCCGGCACGAAACTTGACCGTAAACTATTGCGGAGCCTGACTGCATGACCGGCAGGTCCTAGGCGAAAATCGCGCGGACGGCGGCGCTGAGGTCGATTTCAAAGGTCCTATTCGTGGAGTGGCCAGTGGTTAGCTAACATCCAAGAGTCCCATGAAACTCCGCCCCCTGTCATTCTTGGCAATACTGGTCGTCTTCGGCTCCGTCGCAAAAAGCGAAGACGCCGACCCGAAGTCATCCGATCCGTCGGGCGAGGCGCTGGGGCCCTTCGGGGCGCCGGGTTCCGAGGCGCGATTTCGCGCGCTTATCGCGGACGCACTCAGGAACCCGCCTGCCGACGAGCCGGGCGCTATGGCCCTTCCTTCCGACTTTCCGCAATTCATCCGCCGCGGCTCGAGTCTTGCGAACATGTCTGCGGACGAACCCCAGGTGGTGCTTCTTTGGGTCGCGAACTCCGAATTGCTGAAGAAGGCTGGAGCATGCTCGGCCAGCAGCGTCCGCGCGGAGTTCTCGCGAAGGATGAATCAGGAGAAGGAGAGCCCCGCGCTTCGCCTGATCTATGCCGAGATCGCTTCCGGGGCGGGAAGCGAGGAGGCCGCCCTTGAGATCCTGGCTTCCATGAAGTCCACGTCTTACGAGACGGTCAGGAACACACACGCGGTGCTGGCCGGCCTGCTCTGGACCCATCGCGATGCGTCCCCAGCATGGGTCGTTGAACTGGCAATGGCCGCCGTCGCCGACGACCGTCCGTTTACGGACAAGGACACTTCGGGGTGGAGCCGAAACATCGAATTCAGCGTCGCGTACCTCGCCGCCGAGCACAGCGGCCTCTTAAACGCCCTGGGTCAATCAAAGTGCCAGCAGGCGGTCCCGCTCCTGATTGAACGCGTCAAGAAGACTGACGCCTCGCGCAAGTACGTGATGGCCCTGGCGGACCTTGGGGACAAGCGAGCCATTCCGGTCCTGGTGGAACACCTCTCGCGCCTGATCAAGGACCTGGACGAACCGTTTGACCGCAGAGACCGCCTCATCTGGGCGCTCGCCAGGCTGGGAGCGACAGAGGTCGTGCCTCTCCTCATTGATCACCTGGAGTATCCCAAGTCGATCGAGGCCCTTGAACTCCTGGGAGACGCTCGAGCCCTGGCGCCAATCAAGAAGCTCATCGAGGACAAGGGTGTCGTCATTCGCGACGGGAAACCTATCGCGAAGTACGACGAGCAGGAACGACTTGGGCGCGCAATGATCGCCGCCGCAATGCTGGAGCCAGGGGATCGCGTGCCTCGACTTTGCTCCCTCCTCCAGGACTCGACGCTGGACGAATTCCAGCACAGTCACGTCGTCTGGTGTCTCCGCGACACCGCGGACGGTCGGGCGGTTCCCTTCCTGATGCGAGATATTCGCGCGGACAAGGATGGTTCCAGATTGTTCTGGTGCGTGTCCGCTTTGTCCGCATTCCGTTGCAAAGAGGCCGTCGACGGCTTGATTGAATGCCTCGAAATGGACTTCGACGGAATGAAGACCGACAAGGTGATCCGTGGACCGGAGACCTTCCGGGCGCAGGCCGTGGAAGGCCTGAAGACCCTGACCGGCCAGCAGCTTCCGGCCGACGCCCGTCAATGGAAGACCTGGTGGAGTGAGAACAGGGAGAAGTTCCGCTTCGAAGAAAAACCTCGCTAGTCCTCAGTCGCAGCAGGGCAGTTTAGGCAGTCCTCGCCGCCGACCCCGTCTCCGAGCTCCCCGTCTGGGACCTCCTCGATCCTTCCGGTACTGACCATGCCTCACACCCGGATTCCCACCTGGGAGATCACATCCAAGACCGCGACGACGGCCCAGACCCAAAAGCCGAGGACATCGCGAAGGCCGTTCGAGTGCACACTCGCCGCGTCCGCCGCTCCCCGTGTTTCCGCGCGGCGAAAATTGCGCGCCGAAGCGCCCGTTCGCGCTTAGCTTGAGCGCATGCCCAAACTCGTCGTGCGCAGTTTCGCCATCTCCCTGGACGGCTTCAGCGCCGCTCCCGGGCAAAGCCAGGAAGAGCCATTCGGAAAGAACGGCCTGAGGCTGATGGGCTGGGCCTTCGCCACCAAACACATGAAGACCCTGTTCGGCGGCACGGGCGGCGCCGAAGGCATGGACAACGACTTCCTGGTCAAATCAGACGAGAACATCGGCGCCAGCATCATGGGCCGCCACATGTTCGGCCCGCCCCCCGACGCCAAAGACAAAGCGTCCTGGAAAGGCTGGTGGGGCGAAAACCCTCCCTACCACCACCCCGTCTTCGTCCTGACCCATGAAAAGAAAGCCCCCCTCCCGATGGAAGGCGGCACGCGCTTCACCTTCGTGAACGACGGCATCGAATCCGCCCTGAAACAGGCCCTCTTCGCCGCCAAAGGCAAGGACGTCCGCCTGGCCGGCGGCGCCGCCACCGTCCGCCAATACCTGAAAGCCGGCCTCATCGACGAGCTCCACCTGGTGCAGGTGCCCCTCCTGTTTGGCCAGGGGGAACGCATCTTTGAAGACCTGCGGGGCGTGGAGAGCCTGTACGAGTGCGTGGAGTTCACGCCTTCCAAGGTGGTGTCGCATCTGCAGATCGTCAGGAAGGCCAGGTAGGAAATCACCGCCGCCCTGACCTGGACGGACTTGCTTAACGTTCTTCGGTGGACTCGCTCCAACGAGATCCCGGACTGACCGTTCCGTTGGCGCGGGTCAGTCTTTCAGCAGTCGCAGCGCGCGCAGCGCCATTCCGGTGCCGTAGTGCCGCCCGACGCTTGGGCTGTCGCAGAACGCGCCGTCCTCGAGGACCGTTTTCAGGAGGTCCTCCGCCAGGGCCTCCCGGTACTTCGCGCGCTCCTCTTCCGGCAACTCCCGCACCGCCTCCGCCGCGAACGCGTAACCGAAAATCAGGTAATAGGACGCGGTCCCCTCGGGGCCGGTGTGGCTGAGCCCCTTGCCCCGCTCCCTTCGCACGTGCTTGTGATGCTTCAGGTAGATTTCGAGCGCCGTGCGAATCCCGTCGACGTCGCCCTTCCTCACCCGTTTCAGCGCGAAGGCGACCAGCGGGCTCCGAAGCGACGCTTCGGCCTGCACCTCGTCCGTGGATCCGGCCATGGGCCGCCTGTAGGCGAAGGCGCCCTGGGGGGTGCGAAGGGCGGCGAGGGTCTCGGCGGCCTTGTCGACGAAGAATTTCGGGACTTCCGTGCCGGCGGCTCTTGCTTCATGAAGAGCGCACAGGACGGCGGCGGTGACGAACCCGGTCGAGGCGTCCTCGCGGCTGTCGAGCTTGACGTAAGACCAGCCTCCGCCGGCGCGGCGGGATTTCCTGATGCCGGAGACCAGGTCGTTCATCCCTGCGAGGAGTTTTTCACGGTTGCCGACCTTGGCCTGGACGCAGGCGGCGAAGAACCGGAGGGCAAAACAGTGGGCCCAGATCGTGTGGTCGAAGAGTCGCGCGTCGTCGGGTGTGAGGGTCGCGGCGAGCGTGAAGTCGAGCGCTTCGAGGATGGCGTCGTTGGCGCCGGTGGCGTCGCGGTGCGCGAGGAGAGATTCGCCGCAGATGGCGGTGATGCCGACGGCGATCGCGCCCTGGGGGTCGGTGAGGGACATCGGCGAGGGCCACGAGCCGTCAGGGAGCTGCGTCTCCAACAGGAAGCGCACGCCGCCGCGCTCCGCCTGCGCCAGGTCCGACGGCGCCTTCCGTTTCGGCTGCAGGCACGCCGCGATCCGCTTCTCGTCCGGCCATTTCGCGTGGTCGAAGGCGGACGCCGCGTTCTTTCCGCTCAGCATCGCGACGCCGCGCCACGCCCATCGGTCGTCGGAGTGCGCGACGGCGAGGTCCTGGAGCTCCTTGCGGATCGGTTCAATCCCGAGCTGCATCCCGTGGGCCAGCGCCCGCCAGTAGCCGGACTCCGCATCGTCGCGGCCCGCGAGCAGCTTTCCGGCCTCCGCGAACTGCCCCATTCTCAGCCGGACGACCGCCTCCTTCGGGTCCACTCCCCGGATCCTGAATTTGCGGGCCTTCGCGATCGCCTGCAACGCCTCATCGCCCTTGCGCAGACGCCGCATGAGGTCGGCCTTGAGCAGCCAGTCCGCGGCCGTCGAAGGCGAGGCCAGGAGTTCTGCGGCCCGGTCGAGCTCCCCGCGGCGCATCCATCCCTCCGCATCGACCGGTTCGTCCGCCAGCGCCCCGGGATGCCGGCGCAGCACTTCGCGGGCGTGGTCGTAAAAGTAGAACGGATCGAACGAGACGCCGCAGGACACGACACGGCCGTCGGGCTTCACGAAGAGCGTCCCCTGGCCGAACGTGCCCGGGCCCAGGCCGTACACCTTCGGCTTCTCGAACGGCGCGTTCATCCCGGGCATCCAGATGAGGCCGACGAAGCGCTCGTTCATCAGCTCGACGACATCGGTGTCCATGAAGAGCGTCAAAGGCGCGCAGTGCTCGATATTGAGGCCGCGGTACTCCTCGAACACCACGACGACGAGCTTGTCTTCCTTCTTCGCGCGATCCGCCGCTTCCTTCCACGACGACGCCCACGGGATCTCGCTTCCGCAATTCGCCGTCATCCTCTTCAGCAAGGACCTCCATCCCCGCGCGGACAGGTCGGCAGATTGAAGGAACTGGAAGCTCGCGGCGATCCTTGCAAATTCCTTTTTCGATTCCTTGAACGTCTTCTCGGGGCCGGAGAACTGGACGATGAAAATGGCGTCGTGATGCACCAGGAAATGCTGCCTCACCGTGTACGGCTTGCCGTCATTGTCGAACGTGAAGGTCAGCGCGTGAACCTCTTCCCCGGCGATCTCCCCCACCCCTCTGTAAACACCGGAATGCCCGGGCTGACCCTCGTGCGCCGTCATCGCCGCATCCCGGGCGACCTCCGGGTCCGTGATCCCGTTTTCGTCCGCAACGGTGACGATCACGCTCGTCTCGCCGCCATCGCCGCCCCGCGCGACTCTTGCGGCGAAGCGCGTCCCGGGGATCGCCGGGACCTCCCCGATGCTCCACGAATCGTCCGGCCGCTCGATGCGAAAGCCTTCCTCCTTGCTCTCGAAGACGCCGCTGTCCTCGGCGAAAGCGAGGGCGGGAAGCAGAAGGAGCAGGACCGGAACCACGACAGGACGCATGAGAATCATCCTCCAGCTTCATCATAGCCTGAACGACTGCGGAGGCTCGCCGACCGTAGGATCGAGTACGTGTAACATGCACGCCCGTGAACCAATTCGGGACTGGCAGCAGATGAGGGTTAAGCGAGACCGGCGAGCGCCGGCCGGGGTGGTCGAGTGGATTGCGGCGCACGCGACTCCGCTGGTGTCGCCGGAGGCCGGGCACGGGTTCGGCGACATGGCGCCGATTGCCCGGCTTGTCGGCGCGGCGAAAATCGTCGCGCTGGGAGAGGCGACGCACGGCACCCGCGAGTTCTTCCAGCTCAAGCACCGCTTCCTCGAGTACCTCGTCGCCAGGCTGGGGTTCACCGTGTTCGCGATCGAAGCGAGCCAGTCCGAGTGCCGCGCAATCGACGACTACGTGCTGCACGGCCGCGGCGACGCGCGGGCGGCGCTGGCGGGAGTCCGGTACTGGACGTGGAACACGGAGGAAGTGCTCTCGATGATCGAGTGGATGCGCGCCTGGAACGCCGATCCGGGGCACGTCGCGAAAGTCCGCTTCCGCGGCTTCGACATGCAGATCACGGCGGGGGCGCACGCGGGCGTGGCGGAGTTTCTCGAGAGGGTCGGCGCGGATCCGGCGTTAATCGCGCCGATCGGGCCGCTGGCGCAGCCCCCTTCGCGCGAAGGGCCGGCGCACGGCGCGCGCGTGCGGGCGGGGCTCGCA
>WSZJ01000041.1 GCA_009773755.1 Planctomycetota bacterium | reverse complement strand
GGGCGGACGGGCGGACGGGCGGACGGGCGAAAAAAACGACGTTCCGAATTCGGAGGTCGTTTGTTCTTTCGCCTGCCCGCCTGCTCGCCTGCCCGCCCGCCCGCATTCCTTATCCGAACGGCGACTTCTCGGGCCGGGCCTCTCCCTGTGGGACATCCCTCCGAATCGGCAGAATGACCGTGAAGACAGAACCTTTTCCCGGCGCGCTCTTCACCGTCACCGTCCCGCCGTGCGCTTCCGAAATCCCCTTTGCAATCGCCAGCCCGAGCCCTGTTCCGGAGACTTTCGCCGCCAGCGAGCCGTCGACGCGGAAGAACTGCTGAAACAGGCTGGCCTGGTCCGCGTCGGCGATGCCTATGCCGTGGTCCTCGACAGCGATGCGCAGATTACCCTCCGCGACCGCGAGGGACACCGAGATGTCGCCGCCTTCCGGAGAGTACTTGACCGCGTTCGAGACGAGATTGATCAGAACTTCCTTCATGCGGTTCCAGTCGAAGAGCATCTCGGGGACGTCCGCAGCGATGTTCGAGGCGATGCGGTGCTTCCCCGCGTGAAGCCTGGGCATGGCGAGCACTTCCGCGACGAGATCCCGCGGATTCGCAGGCTCCAGGTTCAGCCGCAACGTGCCGCTCTGGATCCGCGACACGTCGAGCAGGTCCTCGATCAGCTCGATCAGCCGGTCGCCTTCCTCCTCGATCACCTGAAGAAATTCCATCTCCTTCGGCGTCCGGGGCATCCCGGCCAGCGCTTCGCAGTACGCCTTGATCGACGTCAGCGGCGTGCGCAGCTCGTGCGAGACATTGGCGACAAAGTCCGACTTCATCTGGTCGAGTTTGCGCAACCGGTCCATCTCGCGGCTGGCGGTCATGTCGCGGAAGACGAGGATGCAGCCGAAGGCCTGAAGAGCGTCGTCGCGGAGGAGGGAAGAGCCGACGGCGATGGGGAATTCGGTTCCGCCGAGGCGCGTGGTGACGAGGCGTTCCATGGCGAAGCCGGCCTGAAGGGTTTCGTCGAAGATCGCGCGCAGCTCCACCCGCACGTCGCCGGTCAGCAGCGGCTCGAAATCCTGGCCGATGACGTCGAGTGAAGGGATATCGAGCATAGCGGCGGCGTTGCGGTTGATCTGAAGGATGCGGCCGTCGAGGTCGGCTGCGAGGATTCCGTTGGTGATGGAATCGAGGATGTTGGCGAGGAACGAGCGCTCGCGGTCGATGCGGCCGAGTTCGTCGTCGACCCGCGCGCGTTCCTCGGAAGCGATGAGCGCGGCCGCAGCCTCCTCGGCCAGGAAGGTCAGCGCTTCGATCGTCTGCTGCGCCAGTTCGCCGGCCGATTGCGGCACGTCGAGGACAAGGATCCCCGAAACTTCTCCCGCGACGACGAGCGGGACCAGCGTGTGCCATTCGCGATCGTTCTCGCCGGGAACGGTCGTCGTCCGCCGCTCCTTCGCGACCCAGTCGAGCGTTTCCTTTGGCGGGCGCCACGGGGACGCGCCGAGGCGGCGGATCGTGGTGTCGCCCGTCGTCTTGTGCAGGACCATCGCCGTCCCTGCGGCGTCGCGCACGTAAAACTGCGTGCCTCCCGAGCCGACCAGGGTCCGCGCCGCTTCCGCGAAGCACTTCACGATGTCGGCCGAAGCGCGGACGCCGCGGATTTCGCGGGAGCGCTCCTGCACGAACCGGGAAACTTCGTAGGCGTGGCGAAGAGCGTCCGCCTCGGCCTTGGCCGTCTCCTGTGGCGCGGAGGCGTCCGTCACCGTGCGAACTCCAGGAAGACCATCGCGCGGTCGGCTTCTTCCGAGCCTTCGGCGAGCAAGGCCGGGAAGGAGTCCGTGCCGATGCCCAGCACCGTCCAGGCCTCGTCCGAGAGCGTCGGCATCCTGCGGTCGCCGCCGGAGCCGATCTGAAGCGCGCGCGCGAGCATGTCGCCGAAATGCACGATCGCCGCCGGCTTGAGGTTTTCGCCGGCGAGCGCCGGGCTGTGGTGCCGCGCGACCGCGTCGACCAGGCCCTGCGACAGGCTCCACTTCTGGAGCAGCCAGCCTCCGACGTCGGCGTGGTTCACGCCGAGCACCGCTTCCTCGGCTTCCAGCATCGTGATATCCGCTTCGCGCACCTTCGCGACGACCTTGCCGAAATCTTCGGGGAGGTACGAGTCGAGGGCGATTTTGCCGACGTCGTGGAGGAGGCCTGCGATGAAGAATTCTTCGAGGGCGGTGAAGCCGAGTTTCCGGGCGAGGACGCGGGAGCATGCGCCGGTGCCGATGGAGTGGCGCCAGAAGGCTGCGCGGTCGAATCCGTGGGACGGCTGGGACTTGCGGAGGGCGTCGAAGATCGAAGTCGACAGGACGATGGAGCGGATCGTGTTGAAGCCGAGGATGACGATCGCGTGAGTGACGGTGGAGATGCGATTCGGGAAGCCGTAGAAGGAAGAATTGACGACGCGAAGGACCTTGGAAGTGATCGCCGGGTCGCTTGAGATGAGCTGGGCGATTTCCTTCGCGCTGGTGCGCGGATTCACCATGAGGCGGTTGATCGAGGACAGCATGGCCGGGAGCGTGGGGAGTCCCTGGATGCGGTCGACGACGCGGCGGAGGCGATCGGAGCCGGGAGAACCTGTGACGGTCACTTTTTCCTCCCTGCGCGGATCCGTTCGGATGCGGCGTCGAAGAGCGCCTTCATCACCGGGTGGGCGTTCGCTTTTTCGAAAGCGTGGGCGAGCGCGGCCTGTGCGGCGTCGGGGTCCGTGACGGCCAGCGGCGTGCCCGAGGAAGGCTGACTTCCGCCGAGGAAGATGTCGACGGCCGGGACTTTCCGGTTTCGGAGCCGTTCGATCAGTTCCGGCGTGAGCTCCGCGCCTTCGCGGACGAGGAGCATCCCGCCGCTGTCCAGCACGGGCGCGGCGGTCTTCATTCCGGGTGTGACTTTGTCGAGGGGGAAGAGGGGCATGGGTGGAAGGGGATTCTATCGTGCCTTTGCGGGAACCCCATTCAAACCGAACTTTGAAGCATCGGGCCCGGGGCATGCCCCGGGCGCACTACTGGAAATCTAGCTTGCGTTCGCGTAAGCATGCAACCCGGTCATGAGGAAGTTGACACCGAAAAACGTGAAGAGGACGGCGGCGTACCCGAGGATCGAGGCGGCGGCGGCGCGCGGGCCGCGGCACCAGCCGATCATGCGGCCGTGAATGCAGGCGGCGTAGATGAACCACGTCACCAGCGCCCAGATTTCCTTCGGGTCCCAGCCCCAGTAGCGGCCCCAGGCGGAGTCGGCCCAGACGGCGCCCAGGATGACGCCCAGGGTGATGGAGAAGAAGCCGATCTGGATGATGCGGTAGGTCAGGTCTTCGAGTTTCTTCGAGCCCTGGTCGTCCTTGCGGCTGAAGTGCATCCAGAGGTGGAGCATCGAAATTCCGAACGCCAGGGTGAAGGCTCCATAGGCGCAGATCATCGCGAGGACGTGGTACTTGAGCCACCACGACCGCAACACGGGCACGAGAGGGTCGACGGTGCGGAAATCGAAGGGGAGCATCGAGGCGCCGACAAGGCCCACGGCGCCCATGAAGCAGGCGCTGATTCCGACGTAACCGCTCCGGAAAATCGCTTCGAAGCACACGGCGAACGCCGTGCACATCAGGGTCGCCGCAACCGTTGTTTCGTACAGGTCGGCCCACGGCGCTCGCTGCGCGACGTAAGCGCGCATCCCGACCCCCACGAGATGCGTCGCGAATCCTGCGCACATCATCACAAAACCGGCCGCGTACACCCGCTTCGACCCCAGGCTCACGCCGAAGCCGAGCACACCGCAGGCCAGCGCATAGAGGATCCAGCTCCAGCGGAAGGGCCGCCAGCTCATGAACGCGTGTTCGGTCGCAAGCATCGATCGCGACGGGTAATTCCCGGCGTTAACGGATGCCAGCCGTGGAGCGAGGGCGGCCATCGCCCGGTTGGCCGCCGGCGCGTCCTTCGCCCGAACCGCCGCGGCCAGTTCGCCCCACAATTCTTCAGTCCCCTCGACCCAGCCGCCCTCGTACAGCTCCCGCGGCGCGCCGTCCGCACGCCAGGTTCCGGGCGCCGCTTCACGCATCCCGTACCAGTCGTCCTTGGGGTACCCGGCCGGCGGCGGCACGACCCGGAGCATCGCGCCGAGATTGAGGAAACACGCCAGCTTCGCCCGCAGCTCGTCCAGCGCCGCTTCCCGCGGCCCGTTCTGCCGGGATTCGCGCTTCTCAAGTTCCGCCATCAGCGCCGTGTCTGCCAGCAGCTCCTTCGCAGAGTAGACGTGACCGTCCTTCCGCTCCCCGATTGATTCCACGAGCCGGGGATAGCTCACCTTGAAGAGCTCCGCTTCCATCCAGGCCGACGGTTCGAACACCATCGAGAGCAGCGTCGCGACCGGGTCCTGCCCCTGGTACGCGTCGTTCCCGGTGATGAGCTCCAGCTTTTCGCGCGCCAGCGTGTCCAGCGGCTTCTTCCGCCCCTGTTCGAGCACCGCGGCGAGCCTGAAATCCGCGGGGTCGAGCTTCGAAGCGAAGTCGTCCGCGAGCGCGGATGCCGACAGCAGCAGGGCGAACAGGGGACTCATAGCGGCGCCTTTTCCGTGTACTTCCGGACCAGCGGCTTGATCCAGAACATGAAGAAAATGCCCGCGCAGACTGCGATGAATCCGGTGTAGACGACCGGCCGCCCCGGGTCGTACGAAACGTTGAAGGTCGACGACGCTTGAGATTCGCGGTAGTAGGAATGCTGGACGACCTTCCAGGATCCCCAGCTCTTGTCCGGGACTTCGAGCGGTGCATTCATCCTGATGAGCCGCCCGTACTCCGGTTTGCCCTCCTCGCGCACCCTGACGAGGCTCTCGAGGGAAGCGGGCTTGTCGGATCCTTCGTAATTGCGGACCCGGAAGTCGCTGAGTCCGAGGACGAACGGGAGGGCCGCCTGCGTCTGCGTGTAATTGAAGTAGAACGTGGTTTCGTTGAGCGACATCTCGCGAGTGGAGTTGAAGGGTATCCACGCCTCGGTCTGGTTGCCGCCGCCGCTCCAGATGACGTGGATTGCGGGGCTTCTGCCCGGCGCGTCGTCGCAGGCGATTTCCTCTTCAACCGGCCGGTCGAACAGTCCCGCCACGGCGATCGCGAGTTCGTCATCGAGAGGGACGGCCTGGTTCAGCCGCACGTCGGTGCGCCTGCCATCGGCGCCGGGAGGCGATACCAGGACCGCGGCGGTCGCTTCGCCCGTGCGAAAGATCGAGACGGCGGTGAAGCGCTCGTCGAACTCGTACGAGAACTGGAATCTGTCGTCGAGGTTGATATGCGGCGCCTGCGGCGGCGTCTGCTCGAGATGGACCAGAACTTCGCTCGCGTCGAATCCTCCCGGCCCGGTGACGCGGATCCGGATCGCCGGATGAATAGGGCGATCGCTCCTGCTCGTCGCCTTGTTGTCCGGGCCGACCACCATGTCCGGCATGTACTGCTGCAACTCCAGCGTGTAGCCCCCCGGAAGCTCGGACGGCTTCCCAAGATAGTCCTTCACGTCGATCCGCTTCGGCCCGCCGGCGGGAGTCCTGACGACGAGCGTCCCGCACCGTGGTTCCGGCCGCGCGAGCATGAGATTCTTCGCCGCAGCCTCGTCCATCTCCCGGTGATAGGCGACGATGAACGACGCGAACCTGAAAGGCGGCGGCGCGTCGGGCCCCTGCATCAGCGACTCGTCGTAGACCCAGCCTTTCTCCGCATGTCCGCCCCTCGCCACCGAAACCCGTGCGACAGGGATCGGGTTCACCGATGCGTGGCCGGGCTTCGCTTCACGCCACGCCTTTTCCATCCGGAATTTCGTGTAGTACCGGTCGATCCGCACCACGCTCCCGTCCATCAGCTCGAGCTTGATGTCGCGATCCGTGCCGCGCGTCCAGCCGACGAGCGGCAGCTGGATTTCCTTGTAGGGGACGGCGCCGCCGTGACCTGACGGGGGGATCGACTTGATCGAAAGGAGGTCCTTCCCGGTGAAATAACGGTCCGTCTGCTCCCCTTCCGCCAGCGTGAACGTTCCGTCGCGGCCCCTGACCGTCGTGATGAACGCCCCGGTGAACGTCACGATCAGCCCCGCGTGCGTTGTCAGCATGCCGATCTTGAAGCGGTTCCACGGGTACCGCGACAGCGTCACCGCAAACAGGTTCAGCGTCAGGAACACCAGGATCACTTCGAACGCCGTTTTCACCCACGCCACGTGTTTCACGATGACTTCCGGCTCGTGCCAGACGACCGTCGACAGCGCGAAAAGGAGCGCGCAGGTCAACATCACGCAGACGCCGAGCTTCACGCTCGCGAAGAAATCGAACACGCGCTCAAAAATGTCGGGCTTGCGGACGGGAGCGACTTCGCTCACCGCCGACGCGCGACAACGTAGTCGGCCAGCGCCTCGAGCGCGTCACGGAACGAATTCCTCGGCAGCCCGGCCAGCCGCGCCTTCGCGCCCGCAATGTGCTCGTCCGCGCGCTCGAGCGCAAAATCCGTCAGCCCGTTCGCGTCGATCAGGTCCACGACCTGCCGCCTCTTGTCCCGCGCCGCCGGGTCGGAAATCAGCGCCTGAACGTCCCGCCGTTTCTTGTCGTCCAGCCGCTCGAACAGCCCGATGAGGGGAAGCGTGATCTTGCCCTTGTCGAGGTCCGTTCCGAGCGTTTTCCCGACTTCCGCTTCGTCCCCGATCAGGTCGAGATTGTCGTCGACGATCTGGAAGGCGATCCCGATCGCGGTTCCGTACTCGCGAAGCGCTTCGCGCGTTTCGGCGTCGCACCCCGAAGCCAGTCCGCCGAGTTCGGCGCACGAACCGAAAAGATGCGCGGTCTTGCGAGTCACGATGTCGAGGTAGTCGTGCTCGGAGAGCGCGAAATTGAAGCGGTGGACGTTCTGCAGAAGTTCTCCGAGGCACATGACCTTCGCGGTTTCGGCCATCGTGAGGAGGACGTCGCGGTTCGGGATGGAGGCGCAGAGAGCGAAGGCCTTGGCGAAGAGGTAATCGCCGAAAAGAACGGAGACTTCGGTTCCCCATCGGGTATTGACGGAAGGGAGGTTCCTTCGAGTGTCGGCACTGTCCAGCACGTCGTCGTGAACGAGCGTCGCGGTGTGGATCATCTCGGCGACGACCGCGACGTCGAAATGAATGGTGCTCACCTGCCCCAGGGCTTTTCCTGCCAGGACGCAAACGCTTGGCCGCAAACGCTTTCCGGCAAATCGCGCGACGTGCCCCATCAGGTCTCCGACAACCCCCTGATATGTCGCCATCTGCGACTGAATGCGCCTTTCCACTTCCTCCAGCTCGGAGGAAATCGCTTCGTGAATTCGCGCCAGGTCCGGGCGCGGGGCAGGTTTCGTCGGCATGGTCGCTCCGTCGGGGTGTCGATTCCGAATGCTAACGGCGGGCCAATGGAGTCGCTAGGGGAATTCGGCGCAGGGCGCGGCAGAGTTGCGCGACGGTGCGGCATGTTCCCTCAAGTACTCCGCGAGCGCCGCTTCCCAGGGCCGCATCGAATGACCGGCCGCCGCAAGGCGCCCCGCGTCGAGCGCCGAATTCGCCGGCCGTCGCGCCGGTCGCGGGAATGACGCCTGGCCGATCGCGCGCACTTCGCACTTCCGTCCGGTCAATTCGACGATTTTCGAGGCGAGTCCGTGCCACGTTGTTCGCCCCCCGTTCACGGCGTGCAGGATGCCGCGGAGGTCGGAGGTTGCGATGAAAAGCAGCGCACGGGCGAGGTCGATCGAATACGTCGGTGACCCCCACGCGTCCGCCACAACGTCCACGGCCGGCCGCTCCGCCGTCAGCTTCAGCATCGTGTCCACGAAATTTTTCCGGCTCCACGGGCCGTACATCCATGCCGTCCGCACGATCACGTGATTCTCGCAGCGCGACGCGACCTCGCGCTCGCCCTTCAGTTTTGAATTCCCGTACACGTTCAGCGGCCCCGGCGGGTCGATTTCGACGTACGGCCTGTTCCTCATTCCGTCGAAGACGTAGTCGGTCGAGACGTGCACGAGGCGGACTCGGGCAGCAGCGCATGCGGCGGCAACGTTTGCAGCGCCGAGCTCGTTGACGTCGTACGCGTCCTCCGGCCGCGCCTCCGCGCCGTCGACGTCCGTAAAAGCCGCCGTGTTGATCACCACCCCCGGCCGGTCCGCCGCCAGCGCTTCACGGACCAGCGTCTCCTTCCGTACGTCGACGCGCGACGACGGCCAGGCCAGAACCGCGCCGCCTGAGACGTGCTGAAGCGCCTTCGAGAGCATGCCGGAAGCGCCGATCACGGCGATGACGGGTGAGGGCATGCGGCAAGTATGCAACTTTCCCCCGATTTTCGCTTGTCCCTGCCCTCGCCTCCCGCTAACCTCTTCTCCCTATGAAGAACCTCTTTCCGCTCGTCCTGCTCGCCGGCGCCGCCGCAGGTTGCCACGAGAGCCTTGTGAAAGACGAGTACTGCGTCCAGCCGGCGACCGAGAATTCCCGGTGGGCCGCAGGCAGCAAGACGGTCTGGAACGACAAGAACCAGGTCGTCGGGTTCGTCGAGATCCAGGACTGCTCGCTGAAGGCGCAGAGCTATGAGGACGAAGAGCACCTCAAGCCCGTCGGCGTCGAAGTCCATCGCGCGTGGTTCGTGAAGGACAGCGACTACAACCTGATCGGTTTCATCACCGAGCGGGGAAACACCTACAGGTTCAAGGCCAACTCGGTCGAGACGATCCATGTGGGCAACTACACGATCGACGACGGGATCCGGACGCTGCTCGGCCTTTCGACCCGATTCGATATCCGGCCCACGAAGGTCGAAGACTAGAATTTCCCCAGACTCCAGGCTCCCGGCCCGCGCGGCCGGGTTTTTGAGCCGGGCTGATGAAAGCCATAGCCTGTCGCGCCCACTCCCAGCCCGGCTCACCCTGAGCGAGCCCGCAGGGCGAGTCGAAGGGTCCTCGTCGCGCCCGATACCGTGACTCACGGTGTCCGGCAGGCATCCCACAGGGGGCGCGTCTACCCGTACAATCCTCCCCCCACTCATGAAGAAACTCTTCCTCTTCGCACTCGTTCTTGCCGTCGCGGTCGCTGCGATCGGATGGTGGCGACTTGCGCCGCGGCCGCACCCGGTGAAGGCGGTGCGGGTGAAGCGCGGTCCCGTGGAGATGACCGTGACGGCGACGTCGGCGGGGACCGTGGCGGCGGCCCAGGAAGCCCGGCTGCGGCCGGAGGGGACGGGGCGGGTGGCCAGAATCGTGCATCCCGAGGGCGACCGCGTCCTGGCCGGCGACCCGGTGGTGGAACTCGACTCCGACGTGCTTCGCGCCCGGCGCGTTTCTGCGGAGGAAATGGTCAAAGTGCAGGTGGCGGCGCTCGGCACCGCGCGGACCTGGGAGAAATACGCGGAAAGCGAATTCCGGCGGGTCGAAAAGATGTGGAAGCGCGAGCGGCAGGAGGACACGCCGCTGGTGAGCGAGCAGCAGTACCGCGAGGCGGAATGGAAGCGCGACGACGCGATCGCGAGATCCGTGAGCGCGGAAGCCATCCTGTCGGAGGCGAAGGCGCGGGTCGCGGAAATCGGGGTGGAAATCGAGAAGATGACGATTTGCGCTCCGTTCGAAGGGCGGATTACGGAGATGCTGGTCGAGGCGGGCGAGACGGTCGCGCCGACGAGCGTGATCTGCGAGCTGCAGACGAATCACAGGCTCGAGATCGAGGCGCCCTTCGATGAGACGGACTTCGGGCGGATTGGATTGGACATGGAAGCGCGACTCACCTTCGACGCGTTTCCGAACGAGCCGGTGAAGGGAGTCGTTTCGAAGATCGCGCCGAAAGTGACGGCGACGCGCGAGAAAAACAGGACGCTGAAAGTGACGGTGGCGATTCCGTCGGCGGGGAAGCTGTCGCCGGGGCTGTCGGCGGACGTGGTGATTCTATGCCGTCGAGTGCCGGAGGCGACGTACGTGCCGACCAGGTGCCTGCGCGATGGACGATTCGTCTATGTCGTCGAAGGCGGCGTTGCCCGGAAGAAGGAAGTGAAGACCGGCGTCTCGAACTGGGAGACGACGGAGGTGCTGGATCTGAAAGAAGGGACCGTGGTGGTGTCGCTGCTGGACCTGGATTTCCAGGGGGAACTGGATGGAAAGGAGGTGGCGGTGACGGAGACGGAGTGAGGACAAAGGCAATGACAAATCCCAACTCCAACTCCAACTCAAAATCCCAACCGATGCGGCGGGCAGATATCTTGTTGGGATTTGGAGTTGGGGTTGGAGTTGGGATTTGTCCTTGCTGTTCTTTTCCTCCCATCGACATCAGGACCCCTCATGATCGACGCCCGCTCCCTGACGAAAACCTACGACACCGGCGCCTCCGAAGTCCGCGCCCTGGCCGACGCTTCTCTCCAGGTCCAGGACGGCGAATTCGTGGCCATCATGGGCCCGTCCGGCTCCGGCAAGTCCACGCTGATGGCGCTTCTCGGCTGCCTCGACACCCCGACTTCCGGCGAATACGTGCTCGACGGCAAGCGCGTCTCGTCCATGTCCGAGGACCAGCTCGCGCAGATCCGCTCCGAGCGAATCGGGTTCGTGTTCCAGGCGTTTCACCTGCTGCCGCGCTTCTCGGCGCTGTCCAATGTGGAACTGCCGCTCATCTACGCGGGAGTCGGGGCGGGGAAGCGGCGGGCGCTGGCCGAAGAGGCGCTGGCGAAAGTCGAACTCGTCCCGCGCGCGTCGCACAAGCCCAGCGAGCTCTCCGGCGGAGAAAAGCAGCGCGTGGCGATCGCGAGGGCGCTGGTGAACCGGCCGAAGCTGCTCCTCGCGGACGAACCCACCGGAAATCTCGACTCGCGCGTCGGCGCCGAAATCATGAACGTATTCGACCGGATTCACGGAGAGGGCTCCACCATCGTGATGGTGACGCACGATCGAACGGTGGCGGAGCACGCGGGAAGGATCGTGCATCTGAAGGACGGGAGAGTGGACAGGGAGGAGGTGCTGCGGGGGAAAGAATAAAACGGCAGGGGATGGGGAACGGACGGGCGAGGGATTGGGGGGGCTTGGGATGGGGATTGGGATGGGGCAGCGCGGCATGCAGCTTGCCCGATCCCGATCCCCATCCCAAGCCCCCCCGATCCTCTGCCCGTTCCTCTCCCCATCCCCTGCCGTTTTTCCCATAACTCATGCGCATCCGCCTCTCCGATACTTTCTCCCTCGCCGCCGACACGCTGAGCGCCAACCGCTTCCGCGCCGCCCTCACCATGCTCGGCGTCACCATCGGCGTCGCTTCCGTCATCCTCCTCGTCTCCCTGGGCGAGGGCGTCAAAGTCTTCGTCACCGACCAGTTCTCCTCCCTCGGCACCAACGTCATCATCATCACCCCAGGCAAGGCCGAGACCTCCGGCGGCATGCCCCTCATCGCCGACACCACCCAGGGCCTTACGCTCGCCGACGCCGAAGCGGTCCGCGACCGTTGCCCTTCCCTCACCGCCGTCGCCCCCGTCTGCTTCGGCACCGCCAACGTGAAATTCGCCAATCGCAACCGCTCCACCCTCGTCATCGGCACCGTCGCCGAATTCGAAACCGTCCGCCACATGCACGTCGAAGTCGGCTCCTTCCTCCCGCGCGCCGACGACGTCTCCGAAAAACAGGTCGCCATCCTCGGCCGCAAGATCAAGGACGAACTCTTCCCCGGCGAAAACCCGCTCGGGAAGCGCATCCTCGTCGACGACCGCCGCTTCCGCGTCATCGGCGTCATGCAGAAAAAAGGGCGCTCGCTGGGCATGGACCTCGACGATCTCATTTTCGTCCCCGTCGCCGCCGCGCAGGTGATCTTCAATCGCGACCGCCTGCAGGAAATCCTCGCGCACGCCCCGACGGAAGCGGGCCTGAATCGCGGCGCGGTGGACGCAAAGGCGCTGCTGATCACGCGCCACGACAACAAGGAGGATTTCACCGTCCACAACCAGGACGACATGATGGCGGTGCTGACGACGATCATGGGCGTGCTGACCTACGCGCTGGCCGGGATCGCAGGGATTTCGCTTCTCGTCGGCGGGATCGGCATCATGAACATCATGCTCGTGAGCGTGACGGAGCGGACCCGCGAGATCGGGATCCGCAAGGCGGTCGGCGCGCGCAAGGGCGACATTCTTGCCCAGTTCCTCATCGAGAGCGTGATCCTGTCTTCGGCCGGCGGGCTTGCGGGGGTTCTGCTCGGAGTAGGGGCAGGGCAGGGGCTCAAGACCATCTTCCCGGACATGCCGATCGTGTTTCCCGTGTGGGCCGTTGTGATGGCGTTCGGGTTCTCATTCCTGGTCGGCGTGTTTTTCGGCGTCTACCCCGCGAGAAGGGCGAGCCGGCTGGACCCGATCGCGGCGCTGAGAGTTGAGTGAAAGACTTGATGGCACCTTCAGTTTGCGGGCAATCGTGGCAAAATGGCCCGTATGGATAATGGGAAGCTGCCACCTGCTCCAACTACAACGACCATTCCAGTAGCCGATGTACAGGTTCCAAGTACCGGATCTCCGGCCGTCGTGAATCAGTCCTTTCCAGTGCGCGCGACGGAAGCTGACTTGAATGAATTCTACGTGAGGGTTCGCGCAAGCGTTCTTCGCAGTTGCCGTACCAAGCTAGAGCGAGCGACGAGGCCAAGCTTTCCTTGGCACGAGTTGTTTCTCGGAATTTCTACGCTGTTACTGGGTGCTTCCGTGGGTGCGGTGCCCGCGAAACTGGCATTTCCGTCTGCGTTGGGAATTCTTTTCTACTCGGTCATGCCGGCAGTCGGAATCGGCGCAGGAGTCGCTTTCTTCCTCCTTCGCAACAAGTCGGACCGCGATTTGAGTCTTCAGTGTAAGGAGTCCCTTTCTGATCTGCCGGATCCGGAGAAGTCAAAGGAGGTCATTTAGGTGCCATGAATCTCAACGACCTGAGCACACAGCTAATGTTTACCGTTGTTCCGATTTGGACTGAAAACCACGACGGCAGCACTTCCGCCGCAACAGCGTTCTTGTACAACGAGCCACTCGCGCAGGCCCCTGAAAAATCCGTGCCATTACTTGTCACCTGTCGCCACGTAGTCGTGAATGCGAAACGTGCAGTTGTCGAATTTGTCGAGGGAGTCGATGGCAAACCGGTGCGGGAGAAGCGAGTCAAAGCCGAGATCCCGGGGGAATTCTTGAAGCGCGAGATGAACGAAGCGCTTGATCTCGCTCTCGTTCCGATGGGGCCATTCCTCAACGATTTGCAGGCCAAGGGCCGGGCCGTCTTCACCCGTTCCGTGGGCCCCGAATTGGTGCCAAAACCGGAAGTAGTCTCGGACTTGTCTGCAATGGAGGAGATCGTTTTCTTTGGATTTCCGTCAGGGCTGAGAGACTCGCACAATGCCGCGCCCCTAATCCGACGTGGAATCACCTCAACTCCGGTTTGGAACGATTTGGAAGGCCTGCCCGCGTTCTTGATCGACGCTGGAGTATTTCCAGGCTCTAGCGGAAGTCCGGTTTTCATTTTGAATCAAGGTGCCTACCCAACCAAGTCGGGCCTCGCCATCGGCAATCGTGTCGTGTTCCTAGGAATCCTGAGTGAGGCCGTGATCCGGGCTCGGCTCGGTACAGAGACCTATCTTGGATTGGGTCGGGTGATCCGCAGCACGGAGATAAGGTCCGCGATCTCCGCATTTGCTTTGAGGATAAAGTAGGGATTTGAGATGAGTACAAGCTCCACGGTCCATGTGTGACGAACTTCTTCTACTTCAGAAATGGTCAGTTCTCTCGTTTCAGCTTCAGGGATAGATACGGTAGATCGTCCTCGGGAACGGGATGCATTCCCTTACATGCTCGTTGCCACAAATCCACGCAACGGTGCGCTCCAGCCCCAGCCCGAAACCCGAGTGTGGCACGCTCCCGTACTTCCGCAGATCCAGGTACCACTCGAATGCTGACCGAGGCAGCTTGTTCGCGACGATCTGGTCTTCGAGGTATTTCAGGTCGTCCGCGCGCTGGCCGCCGCCGATGATCTCGCCGATGCCGGGCGCCAGGACGTCCACGCAAAGCACGCGCTGTTCGTTCTGCGGGTCGCGCTTCATGTAGAAGGCTTTTACCGCCGTCGGATACCTGTGAACCATCACGGGCTTGTCGGAATCGCCGACGATCGCCATTTCCTGAGGAGTGCCGAAGTCGTCCTCGTCTTTCATTTCCACGCCCGCCGCCTTCACTTTCTTGCACGCGTCGTCGTAGCTCAGGCGCGCGAACGGCGGGACGATCTTCTCGAGCGGCTTCGTGTCCCGCTCCAGAACCTTCAGCTCTTCCTTGCACGTCTCCAGCGCGCGCTGCACGACGAAGCACACGAACTCCTCGGCGAGGCTCATGATGTCGTCGAGCGTCGCCCAGGCGACCTCCGGCTCGACCATCCAGAACTCCGTGAGGTGGCGGCGCGTTTTCGACTTCTCGGCGCGGAAGGTCGGGCCGAACGAATACACCTTCCCGAGCGCCATCGCCGCGGCCTCCATGTACAGCTGGCCGCTTTGCGTGAGGTAGGCCTTTTCCTCGAAGTACTCCACATTGAAGAGCGTCGTCGTGCCTTCGCACGCCGCGGGGGTCAGGATCGGCGGGTCGCAGAGGATGAAGCCTTTGCCGTTGAAGAAGTCGCGGATGCTCTGCGCGACCCTCGCCCTGACCCGAAGCGTTGCGGCCGACTTCGGCCCGCGCAGCCAGAGGTGGCGCTGCTCCATCAGGAAGTCGACGCCGTGCTCGTGCGTCTGGATCGCGATCGGGTAGGGCTGCGCGGCGAGGCTGTGCACCTCGAGTTTCTTCACCGAGATCTCCGCGCCGCCCGGCGCGCGCTCGTCCAGCCGCACTTCTCCCTCGACGACCACGCTCGATTCCTGCGTCACGTGCCCCGCGGCTTCGAACGTCTTCTCGTCGACGTCCTTCTTCCCGATGACGCACTGGACGACGCCGGAGCCGTCGCGGATCTGGAGGAAGTGCAGCTTCCCGGCTGAGCGCTTGTTGAAGAGCCAGCCGCGGACGGTGACGGTTTTACCCGCGTGCTGCTTCAGCTCGTTGACGTAGACGACGCCCACAGCGCCCTACTTTCCCGGTTCTTTGGGCGGTTCGGGCGGCTTCTCGACGGCGTTTTCCTTCGGCAGGTACGGATGGCTGCGCTTCTGGATAACTTTGGCCTCGCGAAGCTTGTCGAGCAGCGTGAGCTTGCGCACGGCGTCGAGGCCTTCGACCACGCGGCCGATCACGAGGAACTTGCCCGCGTACTGAGGCACGTCGCCCGTGAAGATCACGAACTTCGTCGAACCCGTGTTCTTCAGCACGTCGGTGTCCGGCTGCCCCTCCGGCGGCAGATCGCGCACAAGCGCGACCGTTCCGGCCGCGGCGGGCATCTTGCTCGACTCGAAGGGAATCGTGAAGAGACGCGGAGCGCTCCCGTCGGGCATCGGGTCGCCCATGAAGACGGCCGTGTCTTTCTCGATCTTGTAGATGTTCGTCGGGTTGTAGTAATTCTTCTCCACTTCACGGATGAACGCCGCCGTCGCGTTCGGCGCATCAAGTTCGTCAAGCTCGATCAGGACCTTGCCGGTCGACAGGTCCAGCTCGACGCGCGGCAGCTCCTTGTCATCGATCTTCACTCTGTTGCCCGGTGTCGGAATCGGGGCCAGCGCCTTTTCAGCAGCGCGAAGCTCATTCAGCTTCTTCTCCAGCATCCCGTCCTTCCCCGACCACGCCTTGCTTTCCTGCACCGACTTTTCCTGCTGGCCGGCGAGCTTGCCCGGAAGCGTCTCGTTGAATTTGGCCTTCAGCTCGCCGAATTCCTTCAAAGCTTCGTCGAGTTTCTCTTCTTCAACCAGCTTGTTGCCGATCCGGAGGCGGATGTACGGTTCAATCGCGAGGCCCTTGTACTTCTCCAGAAGCGCGCGCAGAGCATCGACCGACTGGGCCTGACCCAGCTCCGACCATCCGGCGTTGATCTTCTCTTCCTTGCGCCGCGCCTGGAACTTCAGCACCGCCCAGGTCAGGAGCCCGACGGTCGCCACCGCGTAGAAGACGTTCTGGTATTTCTTTGCGACGTCGAGCGACTTCGTGGCCCACGGCGGCAGTCCTTCCGTGGCCAGCTCCGCCATGGCGGCGGCGGGGGAGTCCGCTGTCGCCTTCGTTTCGTTCTTGTTGTCGGCCGTGGGCATCAGTCCTCTACTTGCTGTACCCGATTTCAACGGTCACGCGCGTCGTCTCGTCATCAGGCCGCTGCTTCGTCCAGATCTTGCACCGTTCCGAGTCCTTGAGGAAGGAGAGCATTGCTCCGCCTCCCCTCGCATCCGGCGTCGCGGTCTCCTGCGTCCAGCCGTTCTTCGGCATCTGCTGCTGGTAAAACGTCGTCGTGTCGCCGGCCTTCGCCTTGCCGTCGTACGACACCCGGTAAAGCCGGAAGGTCGCCTGCTTCTCCCAGTACGACTTCGTTTCCTCGTTGTCCGGCGCCCGCGAGAAGCCCTGCGGCACCGGGATGTCCTCCTGCATGTCGGGGACGCCGGGGTTCGTCGAAGCGCAGCCCGCCAGGACCGCGGTGGTGAAGAAAGCGAGAACGACTGAACGCATGGCGGCTCCGGGAATGAAGGGTGGAGATTATAGGGGGGGAGGAAGGGGTGTAAAGGAGAAGGTGGGAAGTGCGAAAGACAACTCCAAATTCCAACTCCAACCCCAACCCCAAAACTGCCCCGTGGACAGCGCTGCCTTTTTGGAGTTGGGGTTGGAGTTGGGATTTGGAGTTGTTGTTCCTCCCTCCCTACGCCGGAATCCCCTTCTCAATCCACCCTCCCCCGATGACTTCTTCCCCCCGGTAGAAGACCGCCGCCTGCCCCGGCGTCACGGCCCTGACCGGCGCGCGGAACTCGGCCCTCAAGGAGTCGCCTTCGAGGTGGAGGATCGCCGCCGCGGCTTCATGGTGCGCGCGGATCTGAATCGACGCTTCCAGCGGTCCCCTGCCCGGATCGATGAGCCAGTTGAGCTTGCGCGCGACCAGGCCCGAGGAGAGCAGGTCGTCGGCGAAACCGATGACGACGGTGTTCGATTCAGGCTCGAGGGCGACGACGTATGCGGGGCGGCCCAGCGCGATGCCGAGTCCCTCGCGCTGCCCGACGGTGAAATTCTGGATGCCGGCATGCTCGGCGAGCTTCTTTCCGTCCATGTCGACGAGCGGCCCCGGCTTCGTCTCCGTCCGCTCGCGGACCAGCCGGCGATAGTCGTTGTCCGGCACGAAACAGATTTCCATCGATTCCGGCTTCTGCGACACGGGGAGGTCGAAGCGGCGCGCTGCCTCGCGGACCTCGTCTTTGCTCATTCCGCCAACCGGGAGAAGCGTCCGGTCGAGCTGGCGGCGGCTGAGATTGAAGAGCACGTACGACTGGTCCTTGGCGGAGCTGTGGCCGCGGGAGAGGCGGCCGCCTTCAAGGCGCGCGTAATGGCCCGTGGCGACGTGCGAGCATCCCGCGGCGTCGGCGTAGTCGAGGAGGCGGCCGAATTTCAGCGCCTGATTGCAGACGATGCACGGATTCGGCGTCCGCCCGCGGGAGTACTCGGCGACGAAGTGGTCGACGATCCCGGCGAACTCGCGCGAAAAGTCGAGAGCGTAAAACGGGATGCCCAGTCGATCCGCGACCCTGCGGGCGTCATAGGCGTCCGCGGCGGAGCAGCAGCCCTGCTTGGACGAAGTGCCGGCGTGCTCGACGCCATTCCGCATGAAGAGGCCGATCACCTCGTGGCCCTGCTCCTGCAGCAGCGCGGCCGCGACGGATGAATCGACTCCTCCGCTCATGGCGGTGACAACTTTCATGGGGGGATCATAAACGAGAGAAGGAGTGAATGGGGGGCGCATCAGGAAAGCGTTCTGGGTTGTATTGGAGTTGGGGTTGGGGTTGGAGTTGGAGTTGCCTTTCGCTCCTTTTCCTCCTCTTCCCCCCGATTCCTCGTATACTTTTCTGCCCCGATGAACCCCTTCCTCCTCGCCCAAGCCACCCCCGAGTCCACTGGAACTCCCCCCGCCCCCGCCGGCGGCGGCACGACGTCCACCGGCGCCCCCGCCGACCCTCCGGCCACCGGCGGCAGCGAGCCCCAGAGCGGTAATTTCTCGACGATGATCCTCTTCTTCGGCCTCACGCTCGCCGTCATGTACTTCCTCATGATCCGGCCGCAGCAGAAGAAGGAAAGGGACCTCAAGGAGATGGTCAACCGTCTCAAGAAGAACGACAAGGTCGTCCTCCAGGGCGGCATCTTCGCCGTCGTCGCCCAGGTCCGGGAGAAGGATGTGATCGTCAAGATCGACGAAAAGAACGACGTCCGCATCCGCGTCCTCAAGAGCGCGGTGCTCGGAGTCGAAGGGAAGCCCGGCGAGTCGAAGGCGCCGGAACCGGAATCAAAGGCAGAGACCGCTTCAGACGACGCGGACGAGAAGGCCGAGGAGAAATCGGGAGCAGGCAAGTGAGGCAGGCGTTCTGGCGGCTTCCCCTCCTCGCGCTGACGATCGCCGCGGCGCTTCCGTCGTTCCGTGAAGCGCCGGCCGGCAAGGGAGACGCAGCGGCGTTCGTGGCGGCGCAGGACACCGCGCGCGTCGAGACGCAGATTCCGGTGCTGCCGCTTCTGGGTCGGGGCGCGGAGTCGGGTGGCGCGCTCAGGGCCGTCGTTCTGTCGGCCAGCGAAGAAACGCAGCTCGCCTCGACGCCGGGCGCAGGAGCCCCCGCGGCTCTTCATCCGTCCTTCGACGCCCCCGCCGCTTCTCGCGGTCTCGGGCGCGCTCCGCCGGCGGCCCTGTAGTTCACGGGGGCTGTCCGTTGCGTTTTTCCCATTACTCAAGCGGAGCGCTGTCATGAACGATTCCAAAGCGAAATTCCTGTCGATCGTGGTGTTGACGCTGGTGGCCGCGTACATCGCGTGGCCGTCGGAGCAGAAGCCGTTGTTCAAGCCGGGGCAGACGCTGGAAGGTGTCAAATTGAACCTCGGGCTGGACCTGCAGGGCGGGGCGTGGTTCCGGGTGAGGTTGCGGCCGGACGGGCTGAGCGCGGAAGAGCGGTCTCGCGGGACGGACGACGCGATGAGCATCCTGAGCCAGCGCGTGAACCTGCGCGGGCTGAAGGAGCCGCGGATCGCGAAGGTGGGCGGGAATGAGATCCAGATCGAGGTGCCGGGGCTGAAGACGAGCCAGGAGGTGGACTCGTTCAAGAAGGTGATCCTGAGCGCCGGCCGCCTGGAGTTCCACATCGAGGCGGACGAGTCGGACCAGTCGGCCTACCAGCGGGACAAGATAGCGCCCCCGGGGACGCGCTGGTACGAGGGCCGCGGAACTCGCGCGTCTTCGGAAGGCGGCCTGTTGTGCAAGACGGAAGTCGTGATGGACGGCCGCGACATCGAGCACGCCGGGGCGTCCCGCGACGAGAACGGGCGGCCGGCGATTTCCTTCAACATGTCGCCGGAAGGCGCGCGGAAATTCGGGCTGGTAACGGAACAGAACCTGCACAAGCAGCTCGCGATCATCCTGGACGACGTCAAGGTGTCCGCGCCGACCATCCAGAGCAAGATCACGGACCACGGACAGATCACCGGGAAGTTCACGGTGGAGGAAGTGAAGGACATGGTGACCGTGCTCTCGACTGGCGCTCTCGTCGCCCCGCTCGAGATGGTCGGGTCGAGTTTCCTCGGCCCTTCGCTCGGGCAGGACGCCATCGACCGCGGACTGAAGTCCTGCTACTTCTCGCTGGTCGTCGTGATGATCTTCATGCTCGTGTACTACAGGCACGCGGGAATGATCGCGAACATCGCGATGATCATGAACATCACGCTGCTCATGGCGCTGCTTTCGATCCTCGGCGCCACTCTCACCCTGCCGGGGATCGCCGGAATCGTGCTCACCATGGGCATGGCCGTCGACGCGAACATCCTCGTCTTCGAACGCATGCGGGAGGAAAAGGCGCAGGGGAAGAGCCCCCAGCAGTGCTTTGTCGCGGGGTACGAACGCGCCTTCTCGGCGATCGTCGACGGGAATCTCACGACGCTGCTGACGGGCATCGTTCTCTACGTGTTCGGGACCGGGCCGATCCAGGGCTTCGCGGCCACGCTTTCGCTGGGCATTCTGACGACGCTCTTCACCGCCCTCACCTGCTCGCGCGTGATGATGAAGCTCATGCTTGACACGGGGATGGTGAAGGAGTGGTCGATGATGTCCGCCATGTCGAAGCCGAATATCCCCTTCATGAAGATCGCCCCCAAGGCCGTCGCCATTTCGGGCGTTCTCGTTGTGATCGGCGTCATCGTCTGGTTCGCCCGCGGGGAGGACAAGTACGGCATCGATTTCCGCGGCGGCGTGTCGCTCCAGATGCGCTTCCGGAAACCCACGTCGATCGAGGACGTCCGGGCCGGAATCGCCGGGATCGCGGGGCCGAACGGGCCGAAGTATCCGGGGGCGGAAGTGCAGTCGGTGCTTCTCGGAACGGACGCGACCGGGACGCGGGAGGCGATGCAGTTCCAGATCCGGACGCTTTCGGTGTCGGGGAACGAGGTCGTCGATCCCGAGAAGTTCAAGGAGATCCTGGCGGAGGACCTGAGAAAGCAATTCGCCGGCAGGATTCCCGAACCGGCGGTCCAGGTGGGCATGGAGAAGATCGAGGAGCCGAACCCGTACGCCGGCGGCGGAACGATCAAGATCTCCCTCAGCGAGGACAAGCCGGCGAAGGAATTGGTCGAGAAAATCGCGAAGAAGCTGAGCGAGCGGTCGATCCTGAAACCCGCCGAAGCGCCGGCGCCGTACGTGGTGCCCCTCGGCGCGGACGGGAAGCCGACCAGGGACGCGAACGCTTCGACGTTCGAGGTCTGGCTGATGCCGGCGGACTTCACGGACTGGAACCGGATTTCCGCGACCCTCGGGGCGGACCTGAAAGGAATGGGATATCCGCTGTCGGGCGATCCTTTCCCGTCAGTCGAAACCGTGAGCGCCTCGATCGTCGGCGAGCTGAAGGAAAAGGCCTACATCGCGCTCTTCATCTCCTGGATCGGGATCATCCTGTACCTGGCCGTTCGCTTCGACATGAAGTACGGCATCGCGGCCGTGGTCGCGCTGGTGCACGATTCGGTGCTGGCCGTCACCTGGACGGTGATTCTCGATGCGGTCTTCCCGAAGTCGTGGGGGATCGACCTCGCCGTGTCGCTGACGACGGTGGCGGCGGCGTTGACGGTCATCGGTTACTCGGTGAACGACACGGTCGTGATCTTCGACCGCCTCCGGGAGAATTTCCGGGAGGTCAAGTCGAAGGGGCTTTCGCAGCTCATCGACGACGCGCTGAACCAGACATTGTCGCGGACGATCATCACGTCGTTGACGGTGTTCTTCGTGGTCACGGTGCTGCTGTCCGTGACGCTGACGTCCGGCGGCGGCATCGCGGCGCTGTCGATGCCGATGCTCATCGGCGTGATCGTCGGCACGTATTCGAGCCTGTTCATCGCCACGCCGATGATTTACTGGTGGCGTTCGTCGAAGTCGAGCCAGGCCAAAGCGTGATGTTCTGAGATCCGCCCGGGGCCGCTCCCTTTCGGGGGCGGTCCCGGGCCTTCAGATATGCCGAGACTCCTGCTCGCCCTGCAGAAATGGGCCTGGAACCACCCCCGGGCGGTGCTGGCGCTTCTCGCCGTTCTCTGCGGCGCCGCGGGTCTTGCGTCCAGGCGCCTCACTTTCTCCAGCGATATCGTCAACATCCTTCCGAAGTCCTCGCCGGCGGTCGACGCGGTGCAGGAAGTCATGGCGAATTTCTCGTTCACGGGCCAGTTGTTCATCTATCTCGAAAAGAAGAGCCCCGACACCACCGACGAAGCGGCCATGCAGGTCGCCGACGGGATCGCGCGGCGGATGAAGGACGCGCCCGAAGTGACCGCCGTCGACTGGAAGATCACCGTGGAGTCCGAAATCTTCCTCGCAAAAATGGTCACGGAGCGGGGGCCGCTGTTCATCCCGGACGACCGCATGCCGGAATTTCTGCGGCGGATGGAAAGCGAAGAGATCCGCAAGGTCGTGCGCAAGAACCGCCGCCGCCTCGCAGGGCCTGGGGTGGGCGTTGCCGACGCCCTGGCGGGAGGGGACCCGCTGGACCTGACGCGCGACTTCTACCTTCCGCTCCTGGCGGCGGGGAAACCGCAGGGAAAATTCGACCTGTCGAGCGGCTACTACTTCAGCGAGGGCCGGCGATCGCTGATCATGACGGTCGAGGGCGCAGAACCTCCCCACGACGTGGACTTCGCGAAGAATCTCATCGCGCTGGCGGAGCGGTCGATCGCCGAAGCGCAGGCCGAAGTCCCCGGCGGAAACCAGTGGGGCGCTTCGCTCCTCGGCGGTTATCCGATCGCCTTGTTCGCCGAGCGCTCGATCAAGAACGACATGGGCGTGACGATTCTGGGCTCGCTGCCGCCGCTCATGGTGATGCTCCTCATTTCCCTCCGCCGCTGGCTGTCGCTTCTGGTCGGCTTCGTGGCGCTGTCGCTGGGGATCGTCTGGACCTTCGGCCTGGCGGGCGCAGCCTACGGTCACCTGACGGGCGTCACGGTCGGGTTCGCGGGGCTGATCGCGGGGATGGGGATCGACTTCACGATACATTTCCTCAATCGCTACCGCGTTGAGCGCGAATCGGGGCTCGAGCCGGAAGCGGCGTGCGCGGCCGTGTACTCCGGGGGCGCGCCGAGCGTGTTCGTCGCGATGATCACTTCGGCCGCGTCGTTCATGTGCCTTTGGGTCAGCGAATTCGCCGGGCTTCGCGAATTCGCGACGCTGGTCGGCGTCGGGCTGTTTTTCGTTTTCGCGGCGACGGCGCTGGTCTTCCCGGTCATCGTTCGCGCCTTCGCCACGAAGTCATGGGCGGAAAAGGACATCCCCGCCTGGTTTCACGTCCTTCTCTGGGTCGGATTCGCCGTCTTCATGGCGGTCGAGGTCAAGCACGTGACCGGCCTCGGGCTCGCAACGGCCGCTGCCTGCCTGCTGCTCATGACGGCCCGGGGGCAACGCGTCGTGACGCAGTTCGTCCTGGGGAAGCCCCGGTTTGCGATGGCCTTCGCGATCGCCGGAACCGGAGTCGCCCTCTTCGCCCTCCTGCGCCCTCCCGCGGGAATGCCCGAGCGCGAAACCGATGTCAAAAACCTCCGCACCGAGGGAGACGTGATTCTCAAAGTCCAGGAACGCATGCGCGCCGATTTCGGAAGCGGCCTCGACCCGCTGTTCGTCGTCGTCCGCGCGGCAACGGAAGACGAAGCTCTTGAAAAGGCAGACGCAGTGACCCGAAGCATCGCCGCCCTCCCCGACGTGGCAGTGCAGGGAATCACGACCTTCGTGCCGCCGCCTTCGCTTCAGCGCCGCAGGGCCGCAGAACTCGCGAAGGTCGACATCGACCGGGTGCTTCGGGATCTCGATTCGGCGCTCGACGCCGAGGGCTTCGACCCGGCCGCCTTCGACGCCGCGCGCGCGACGCTCCGCGCCGCCCTGTCCGTCCGCGACCCCGTCCTCCCCAGCCGGCTGGACGACCCGTTCTTCCGCTCCATCCGGACCCGCTTCCTCGCCTCTCCCCCCGGCGGCCTCGTCCGCGCGCTGATCTGGGCCACCCCCAGGGACCCGCTTCACGTCCGCGACGTCCGCCAGCGCGTGGTGAACTCGATCGGAATGGCGGCGAAGCGAGGGGACGCGGGGGCGCTGGTGAGCGGGTTCAACGTGATCGTGAAGGAAATCGACGAGCGCATCGGGCCGGACATCGCGAAGGCGACGCTCACGGCCGCGGCGCTGACGATCGTGCTCGCGGGGATTCTGTTCGGGAGCCTGAGGTGGACGCTGCTGGCGCTGTTTCCCGCGATGGTGGGGACGCTCTGGATGCTGGGGGTTTTCAGGCTGATGGATCTGAAGATGAATTACATCAACCTGATCGTGTACCCGCTGATGATGGGAATGGGGACGGACAACGGGCTGTACCTGGTCTACCGGTTCCGGGAGCTGAAGAGGGCCAGCGCGGAAGTCACGGTGACGACGCTGTGGCGCGGAATCACGATGACCGCGCTGACGACGATCGTGGGGTTTGAGAGTCTGGCGTTTGCTTCGAACATGGCGATGCGCAGTCTTGGAGTCACGCACTCGGTGGGGATGCTGTCGTACTTGTGCGCTACGTTGCTGGTGCTGCCGCCGATTTTGAAATGGCTGGAGGCGAAGGGGGCTACTCCGCCGGAAGTCCAGCCGGGCGGGTGAGACCCTTTCCCTTTCCCGTTCCCTTTCCCGCGATCTCAAATCATCCGACTTCGAATCAAAGACAACCGGTGAATTCGGGCCCTACCTGCGTTGGGATCGAGAACCTTGGAAGCGCGGGAATGGGAAAGGGAAAGGGAAAGGACAGGACGCTCACTGCCCCGCAGCCGGCGCCGCAACGCGGGTCTTCAGTTTTGGGTACTTGAGCAGCACAAACAGCGCCGGCAACGTCGTGAGCGACGCAAAAAGCCCCATCAGGATCGCGAGGCCGGTGAACATCCCGAAATAGAACGTCGGCACAAAGTGGCTCAGCATCAGCATGATGAACCCCGTGAACGTGATCACCGTCGCGATCAGGATCGCCCTTCCGATCGTCGCGTGAGACCTTCGGACCGCTTCAGCAAAATCCCCCCCGCACGCCGCGAGCTCATTCCGGAATCGGAACGCGTACTGAATCGCCGCGTCGATCCCGACCCCCATTGCGACCGACGCGATCACCACCGTCACCATGTCGAGCGCAATCCCCGTGAACCCCATCACCCCGAGCACGAGGAACACCGGCAGCACCTGCGGGAGCAGCACGATCGTCGCCATCACCGGAGACCGGAACAGGAACCAGAGCATGAACCAGATCGCCACCACCGCGATCAGGAAAGTCTCCTTCATCGTCAGGATCAGGCCGTTGAGGATGTTCGAGTAGAGCAGGCAGACGCCGGTCACGCGCGCCTCCGAGCCTTTCAGTTCCTTGTCCTTCATTCCTGCGAGGCGGCTCTTCACGGTCGTGATCAGCTTCCCCCGGTTCAGCAGCGGCGACGTTTCCTTCAGCCGCACCAGGACTCGCGCCTGCGTCGCATCGGCGTTGCACAGCTCCGTCACCAGCTCCGGGGCCATCGCGCTCACCAGCCCCGCCACCTTTTCCGGCTTCTGCTTCTTCATCGCCTTGCGCACTTCGTCCACCAGCGATTTCATCGATCGGCTGCTCCCGAACGCCGGGTCGTCGCGGAAGCTGTTCTCGACCGCCTCGAGCGCCTTCAGCCCTTCATCGCTCCGGAAATAACCCGCCTTCCCGTTGTGCAGGATGACCTCGATCGGCGTCGTCCCGCCGAGGTGCTTGTCGATGTAGTCGAGCCCCTGGTAGACCTCGCTCTTCGACCAGAAGTAGTCGATGAACTTCGTCTCCACCTGGATGTGGCGGGTGTAGTAGATCGACACCCCGAAGACGGCGAGGCTGAAAACCACCACGGCGAGCGGGGCGCGCAGGACGAGGGCCGTGAGAAAGCGAAGCGGCCCGGCCGGGCCGACTCGCGGGTCGGCGGAGCGCGGCTCGAGCGGCTTGAGCTGCGCCGTCGCGGCGGGAATCAGGAGCATGATCGTCGCGAGCCCGAGCCCGGTGCCGGCCGTCATCATGATCCCGAACGTCCGCACCGGGTGAATGCCGCTTCCGATGTGCGCCGCGGTTCCGACCATGGTCGCCAGCGCGCTGTAGAGGCAGGGGCGCCAGATCTCGGCGGTCGCGCGGGCGCATGTCTCGGCCATCGGCTCGTCCGGCGCGAGACGGCGGCGCTCCAGGTAGCGCTCGATGAAGTAGACGGCATAGGGAAGCATGAGGACGAAGAGGAGGACGGGCATGTTCGAAGTGACGATGGTCATGCTGTATCGGAAGTACGCCATCACGGCGAGCATGAACGCGACAGGGAGGAGGCAGGCGACGAGCGGCAGGAAGAGCCACCGCAGCCGGCGGTAGATCACGAGGAGTGCCAGGGTGAAGACGCCGAGCGCGAGGATGCCGAAATTCATGATGTCCGAACGCACGTGTTCCAGCAGGCCGACGTTGATCACGGGCAAGCCTGAGAGCCTGACGACCCCCGTCTTCGATTCCCACTTCTTCGCCATTTCCCGGGCGCCATCCACCATCGCCGTGCGCCGCACCGCCAGCTTCTCCTTCGCGACCTGGTAGGCCGGCGAAATCTCCTTCAGCCGCCTCTGCGCCGCCGCGTCGTCCGGTTTTGCCATCAGCGCGCGCCGCTCCTTGTCGAGACGCACGACGTCCTCGCTTACTTCGAGGAAGACCAGCGCCGAGATGTCCTTCCCGTCCGCGGAAATGACGTTTCCGCGCGCGATGTTGTGGTCGCACAGCTCCGCCCTCGCCTTCTCCAGGTCGATCAACCGGTTGAGCGTCCCGTCGGGGTTCGCCAGGTAGGGCGGTTTCGGAATGATGGGGAGGACGTTGCGCAGAAGCGGCACCGTCGTCGGCGCGATGAGATCGCGGGCGCCCGGCAGCCGCTTCATGTCCTGCGCGAACGCGCACAGCAGTTCCGCCCCCTCCTTCGTGAACCACCCCTCCTCGCGGTGGGCGCACGCCACGAGATACTCGTCGTCTCCCCACTCCGCTCGCGTCTGGTTGTAGTAATGCCCCCCGCCATGAAAAGCAGCAGGACGGCCCACCAGCCTCGCTGGAGGAGGCGCTGGAAGTGGTTCAGGATCATGACTGGGCGGAAGTGTACTTCGGGAAGCGGAAATCCCCCCACCATCGCAAATTGATGCTTGGCCCCCCGCCTGCGTGCTTTAATGTGCGGCCTATGGCCGAAAGGATCAGGATTCGGGCCCGATTTGCCGACCAGTGCCCCCTCTTCAAACAGGGCGAGGGCATGACGCTCGAATTGCCGGGGGTCGTCGCGTCGCGCTGCCACAACGTCTGCGCGGCGTCGCTTCACGCGTTCCTGACGCTTCACGAAATGCGCAAAGGGTCGGTCGACGGCAAGCAGTACACGTGCTCGTTCGTGGGGTGCCGGGCCACGATGGAGATCGCGGTCGGCTCGGAGTTCCCGGAAGTGCGCCCTGCCGCTGCGCCCGCTGCGGCGTCGAAGCCTTCGGCCGCCACCCCTGGATCGGCGTCGGCGGCGAATCCTGCCACGGCGGTGCTGTCGAAGATGAAGAGTTCGAACGCGGTCGCGGCGTTCCTTTCGTCCGCGGCGCCGTCCGACGAGGAGGATTTCGGCGAAACGGGGATGACGCCGATGCCGATCAACGACCCCTCCGACGCGCCCGCCCCTGCAGCGAAGGATGCCGCGCCGGTGAAGCCGGCCGCCGGCGCCGACCCGAAGGGAAAGCTGGTGGCGATTGCGACGAAGCTGAAATCGGCGCCGATTTTCAGCGGTCTCCCCGGCGAGGAGCTGGAGCGGATCGCGAATTCCGTGAAGCTCGTGGCGTATCCCGCGGGCTCGACGCTTCTCAAGTCGGGCGAACCGGGCGAGAAGTACTTCCTGCTCGCCGGCGGAAGGGTTGACGTGATCCAGATCGACAAGGACGGCACCGAAAAAGTGTTGAGCTCGCTTGGAGCGGGGCAGGGCGTCGGCGAGATGTCGCTCCTGACCGGCGAGAAATGCTCCGCGACCGTCAAGACCGTGGATTCGGTACAGGCGCTCGTCATCGCCCGCTCCGATTTCGAGCTCATGCTCGAGGCCGCCCCGCAGCTCAACCACCGACGTGATCCAGAACGGCGTGCTCGGGAAGCTGCAGATGTTTTCGCTCGCCGAGCTGACGCAGGCGCTTGCGGTGAGCGGGCGGACCGGTTACCTCCACCTCCAGCACCGGGCGCAGCGCGGTTACCTGACGGTGCGCGACGGGTACGTCTTCCACGCCAAGCTCCCGGGCAAGGACAAGCCCGAGGACGCCTTCCTCGAGATGATGACCTGGCGCGAAGGCGAGTTCCGCTTCGAGCAGGGCGACATCTCGACGCTTGGCCTGCGCCCGATCGACACGACGAGCCTGCTGGTCGAGGGGGCGCGGCGGATCGACGAGAAGGCGAGGGGCGTGGAAGCGCCGAAGCCGGCGGAAGCGAAGCCGGCCGAGCCGGCGAAACCGGCCTAGCCCGGAACCAGCAAATGTCGACGCCGATCGTCGTGCGCGCGGTGAACGCGGCCCAGTGCCCGCTTTTCAAGCCGGGCGAAGGCATGACGATCCAGATGCCGTCGGTGCTGGCGTCGAAGTGCCACGCGGTGTGCGCGGCGAATCTCGAGAAATTCACGAAGTTCTATGAGGAGCGCGGGCGGCAGGCGGATGGGCAGATTTACGCGTGCTCGTACATCGGGTGCCGGGCGAATTTCAAGGTCGAGATCGGCAAGGAGCTTCCCGAGATTCACCCGGCGGGGACGGTGAGCCCCGGCACATCCGTGATGGGGCCCGATCCCGCGCGGCCGGCCTCGGGCGTCTTCACTCCGTCGCCCGGGCCGCAGACGCGCACGGCGATACTCGCGCTGGCGGCGCGGCTCAAGACGACGCCGCTGTTCTCTTCTCTTCCCGCCGCCGAGCTGGAAGCGGTCGCGCGCAGCATGCAGGTGCGCGAGTACGCCGCGGGAACGGACTGCCTGCGCAAAGGCGAATTCGGCCGCGCGTTTTTCCTGGTCCAGAGCGGGACCGCGGAGGTCGTCAACGTCGAGCCCGACGGGAATCAGCGCGTGATCGCGACGCTTGGCCCCGGCCAGTGCTTCGGCGAAATGTCGCTCCTGACCGGGGACGTCGCTTCGGCCACCGTGCGCGCGGCCTCCCGCATTGCCGCGCTGGTCCTGCCGCGCGGCGATTTCGAGCGGATGCTCGACCACAACCCGCAGCTCAACCGCCACTTCAACCGCCTGCTCGCCGAACGCCTCCGGATGACGAATCGCAAGCTCGTGGAGGTCCAGGACGGCGTCACCGGCCGGCTCGCCATGATGAGCCTCGGCGAGCTCACCCAGTCGATCAACGCTTCGGCCCGCACCGGCAAGCTCATTCTTTCGCAGGCGAATGCCTCGGGCACGGTTGTGTTCGAGAAGGGCGTGATCTACGACGTGGTCTGCGGAACGCTCATGCGCGAGGTGGCGTTCTACGCCCTGATGAGGTGGAAGGACGGCCAATTCCGGTTTGAGCCGGGCGTGGTGACGACGGCGGGGATGCAGCCGCTGGACGCGATGTCGCTCCTGATGGAGGGGATGCGGCGGCAGGATGAGGAGACGGGGAGATTCAAGATGGTGGCGACGGCGCCCCCGCCGGCGCCGCAGGCGCCGGCGCCCTGAGCGAGTTCGCCGAAGCGCCGAAGGCGCGAAGGCGGACGAGTCGAAGGGAGTCGCTTGCTCCGGGAGGGAGCGCTCGCAGGCGAAAACGGCAACAACGAAACTAAAAACGAAAAACAAAAAACGAAAAACGAAGCGCCGCCCCACGGCCTTCCTTTTCGTTTTTTGTTTTTCGTTTTTCGTTTTTTGTTTCGTTGCCTTTCGGACTACCGCCGCCGATTCATGCGTCCCCGCTTCATCTGCCTTCTCCCCCCGCGTAGAATGCCCTGACTCACCGGGGGGTGACTGGAGCCCGCATGAATCGGTTCGCGTCCTTCGCCGCACTCGCCGTGCTCCTCCTCATCCCGGGCCGCGCCGGCGCCGATCGCGAGGCCGCCAAGGCTCCCTTCGCCGAAGGAAGTTCCGCGCTTCAACGCCAGGACCTCACCGCCGCTATCGCGGCCTTCACGAAAGCCATCGAAGCCGACCCCTCGTGGGCCGACGCGTGGGACCTGCGCGGCCGCGCCAAATTCCTGCTCGCGCGCACCCCGGCCGCCATCGAGGACTACAGCCGCGCCATGTCCCTCGAGCCCGCCAATCCGAATTTCGCCATCCATCGCTGCCAGGCCCTCATGTCTCTGGACCGGTGGGCGGAAGCGGCCGAGGACGCGGACGCCGGGCTGAAGGCGTCGTCGGGGAACGCGCAGATTCTCGCGCTTCATGGCTGGGCGCTGGTCAACCTCGGCGAAGTCGACAAGGGACTGGCCGAGCAGGACCAGGCGTTCCAGGCGAACAGCAGCCCCACTCAGCGCATCCGGTACGACGCCTATTGGCGGAAGGCGGACTGGGAGGCCATGGTCAAGGAGGCGGACGCGCAACTGGCCGGAGGCGTCACGCGGCCGGCCATCCACTTTTACCGCGTCATCGCCCTCGTCGGCATGGGCAAGCACAAGGAAGCGCTCGACGCCGCCCGCGCGGCGAAAAAAATCGTTCCCCGAGGCTCGGAGCCGGCCCTCGCAGAGGCCTACGTTCTCGGGACCTCCGAGGCCGCCGGAATTCACGACGCTGACGCCTCGCTGAAGATCATCGCCGGAACCGATTCGTCGACTCTCTCCTATTACCTCAACGTCCATGCACGGACCCTCTTCCTCGCAGGCCGCGCCCGCGAATGCGCCGAATTGCTCGGCATCAAGGGACGCCGCACCAATTTCGACACGCTCTTCTGGCTCGGCGCCGCCCAGTGGAAACTGGGGGCGTTTGCGGAAGCGCGCCAGACGCTGTCCGACGCGCGGCGCCTGAATCCCTACCTGGCGCGGCACGCGCTTCAGATCGAGGGCCTCGCGGCGTTCGTGGCGTCGATCGACAAGGAACTGGCGGGGGAGGGGGCGGGGCAGCAGGACCGGGGAAGACTGTCGCACGAGCTCGCGACGCACCTGCTGACGGTCGCCGAAATCGAAGCCCTCGTTCGACGCTACCAGTTCGCGCGCGCCGCTTCGGAATACGAGAGGCTCCTGCAATCGCTGACTTCGGCCGTCCGCAAGGCCGAAGTCGAGACGCGCCTCCCGGAAATCCGCGGAATGGCCGGAGCTCACTCGAAGATCTCAACGGGAGTCAACAAGGGCTCGCTGAAGCTGAAGGCGACGCTCGGCAAGACCGAGCTCACCGTCTCGAAGGCGGCCGAGACGATTTTCGAGTTCGCGATCGCGGGCGGAAGCGGCAAGTTTCCGTGGGCGTTCCTCGACCCGGCGGTGTACTGCGGCTTCGCGGACCAGGCCGGGCTCGAGCCTGCCGAGGACTTCGGCATCGGCTGCCTCGCGTGGGATGCCGCGCAGCGCGAGATCGCGGTGAAACACTTCGAGGACGCGGTGAAGAAGAAGCCGGCGCTTCGCAAGAATCTCGACGCGTTTCTCGCGCGGAAGCGCGGCCTGTCGGCGCCGCCGGACGGCTTCGTGCTGTATCGCGGATCGTATGTGACGCCCGAAGAGAAGGGGAATCTGGAAAAGGGGCTGGTGCTCTTCCAGGGGCAGTGGGTGACCGTGAAGGACCGGGAGCAGCTGGCGAAGGGAAACATCCAGGTTGACGGCAAGTGGGTGCCGGGGGCGGAAGGCGAACTCTTGAAGCGCGGGTACGTGAAGTACAAGGACAAGTGGCTGTCGCGCGAGGACTACGACCTGATCCGGGGACAGTGGGCGGACTGCCACACCGAGGAGACGGCGCACTACCTGGTGAAGTCGAACACGACGGAGCAGTTCGCGAAGGACCTGGGGACGCTTCTCGAAGTGGCGTACGCGGAATATGCGAAGTTCTACGGCGGCGCGGAGCCGAAGCTCCCCGGCAAGGAGAAGATGACGCTTCACGCGTACCGGAGCTACGAGGACTACCGGAAGTACTGCGTCGAGAACAAGCAGGAGGACCACCTGAACGCGGCGGGATTCGCGCGGAGCGATTCGAACGTTGTGGTGGGCTGGGACAAGACGGGGAACAAGCACCAGTTTCTGCAGACGATGGTGCACGAGGCCGCGCACCTGTATTTCTTCAGGGTGGCGCCTTCGGCGCGGCCGCCGTCGTGGTATGCGGAGGGGATGGCGACGTATTTCGAGGGGTTCGACTGGGACGGCAAGACGTACCGGTTCAATTTCATCAGTGACAGCCGGGTGCCGTTCGTGAGGGACGCGATGCGGGGAGGCCGGCATATCCCGCTTAAGGATCTGCTGGCGGGGGATGCGCTGCAGCTGATCAACAGCGACTCGCAGAAGGCGCTCTTGTTTTACGCGGAGTGCTGGGCGCTGAACTACTACCTGTCGCAGACGGACAACAAGGGCTATGGGGCGGCATACGAGGAATACCGGAAGAACGTGGCGTCCGGGGGAGGGAAGGCGTTGCTGGAGTATTTCCCGGATGCGGCGAGACTGGAGAAAGACTGGGTGGAGTGCATTACGGGCTTGTAGAAAGACGGCGGCAAGGTTCCCGGGTTGACACGGAGGTCACGGAGACCACAGAGGACACAGAGAAAAAAAGATCCGTTGTCGTTCCTCTGTGCGCTCTGTGGGCTCCGTGACCTCCGTGTTCCAATAGAGATCCTCACCGATTTTCAGACCGTACGAATTCCGACAACACCATGAAACACGTTCTGCTACTCCTGTTCACACTCGCCGCAGGCCTGCCGGCCTTCGCCGACCAGGTTACGGCGGAAAAAGCCATCGCCGAAGGCCGCGCCGCTCTCCAGCGCGGCGACTTCGCCGGGGCCGTTAAAGCCATGGACCACGCCGTCGAGGCCGCCCCAGGCTGGGCCACTACCTGGACCGAGCGCGGCTTCGCGAAAGCCCGCGGCGGCTGGCCCGTCCCTGCCCTCGAAGACCTTTCCAGGGCGCTTGAGATCGAGCCCAACGCCACCCCGATCATGAACCTCCGCGCCAGGGTCTACATGGACCTCGACCTCTGGCAGGAAGCCGCCGACCAGGCCGCCCAGGTCGTCAGCCGCAAACCCGACGACGCTTACGCCCTCTCTCTTCACGGCCGCGCCCTCGTCCAGCTCGGCGAAGTCGACCGCGGGCTCGAGGAACTCCAGCGCGCCATCCGCTCCGATCCCGTCTTCATCACCGATCTCCCCACCAGCCTGGCCCTCAAAGCCGACTGGCAGGCCGTCGCCGACGCCGGAGCCGAAGCCATGCGCGCCGTCCCCGACAACTGCGTCGCGGCCATCAGCGACCGGATCTGCGCCCTCGTCGAACTCGGAAAGTACGACGAAGCGTCGATCGCCATCCAGGAAGGCCAGCGCATCGCCCCCGACACCGTCGGCATCGCCCTCGGC
>WSZJ01000040.1 GCA_009773755.1 Planctomycetota bacterium | reverse complement strand
CGAGTTCGGAAGGTCGATTTTTTCGCCCGCCCGCCCGCCTGCCCGCCCGCCTGCCCGCCCTCCGGCTCGCATAATTCCGTAGCGAAACCCCACCTGCCCCGCTATGATCCCCGGCCCGATTTCACCTGCCAACAGGAGCACGCATGGCCGTCCGAATCCGCCTTTCACGTTGCGGTCGCAAGAACCGGCCGCATTACCGCATCGCCGTTTATGACGCAACGACCCGCCGCGACGGTCGATATATCGACCTGCTCGGCTCCTACGACCCCTATATCAATGACCCCAAATCGAAGGTCAAGGTCGCCACGGATCGTATGACCGCCTGGATCCACAAGGGCGCGCTCGCAACTCCCGCCCTCGCGCAGCTCTTCCGCCACTGCGGGCTCAAGATGCCCGTGGCGCCAAAAACGGCCAAGCCGAAAGCTCCGGAAGCGAAAAAGCCCGTCGCGGCCGCGAAGCCGGCGGCGAAGGCAGCGCCGAAGAAGTAACGTGGGATCGCCGAAGCTGCCGCCGCCGGGGGTACGCTGGACTGGCGGGACGCGAGGCTTCCTGCACGTCCTGGACCAGACGGCGCTTCCGGGGCGAGTGAAGTGGCGGACCTGCCGGAATCCGCGCGCCGTCATCGAGGCGATCCGCAGCCTGCGGGTCCGGGGCGCGCCGCTCATCGGGATCGCCGCCGCCTACGGCATGATCCTCGCGGCGCGCGATTGCCGGACGCAGAAGGAATTCGAGCGCGCCGGCGCCCGACTCGCCGCGGCCAGACCGACCGCCGTGAATCTCGCCTGGGCCATCAAACGGATGCTCGGACTTGGAACGCTCAACCCTCGAGCGCTGCTCGTAGAGGCGATGCGCATCCACGCCGAGGATCGCTCTTCCTGCACCCGGATCGGGCGGTACGCGCTTCTGCTCCTGAAGGACCCGGTCCTGACGCACTGCAACGCAGGGTCGCTCGCCACGGGTGGCGCGGGGACGGCGCTATCGGGGATTTACGAAGCGCTTTCCCGGAAGCGCAAAATCTGGGTCTTCGCGACCGAGACACGGCCGCTTCTGCAGGGCGCGCGCCTCACGGCCTGGGAGCTGTCGAGGGCGGGGGTGGACGTGACGCTCCTGGTCGACGGCGCTGCGGCGGGGTTGATTGCGTCCGGAAGGGTCCGCAGCGTGATTGTCGGCGCCGACCGGATCGCTGCGAACGGGGATGTCGCGAACAAAGTCGGGACGTACGGGCTGGCGCTGGCCGCCCGCGCGCACCGGATTCCGTTTTTCGTCGCGGCGCCGATTTCGACCTTCGATCCGGCGACGGCGACAGGGAAAGGAATCCGCATCGAGCAACGCGACGCGAAGGAAGTGCTGGCGCCCTTCGGCCGGCGGCTCGCGGCGCGCGGCGTCGGCGCGTGGAACCCGGCGTTTGACGTGACGCCGGCCGGGCTCGTCACGGCGATCATCACGGAAGCTGGCGTGGTGAAACGTCCATCGGCGGCGGGGATCCGGCGGCTCCTCCGGCGCGCGGCGAAATGAAGCGCACTGCCGACGTGGCCGTCGTCGGCGCGGGGATCTACGGCTGTGCGATCGCGCACGCCCTCGCGGCCCGCCGCGTTCGCGTCGCGATGCTTGAGCGCGAGTCCGAACCCGCCGCGGGACCGACGCGCCGCTCGGGCGCCTGCACCCGGCAGTTTTACGGAGATTCGCGGCTCTCGGCGCTTTCCCACGCGGCGCTCGAACTGGCGTGGAACCGCTGGCGCGCGTTCACCGGTCTACGGGATCCGGAAGCGGACCACGACCGTTGCGGAACCGTCGTGGTCGCCCCTCCGGCTTCGGCGAAGGGGCTGTCGATCATTCAGCTGCCGCCGCGCGTGGACGCCGTCGACCTGTTCGCCGCCAACCTGCGCGCCGGAGGAGTGACGGCGTTCGAGACGCTCGGCGGCCCCGAACTCGAGCGCCGCTTCCCGTTCCTGCGGCTGCGCGGCCTGCGCGGCCTCTGGGAACGCGATTCCGGCTACATGCGCGAACCCGCCGGCGCCGCGCGCGATCTCGCACGCGCGGCGCGCAACCGGAATGCGGCGGTCACTTTTCATTTCGCCCGCCCCGCGACGCGCGTGCGCCGGTCGGGAAGCGGCTGGAGCGTCGAAACGCCGGCCGGGCCGGTCGAATGCGGCACGCTGATCCTCGCCGCGGGAGCGTGGACTGAATACCTCCTCCCCGTTTCCCTTCGACGGCACCGCCTCCGCGTCGGCCGCGTCCGCACCGCGTTCCTCGGCGGCCTTCCCGTCCCCCACCCCGTGGTCTGCGACGTCGCCGGCGGCGCCTACTTCCGCCGCCGCGGCGCCGGCCTCTTCGCCGCCAACCTCGCCGCCGAACCTGCGACGCTCCGGCGCCCCGACGACCTCGACGCCCGTTGCAACCGCTACCCTTTCGCCGAACGCGCCGCCCGCGCCCGCTTCCGCAACCTCGCTTCCGCAAGTCCCGCCGGCGCCGCCACGATCTACGACGTCAACCGCCTCGATGGCAATCCCGTCGTCGACCGGATCGCTCCGGGCCTCCATTGCGCCTGGCTGTTTTCCGGCCACGGTTTCAAGTTCGCGCCGGCCGTCGCGGAGAGGATCGCGGAAGCGGTTGTATCAGGAGAAGCGCCGCGGGGGCTGGAAGCGTTTGCAGCCGGTCGCTAATCGACCTCGATCGTCTCGAGCTGGTCGGTCGCGAGGTCCAGGAGAGCGAACGTATGCGACACCGCGCGGTAGAGCGCGCCGGGGTTGATCAGCCGGGTCCTCCCGATGCGCCGGTCGTCCCGGCGGTGCGAGTGCCCGTAGAGCACGTAATCGAAGTCGCCGGATTTCAGCGCCTTTTCCAGCGGCCCCTCGCGGTCGCCGTGCGCGACGAAAATCCGCTTCCCCCCGATTTTCAGGTCGAGCCTCTCGGCGTACGCGCCTCCGAGCCTGTCCGCAGCGGCCGACAGTTCACGCGCGGAGTCGTTGTTTCCGAGGCACACGCGGAAGCGGAATCCGCGAAAGAGCTCCAGCGTCGACGCCACGATCACGTCGCCGCAGTGGACCAGGTCGCGGACGCCGCGCTGCCGGAGGATTGTGACTGCTTGCGCGACCGCGGCCTCGTTGTCGTGCGTGTCCGACACGATCCCGAGGAGACCGGTCGGAAGATCACTCCCGTCTCCCATCTCCGGTCTCCCGAGGTTTTGAACCGCGGCGGCTGCCGCACGCACAAAAAAACCCGGGACTCATCGTCCCGGGTTCGTTGGCTCCGTTGCGATCCTACGTGCCTGCGGCTGCTTCCTTGCCTTTCTTCTCCTTCACTGTCGCTTCAGACTTCGTCTTCTTCGCCGCCTTCACCGCAGGCGCCGGAACGTCCTCGGGCTTGCCGGCCTTCACGACCAGCTCCAGGATCGCCCGCTCGCCGCCGTCGCCCAGCCGCGTCGCCGCATACTTTGCGTTGTCGCTCCAGCGGGACCCGCCCAGCTTGAGGACGCGGGTGTAGCCGCCGGGACGCTCCAGGAACCGCACGGCGATCTCGGTACAGACCTTCTTCGCCATCGCCTCGTTCTGCAGGTGACGGTGCGCCTGGCGCAGGAAATGGATCTTCTTCGCGCCGTCCTTCGCCGCCTGGTAGTTCTTCCCGATCGTGATGATCCGGTCGGCGAAGATCCGGAATTCCTTCGCACGCTCGACCGTGGTGATGATCCGCTCGTGAAGAAACAGGGCGCTCACAGTCTGGCGGCGCATCGCCTCGCGATGCGGCCTCCCGCGGCCCAGCTTCCTCCCTACATACCTATGTCGCATCTTTGTCCACTCCCTGGCTGCCGAGGATCGTCTCGAGATCCATCCCGAGCGAGAGCCCCATGTCGGAAAGCTTCTTCTTCACTTCCTTCAACGACGTCTTGCCGAAGTTCCTCACCTTGAGGAGGTCGGGCTCCGACCGGACGACGAGCTCGCCGATCGTCTGGATGTTCTCGGAAGTCAGGCAGTTCGAAGCGCGCACGGAGAGGTCCAGCTCGCTGACGCTCATCTGCAGCTTCTGCTTCAGCTCCTCCATGTACTTTTCACGCTTCCGGGCTTCTTCTTCCTTCTTCTCGTTCATCTGCAGTTCGCGGCCGAGCTCGAAGTACTGCACGAAGGGATTGAGGTGCTTGCGGAGGATCTTGGAGGCCTCGACGAGCGCCAGCTCCGGCGACACCGTGCCGTTCGTCCAGACGTCGAGCACGAGCTTGTCGTAGTTCGTCAGCTTGCCGACGCGCGTGTTCTCCACGCGGTACTTCACGCGGCGCACCGGCGAGAAGATCGAGTCGACCGAGACGACGCCAACCTCCCGGTCTTCCTTCTCGTTCTCGTCCGAAGTCACGTAGCCGCGGCCCTTGCGCACCTCGAGCTCCACGACGAAGTCAACGTCCTCCGTCAGCGTCGCGATGTGCATGTCCGGGTTCACAACCGTCACCTGCGGGTCGGCGGCGATGTCCGAAGCGCGAACCTCGCCCTTTTCGTGTTTCTCGATCCGAAGCGTCCGCGGCCCCTCTGTCTCGAGCCGCACCACCAGCTTCTTCAGCGAGAGCACAATGTCCGTCACGTCCTCAACCACGCCCTTGATCGTCGAGAACTCGTGCGAGACGCCCTTGATCTTGACGCTCGTCACGGCAGCGCCCTCGATCGAGGAAAGGAGCACGCGGCGAAGGCTGTTGCCGATCGTGATCCCGTACCCCCGCTCGAACGGCTCGGCGATGAACGTGCCGAACGTGCTCGAGAGCGTCTTCTCGTCCACGACAACCCGGGTGGGCAGTTCGAAGTCTTTCCAGCGTACGCGCATCGTTGTCTCCTATTTGGAGCAGAACTCGACGATCAGCTGTTCTTTGATTGCAATCGGCACCTCTTCACGCGTCGGCCTCGCCACGACGACCCCGCCCAGCGGGCTGTCGTTCCTCTGGAGCCACGAAGGCATGAAATCCGTCTTCGGCGCGTCCAGCCCCGTCTTCGCGAGCTTCTGCGACGACTCGCGCGGCGAGAACGTGATTGTCGCTCCCGCCTTCACCGGCCAGGACGGCACGGACACACGCTTCCCGTCCACCATCACGTGGCAGTGCACGATCATCTGCCGCGCCATCGCCCGCGTCGGGGAGAAACCCAGCCGGTACACCACGTTGTCCAGCCGGCTCTCCAGCACGATCAGCAGGTTCTGCCCCGTGTTCCCGGGCATCGCCAGCGCCTGGTCGAAGTACCGCCGGAACTGCCGCTCCAGCACCCCGTACCACCGCTTGCACTTCTGCTTCTCCCGCAGGTGGACTCCGTAGTCCGTCTGCCGGGGACGCCGGTCTCCGTGAACGCCCGGCGGCTTTTCCCCGCCAAAGTCCATGTTCTCGTACCGGCCGCCCTTGAGGTGGAGATTCACCCCCTCGCGACGGCTGGTCGCAACCTTCCTGCCACGCATCCTTGCCATGATGTTCCTCGCCTGTGCGGACCTGTCAGTTCAACCCCGGCACTCGACCGTCTCCCGACCGTTCGCCTTCGCCTACACCCTGCGCTTCTTGCGCGCGCGGCAACCGTTATGGGGAAGCGGCGTGCAGTCCTCGATCGTCTTGATGTCGAGGCCTGAGGCCTGAAGCGCGCGGATCGCCGACTCGCGCCCGCTCCCGGGGCCTTTGACGTGCACGTCGATTTCCTTCACGCCGAACTTCGACGCCTTTTCGGCCGCCGACTCGGCGGCTTTCTGCGCGGCGAACGGCGTGGACTTGCGCGAACCCTTGTAGCCGATCGTTCCGGCCGAGGCCCAGCAGAGCGTCTCGCCCTTGGGATCCGTGATCGTGATGATCGTGTTGTTGAAAGAAGCGTAGACGTGCGCGATCGCCTTCTGGACGACGCGCTTGACCTTGCGGCGCTTGGGCGCCGCGGCAGGTTTCTCGTCCTTCTTCTCTTCCTTCTTTTCTTTCTTTTCGTCGGCCATTTCGTCCTCTCTTCGTTGTTGCCGTCCCTGCCACCTGCCCGCTGCTTACTTTCTCTCTAACCCAGCCCCTTCACCGACTTCTTGCCCGCAACCGTCTTCCTCGGCCCCTTCCGCGTCCGCGCGTTCGACCGCGTCCGCTGTCCGCGAACCGGCAGGCCGCGGCGATGCCGGAGCCCGCGGTAGCAGTTGATGTCCTTCAGCCGCTGGATGTTCTGAGCGATCTGCCTGCGAAGCGCTCCCTCGACCGCGTAGTTCTTGTCGATGATCGCGTTCAGGCGCGCGAGCTGCTCTTCGGAAAGATTCTTCGTGCGGATCCCCGGATCGATCCCCACGTCCTTCAGGATCTTCATCGCGAGGGTGTCGCCGATTCCGTAGATGTAGCCCAGACCGATCGAGATCGGCTTGTCCATCGGCACGTCGACGCCGGCAATACGGGGCATGCTTGTCTCCTGTTATCCCTGGCGCTGCTTGTGCTTGGCATCACGCGAGCAGATCACGCGCACCTTCCCGTGGCGCTTGATGATCTGGCAGCCCTCGCAGATCCGCTTGACTGAAGCTCTGACTTTCATGGCCTGGCTCCTCTTGGTGGACCTATTCTTCAGATGTGCGCCCGGGGCATGCCCCGGGCCCGCCTCTGCCGACTAATGTTCCCGGTAAACGATTCGGCCCTTGGACAAGTCGTACGGACTCATTTCCACCGTGACCTTGTCTCCGGGCAGGATCTTGATGAAGTTCATTCGCATCTTGCCGCTGATGTGGGCCAGAACCTCGTGGTTCGTGCCTTTCAGCGTCACCCTGAACATCGCGTTGGGAAGCGCCTCCTTGACGGTGGCTTCCACGCGAATCGGTTCCTCTTTCGCCATCGTTCCTTTTCCTGGGTCCTCTCTTTACGCCACGGTCAGAATGTCGGGTCCGTTCGCCGTCACGGCGATGGTGTGTTCGAAGTGGGCGGACAGCTCGCCGTCCTTCGTCACCACCGTCCAGTTGTCCTTGAGCGTTGTCACGTCGTAGTGCCCTACGTTCAGCATCGGTTCGATCGCAATCACCAGCCCTTCCTTCATCAGCGGGTCGTTCCCCCGCGTCAGCGCGTCCACGTAATTCGGAACCTGCGGCTCCTCGTGCAGGTCCCTTCCAAGCCCGTGCCCCGCGAACTTCCGGACCACGGTATAACCGTTCGATTCCGCGTAATTCTGCACGGCGCGCGAAACTTCCGACAGGCGGCGGCCCGCGCGGACCTGCTCGATGGCGAGGAAGAGCGAATCCTTCGTCGCCTTGAGCAGCCGCTGGGCCTTGGTCGAGATCCGTCCGACGGGCCAAGTCCACGCGGTATCGCCGATGTATCCGTCGAGGGTGACGCCGACATCGACGGTCACGATGTCACCCTCCTTCAGCGCCCGCGGGCCGGGAATCCCGTGAACGACCTCCTCGTTCACGGAAATGCACGCCGACGCGGGGAAATTCCTGTACCCCTTGAACGTCGGCACCCCGCCGAACGACCGAATGTATTTCTCGATCGCCGCGTCCATCTCTCCAGTTGTCACCCCGGGCTTGATCATGCTCGCTGCAAGTGCGAGCGTTCCGGCCGCGACCTTGCCCGCCGCGCGCATCTTTTCGATCTCACGCGGACTCTTGTAAATGATGCTCACGACAGTCTCTTCGCCCTGCCGAGCACGTCCGCGGAAATTGCCTCGATCGGCCGGTTTGCGTCGATCGCCGCGTACGTCCCCGTTTTCCTGTAGTGTTCGCCCACGCCTGCGGTGTCCTTCCGGTACACCTCGAGCCTCGCCTTCACCGTCTCCGGCCTGTCGTCGGAACGCTGAACGAGCGCCCCGCCGCATTTCTCGCACGCGTCGCCTTTCGACGACGCCTTGAACTTCACGTGATACGACGCCTGGCACTTTCCGCACGTCCGCCGGCCGCTGATCCGCTCCACCAGCACCCCGTCCGGCGCCTGGAAGTCGAACACCATCTCGACCCGCCGGCCAAGCTCCTTCAGCGTCCCGTCCAGCGACGCCGCCTGCGCACCCGTCCGAGGATACCCGTCGAACAGCAGGCCCTTCTCCGCATCCTTCTTCTCCAGCCTCTCGCGGACAAGCCGGTTCACCACCTCGTCCGGCACCAGCTTCCCCGCGTCCATGTACCCCTTCGCTTCCAGCCCCGTCTTCGTCCCTTCCTTCACCGCCGCCCTCAGGATGTCCCCCGTCGCCACGTGAGCGAGACCCATCTCCCGCGCGACCTGCGCCGCCTGCGTCCCTTTGCCGACGCCGGGCGGTCCGAGAAACACCAGGTTCATCACCGCCTCCCGCGAATGCGCCCCTTCTTCATGAAGCCTTCGTACTGCCGCATCAACAGGTAACTCTCGATTTTCTGCATCATGTCCAGCCCGACGCCGACGACGATCAGAATGCCCGTGCCGCCGAGGAACGAAGTGATGATCCGGTCGACGTTGAGAAGCTGCGCGACAAGGTCGGGGAGGAGCGCGATGAGGCAGAGAAAGGTCGCGCCGACGAGCGTGACGCGCGTCATGACGTGCTCCAGGTGCTCCGCCGTTTTCCTCCCCGGTCGGATGCCCGGCACGAATGACCCGTATTCCTTGAGGTTGTTCGACATTTCGTTCGGCTGGAAGAAAAGCGCCGTCCAGAAGAACGTGAAGAAGAAGACGAGGGCGAGGTACATCGTCGAGTAGATGAAGCCCATCCGGCTGAAGATCTCCCTTCCCGTCTGCCAGCCGATGGCGGTGCACACCATGTTCGGCAGCACCATGATCGAGGAAGCGAAGATCACGGGCATCACGCCCGCCTGGTTGACGCGCAATGGCAGGTAGTGCTTCTGGCCGCCGTACATGCGGCGGCCTTTCATGTGTTTCGCATGCTGAACCGGTATCCGCCGTTGCGCCTGGGTCGTAAACACGATCGCCACGACCACGAGCGCATACAGCAGGAAGAGGATGATCGGGGTCTCGATGCCCATGGAGTTCGACCTGATCCCCGCCTGGATTTCGAGGTACGCCTGCGGCATGCGGCCGACGATTCCGGTCATGATGAGGACGGAAGCGCCGTTTCCGATTCCGTGCTCGGTGATATTGTCGCCGAGCCACATGACGATCATCGTGCCGGCGAGCAGGGCGAGGACGCCGGGGATGTAAAAACTGAAGAAGCCGGGATCGGGAACCAGCTCCCCGCCCGCCATCTGGTTTCCCTGCGATGAGCCCAGGTATTTCACGAGGAAAATCGCCTGCACGAGGCAGATCGGAATCGTCGACAGCCGCGTCCAGTTCGCGATCTTGCGCGTGCCGCTCGGGCCTTCCTTCGCGATCGCCTCGAGCCTCGGGACTACCTTGGTCAGCAGCTGGAAAATGATGCTCGCGCTGATGTACGGCATGATCCCCAGCGACAGGATCGACATGTTGCTGAACGCGCCGCCGGAAAACACGCTCAACCACCCCAGCAGCCGCCCCGTCGCGCCCGGGTCTTCCGAACTCTTCATCATCGCCGCAAGCGCCTTCAGGTCCACGCCGAGGAGCGGTACGTACGAGCCAAACCGGAACGCGGCCAGGATTCCGAAGGTAAACAGCACCCTTCTCCGGAGCTCCGGGATCGAAAAGATGTTTCTGATGACTTCGAAGAAGCGGCTCACGGTTTTTCTCGACTACTCTTTCTTTCCCCCCGCGGGTTTTCCACCCTCGGGCTTCTGGCCTTCAGGTTTCTTTTCCTTCGGCGGCCCGCCCGCGGGCTTCCCCTGGTGCGGCGCGCCCTCGGGCTTCGCGGCCTTGGCCTTCTTGTCCGGCTTGGCCGCCGCCTTCTTGGGCTTCTCGTGCTTCGGCCCCACCGGCGCGACGAACTTCTTCTCCGGCTTCGGCTGGCCGTCAATCCACTCGAATTTCCCGCCCGCCTTCAGGATCTTCGCCATCGCCGACTTCGAGAAGCGGTGGGCCTTGATCGTCGCGGGCCCTTTCAGATCGCCTTCTCCGAGGATCTTGACGCCGTCCTGAAGCGAATTCACGAGCCCTTCCGCGAGCAATCGCGCCGGGTCAAACGGTTTCGACAGGTCGTGTCCGTCAAGGTCGCGCAGGTTCAGCGTCGCGTACTCCTTGCGGAAGTTGAAGTTCGAAAAGCCGCGCTTCGGGAGCTTGCGCACGAGGGGCATCTGGCCGCCCTCGAAGTAGTACTTGGAGTGCCATCCGGAGCGCGCGCTCTGGCCTTTGCCGCCGCGGCCGCAGGTCTTCCCCTTGCCGGAGCCGAGGCCGCGGCCGACGCGCTTGTCTTTTCTGCGGTCGACATGAATGGCGTGAGCCTGGGTCAGGTTCATACGGCGGCGACTCCTCTATCTGACTCCACCATCTGCTTCGAACGGATCATCCTGAGCCCCTCGAAGACGGCCTTGACCACGTTCGTCGGGTTCGTCGACCCGAACACTTTCGTCAGAATGTCTTTCACGCCGACCAGCTCCATGACCGCACGGACCGGGGCGCCGGCGATGATTCCGGTTCCGGGACACGCGGGGCGAAGCATCACGATCGAAGCGCACGACTTCGCCTTGATCGTGTGCGGGATGGTCGTCCCCTTCGTCTTCACGTTTACCATGTTCTTGCGCGCATCCTTGATCGCCTTCTCCACGGCAAACGGCACTTCCTTCGCCTTGCCGTGCCCGAAGCCTACGTTCCCCTTGCGGTCGCCGACCACCACGAGCGCCGCGAACGAGAAGCGCTTGCCGCCCTTCATGACCTTGGCGCAGCGCTTCACTTTCACGACGATCTCGTTTGATTCCGCCTTGTCGGCGTTACGGTCCCGGTTCGGGCGTGCCATTCGTGTTACCTGTTTCCTTGGATCGGGTTAGAACTGCAGTCCGGCTTTGCGGGCGGCGTCCGCCACGGCCTTCACGCGGCCGTGGTACTGGAAGCCCCCGCGGTCGAACACGACCTTGGATACGCCTTTCGCCTTCGCGCGCTCGGCGATGAGCTGCCCGATCGCGCCGGCGGCCTTGCGGTTTCCGCCGTAGCCGTTCTTCGTGCGGAATTCCTTTTCCGTCGTGGACGCGGCGACGAGCGTCTTCCCCGCCGTGTCGTCGATCACCTGCGCGTAAAGGTGCGCCAGCGTCCGGTGCACCGACAGCCTCGGCCTCTCCGGCGTCCCGTTCACGTGCTTGCGGACCCGGCGCGCTCGCCGCTCCGCCCTGAACTTGACCTTCTGGTGATGCAGCATTTCCGTTTCCTTTATGCAGGCAGCCCCGTCGCGGCTATCCGCCCGAGACGAAGGTCTTGCCCTGCTTCTTCTTCACGACTTCGTCCGAGTACTTGATCCCCTTCAGGTTGTACGGCTCGACCGGCCGCACGAACCGCACGTTCGCCGCAAACTGCCCGACCATGTGCTTGTCCGCCCCCAGCACGTTGATGCGCGTCGCCGAGGGACACGTCACCGTCAGCCCGTCCGGGATCGGCAGCTTCACCATGTGGCTGAATCCGACCGACAGATGCAGCTCCTTGCCCACCAGCTTGACGTTGTAGCCGACGCCCGAGATGTCCAGCGTCTTGTCGAACGGCTTCACCACGCCCGCGACCATGTTGTTGATCGTCGCGCGCGTCAGGCCGTGAAGCGCCTTGTCGAACTTGGAATCGCCGGCGCGTCCGCAGACGACCTTTCCGCCGTCCACCTTGACGGTGACGTTCGGGTGCGTCTGCCACTCAAGCTTCCCCTTCGGTCCCTCGACGCGCACCGCGGCGCCATTCACCGCGACCTTGACGCCGGCCGGGATATCGACGGGTTTCCTGCCGATTCTGGACATGGTTTTCCTCTCTCCCTACCAGACCCGCGCCAGGACTTCACCTCCCACGTTCGCCTTCTTTGCTTCTTTGTCCGATTTCACGCCTTTCGGCGTCGAAATGATCTGGATGCCAAGCCCGTCGAGCACCTTGCCGAAATCATTCACGCCGCGGTACTTCCGGCAACCCGGCTTCGAGATGCGCTCGATGTGCTTGAGCGCCTTGTCGCCGCCAAAGCTGTACTTCAGGGTCACTCGCAGAGTTCCCTGCGGGCCGACCTTGAGCTTCGCGTACTCCGCGATGTACCCCTCGCGCTTCAGCACGTCCAGCACAGCCGCTTTCAGCTTCGAAGCGGGCACGTCGCACGTCGCGTGCTTCGCGAGGTTCGCATTGCGGATTCGCGTCAACAGGTCGGCAACAGGATCGGTCGTCATGGTTGTTCCTTTACCAGCTGGCTTTCTTCACGCCAGGGATCTCGCCTTTCGAAGCGAGCTCCCGGAAGCAGATCCGGCAGACCTGGAACTTGCGGTAGTACCCGCGCCGGCGGCCGCAGATCATGCAGCGGTTGTAGGCGCGCACCTTGAATTTCTGCGGTTTCTGCTGCTTCAGTCGCCAGGTCAGCGGAGGCATGCGTTTCCTTTATTTCTGCTGCCGGAAGGGAAATCCGAACAGCGTGAGGAGTTCGGCGGAGGCGGCGTCGTCGTTGCCCGAGATGGTCAGCGTGACGTCCATGCCCTGCGTGAACTCGACGTTTTCCAGGTTGATTTCAGGGAAGGTGATCTGCTCGTGGATTCCGAACGAGTAGTTGCCGCGGCCGTCGAACGACTTCTTCGGCAGCCCGCGGAAGTCCTTGATGCGGGGGAGCACGACGGCGATCAGGCGGTCCAGGAACTCGTACATCCGGGTTCCGCGAAGCGTCACCTTCACCCCGATGGCGAGGTCCTCGCGCAGCTTGAAGCCGGCGACGGCCTTCCTGGAGCGCGTGACGATCGGCTTCTGCCCCGCGATCACTTCCATGTCTCGCACCGCGTGCTCGATCCGGTTCTTGTTCTCGATCGCCGCGCCCACGCCCATGTTCAGCGTGATCTTCGCGACCCTCGGGATCGCCAGCACGTTGTCGACGCCGAGCTTCTCCTTCAGCTTCGGCACAATTTCCTTCCTGTACTTCTCCAGGAGTCTCGCCATGGCTACTTGCCCTCGCCCAGCGGTTTCTTGCACTTCGCGCAAATGCGCGTCTTCGCCTTCTCCGTCACCAGGTACTTCACCCGCGTCGGCTTCGCGCACGCGGGACAGATCACCATCAGCTTCGAAAGCGGAATCGGCGCTTCCTTCTGCACCCGCGCCCCATGCGGATAGTCCTGCGACCGGCGCAGGTGCTTCCACTTCATGTTCCGACCCTGCACCAGCGCCATGTCCTTGTCGCCGATGATCTTCACTACGCGCGACGGCTCCTTGTCGGAGTCAACCCCCGCAAGCAGCTTCACGCGATCGTTCTTCAGGATATGGCTCATTAGACGACCTCCGCCGCCAGCGAAATGATCTTCATGAACTTCGCACGCAACTCGCGCGGCACCGCGCCGAATATGCGCGTCCCGCGTGGATTCAGTTCCGCGTCCAGAAGCACGATCGCGTTCTTGTCGAAGCGGACATAGCTGCCGTCTCCGCGGCCGAGCGGACGCACCGTCCGGACGATCACGCCCTTCACGATCTCCCCCTGCTTCACGCCGCCGCCCGGCGTCACCTTCTTCGCCGACCCGATCACAACGTCCGCAATGTGCGCGTATCGCCGCTTCGTCCCCCCCAGCACCTTGATGCACTGGACGATCTTCGCGCCCGTGTTGTCGGCGCAGTCCAGTTTCGTCTTCATTAAAATCATGGCTACTTCTTCTCCTTGCCCTTGGCAGGCGCTTCAGCCTTCGCGGGAGCCGCCGCGGCCGGCTTCTCGTCCTTCTTCTTCCCCTTCATCCCGCCCTTGGCCTTGCTCACGTCCGCGGTGTCTACCGCGCCCGTCACTGTCGCCAGCTGCGACTTGCGCACGATGCGCACCAGCCGCCATCTCTTCGTCTTCGAAAGCGGCCGCGTCTCGACGATCTCCACGAGATCCCCGAGCTTCGCCTCGCTCTTCTCGTCGTGCGACTTGTACACCGTCTGCCTCGTAAGCTGCTTCTCGAACTTCCCGTGCCTCACCACCCGGTCCGCGGAGACCGCGATCGTCTTCATCATCTTCGTGGAGGTGACGATCCCGACCACAACCTTCCGACGGCCGCGGTGCGAATCCGCCGCCGTCCCGGCCGCCACGGGGGCCGCCGCTTTCACCGCTTCGACTGCCATGTCCGTTCCTCTTCCGTTTCTGAGCCCGTCCCTAAACGACGAAAAGGGCGCCTCGCCTGAAGCCCTGAACGCGGTTTCAGGCGGCGCCACGTCCGTAGTTGCACGCCGTCATGCCGGCGGCCTTCCGGACGGGTCCCAAACTTTGGGGAGGGAGGAGTATAGGGAGAAGCGGATTCGGGTCAAGGGAAAAGGGGGAATTGCGGGGGGAGGTCGAAGCACGGCATTCAATTTGAAATGGCCGCCTTACCAGTTCTTGATGTTGCACGGAGATGGTTCCGGAATTCCAGCCAAGGTTCGACATCGCGCGGCGGACGACTTCGCTTCCTGGCCCCGCGCGTCCAGGCTTGGCCTGTAGGGCAGTCGACCTAGTTCGGTTGCGACAAACTCGTGGGCCGCAGCCGCGCCGGCGAAATCCCCCCGTGATTCACACCGTTCCGCTTCTGACTGAAGTCGAATCGCAGTGGAGCATGCCTTTAGACTGTGGGCTGCGGAACCCACCTCCGCGCAAAACGGGTTCATTTCCGACAGGGTCGCAATGGAGTCCCTCATCCGCTGCGCCTCCTCGATCTCACCGCCGATCAATTCGATGAGATCAAGATCCGCCTCCAGCGCCTCGCAATCCATCGTGAGCATGCGCGAATGCGCCACGATGAGAAGCTGGGAGCACATTCTGCCGATCTCCGCGGCCTCCAGCGAGGCGGGCCCGCGGGATTCCCGCGTGTCTCGCGTCCCTTGAAGGGGAACCGCAGACTCCTCCCGAGCGGGCGGCCGTGAATTGAACGTCGCGAGATGGCGAATGACGTCCGTGCGGCAACGATTCACTTCGGCCTGGAGTCTCGAATCCGCGCGGTTGCCCTGCGTGGATTCCGCGGTGGCGAACTCGATGCAATGCGCCGCAGTGAAAAAGTCACCGTCCGCAAATCGCTGGACTCCGAGCTGTCGCCATTGCGCCTGGAGACGACCGTCCGTCGCTGCATTCGCGAGGGCAGGGATCTCCTTTGCATGCCGAACTGCCTCGGTCAGCGTAAGTCGGGCGGCGGCGCGGTTGCCAGCGGTCAGGCGGCGCGAGAACTCTCGCATCAGCACATCGAGAGCGAGCCGGCTTTCAATGAGGTCCACGACCATCCTTGTGTTCGGACGCCCGTTTCCGAGCCCTTCAATCGCCCCCCCTAGGTCGTATCCGGGGATATGTTCTGAGAGCTGCTGTCGGGTGCGATCGCGCCAGATTCCGATCTCAGCGTTTCCGGGCTCAAGTTGCAGAGCCCTCTGGAACAGGATCTGCGCAGCTTCGAAGTTCAACTCGCGAAATTCGATCTTGCCTTTCTGAAGGAGATCGCTCGCGTCCAGCGAGCCTTCGACCGCGGCTCTTTCAGTCATCGGGTCATCTCGAAACGACGACGGCGCAGTGCTCGGCGCCTCGGAGGAGCACCCGAGCAGCAGGCATGCTGAAAGTGATTGAAGGGCGAGGTGGAGGTGAGGTTTCATCGTTCTAATCCACTATTCTCACCTCTTTTTGCCAGCAGAGTCCCAGGCATTTACGGAAAACGTGATCGAATTCGGCAACGAACCCAGCCTTCTTCGCCCCGCGAATCGAAGGCTCGTTGTCTCGCAGGATCCCGAGCACGGCGCGAGTGCGGCCGAGAGGCAGGTGCCGCCGCGCGCTCATGACGACGACGGCGGGGTACAGCCCGCGGCCGCGCATGTCGGGCACCGTGACGCAATCGTAGAAATAGACTTCGTCCGGCGCGAGGCGGCGCTCGTAGCGGACCTGCGGGATGAAGGCCCGCGTCGTCGAGGTCCATGTCTGGTGCGCGAGGCGGCCGCCGATGTAGGCGACCCAGCAGAGGTCGCCGAGGGCGAGGCGCTGCTCGAAGGGGACGTGCGGAAAGGCGATGGCGATGTGGGAAGCGTCGGCTGCGGTGGCGGGGCGGATTTCGGCGTCGGCGGGGCAGTCGGGCATGTCGGCGACGCGGGCGGCGTAGAAACGGTGGACGGTCTCGGACCACAGGATGTCGCGCGTCCAGCGGGAGAAGGAAGATGACGGGGCGGCCAGGGCCATGGTGACGGTGTACCTCGCGGTCTTTCACGCGACCGAAGGCGGGGCTCTCCTCAAGGCAAGCAGGTGTGATTTCAGCGGACCCTTCGACTCGCCCTGCGGGCGCGCTCAGGGTGAGCCTGGCCGCGTCGGGAAACGGTCAGGGGGGGGTGCTCATCGGCCCGGCTCACATATCCTGAATCTTCCAGGCGCCGTCCTCGAGAACGAGACGCATCTTTTCCTTCACCGTCTTCCCGCGCTGCCTGAATTCGACCTCGACGTCCGCGAGGTCGCTGTCGACGGAAGCGCCGCCGGGTCTGATCGTCGCAAAGATCTCGAACGCGCTCGTCCAGGCGTCATCCGGCGCGTCGCCTTTGCGGTACGGGGCGAATTCTTTTGTGCATGAAGCGGCGAGAAGCGCCCCCATCGCAGCGCGGTCTTTCTTCGACGCCGCTTCCGCGAACGCCTTGACGACGTCGATGGCCGCAGCCTCGCGGCCGTCCGGATCTCCATTTCCCTGGACGAGGACCGCGCCGGCCGGTCCCTTGGCGGATCCGGGCCTCCCGCTTCCGTGCGGGTTCCCCGCGATGGCGAGCACGTTGCGGTACCCGGGGTTGACGACCTCGACCGAGACGCCATGCGGGTCGCGCGGGCAGCCGTTGCCGCCGGCGACGACGAGCATGCGGTCCATCCCGAACCCGGAGTACGTCACGATCGCGAGCGGTCCGCGCGGCGCGGTTTTCTGCAGGTCGAGGCCGATTTTCTGAAGCGCCTCTTCCGAAGCCCGGCCCCACGAGATTTTCAGTTCCGTGCGGCGCTTTTCCCAGGCCTGGACTTCCTTCGCCTGGTCCCCCGGCGAATTCCCGTCCGGTTCGCCGCCGGCCGAGGGAAGTCCCCTTCGCAGCTCGAGGCACCAGTCCTTTCCTTTCACGAGCGCCAGGTCGTCCGCGGGGTCCTTCGTCTTCTCGCCGGACATTTCGGTCGACGAGTCCTTCCACGCCATGCGGAGAATGTCGCCGACGAATCCTCCGTCGGCCGCGTCGCCGGCGCGGATGCGGACGTTTTCGGCGAGGGACTCGGTCATGAGCGCGACGTAGGCGCCGTCCGGGCGGCCGCGGCCGGAGGCGATGAAAACGGTTTTGCCGTCGGAAGCGCCGACCAGGACGACGGTGTTTTCGGGGGCGAGGGTGGAGAGGAAGCGGTACTCGCGCGCGAGGGCGGCACGGGTGAGACGGTCGACGTCCGCGGTCGACCCGCCGTGCTTCGCGTCGGCCTCGTCGCGGAGGATTTCGTCCGCTTCCTTGACGCGGGGATCGACCTCTTCGGCCGAAGCGGTCGTGAGGCAGACGCTCAAAAGGAGCACGGCGCGGGCGCGCATGGGATTTCTCGCTATTGGGCCTGGTAGAGCATGCATACGGCGCCCGCCGGGTCGCGGATGACGGTCATCGAGCCGCAACCAGGATCGCGCGGCCCATGCAGGATCTTCCCTCCAAGCTTCTTCACCGCCGCGAGGCTCTTCTTCATGTTGGCGACATGAATGTAGATCAGCCACTGCGCCGGCAATCCCTTGTTCGGGCCGCGCGCGTGGCAAATGCCGGCGACAGTCTCGCCGGACTTCGGCGCGATCATGCAGTAATCGTCGTAGGCGCCCATGCTGGCCGCGGAGGACTTCCAGCCGACGACCTTCTTGTAGAAGTCGCGGACGCGCGGCGCATCTTTGACCGTAAGGTCGCGCCACGAAATCGAACCTGCTTCGGGCTTCTTGTTGGGCATCGGCGATCCTCACTCCCCAATGGGGCTACGGCGCATCAATCTCCACACTTCCGTAGAATACGACGTCCCTCCTCCCGGTCCTCCTTGCCTCGTCCAGCATCTGCCGGATGCTGAGCGCGGGAACGCCCTTCCATTTCGACTTTCCGTTCGACTTCACCACGACGTCTTTCGTCAGGTCGACCACCGCCGGATTCCAGAATACCCGGATCTTCGTGATGTGCTTCGTCTTCAGCTCGATCGTCTGGCCTTTCACTTCGACCTGGAATCTCGCAGGCTCCTGCATGACGGAGCGCGACTCGACCGGTTTTTTCTCCTGGTCCACGAACTGCACGTTGTCGCACTTGACGCGGGCGTCGAGGCGCGTGACTTCGACCCACGACAGGCGCGCGGCGTCGAGGTAATCGGCGGTCCACGCGAACTTCTTCGGGTACGGGACGCGGACCTTGTCGGTCGCCCACTCGAATGACTTCTGGATTTCGTCGTCGGGCGCGCCCTCGTGGCCGCTGTTGGCAAACTCGTGGTAATCGACGTTGAGCTTCTGTTCCTTCGCAATCTCCGCGAAAGCTCGCGGCGTCTTGATCGGGAACATCGGGTCGAGCGCGCCATGAATGAAATAGCTCGGCGAAAGCCGCAGGTTGTCGAGGTACTCCTTCCAATTCTTCCCGTACGCCCCGTACGGCGACCCCGCCTTCGGCAGGTACGCCGCGTACAGGTCGCCGTGCCGCATCGCCTGGTGCCACGTGCCGTGCGCGCCCATCGACTGCCCGGCGAGCCAGATCCGGTCGGGGTCGATCGGGAATTTCGCGCGGACGTATTGCAGCGCCGCGGGCCCCTGCTGCTCCCCGATCATCATCGGGCCCCAGCCGGACTTGCGCGCGCTGGCGGGCTGGACCACGATGAAGCGGCCGCGGGCCCAGCTTCTCAGGTACGGCGCGTACTGTCGGCAGTAGTCGATCGTCGCGTTCGTTCCGTGGAGATTCATGAAGACGGGCCAGAGGCGGTCGGGTTTGTAGTCCTCCGGAACGCTGATGCAGATTTCGCGTTTTTCGCCACCGGGAAGCGGGTAACTCTCGACGTAATCGCGAGAGGCGATTTCGTTGAACTTCCCGCCGCGCAGGATCAGGGCGGCGACGAGCGCGGGCGTCACGCTCTCCATCGTCTGCAGCTTCTGCGAAATCGTGTTGCGCTTGTCCGGATCCTCCGCGATCAGAAACTCCTCGACCAGCGGCTCGACCTCGTCCAGGGTCGCCGCTTCGACCTGCATCAGCTCCGCCGCATCCATCGCGCCCGCATACCGCGCGAGTCGCCGCCAGAACTCGGCTCGCGCTTTGACCCCCGCAGCCTCGTTCCCCGGCAATCCCTCCGCCGCCGCGTCCAGCGCGTCCGCCTCCTCGCGCAGCTTCCCCTCCCCCGCCAGCTTCTCCGCTTCCGCCGCCTTCTTCCCGGCTTCCTCCCCCGCGCGCCGGTCCTCGATTTCCTGGAGCTCGCGATTCGCCTCCTTCGCGATTTCGTCCGACACCCGCGCGGCCAGCGACGCCAGCACCGTCCGCGCCCGGGCAGGTTCCCGCTTCGCCGCGTCTACTGCTTCTTCAAGTGCCGCCAGCGCCAACCGCGCGATTTCGTCGAGCTCTTTTTTCAGCTCGGGATTCTTCTCAGGCCGCTGTTCGAGAAGCGCGCGGATTTCAAATTCGGCGTCGCGGAAGCGGCCCTGGTCGAGGAGGAGCCTCGCGGCGGCGAAATGCTCCCTGAAGAGCCGGTCCTGTTCGGCCTGCAGCCGCGGGGAGAGCGCGGGATCAGGACGCAGCGGATTGTCAACCCGTTCCGGCGGCGTTTCGGGCGATGGAGCCCCGACACTTCCTGGGGACGGCTTGACATCGGGACTGACCGCGGCATTTCCTGAGGTGTTTTTCGCCGGCCGCGACGGCTCTCGCAGCGCCCAGACAAGCGCCGACGCGGCACCGGCAATGCCGAGAATGCAGGCGGCGGAGAAGGCGGCGATGCGGTCGCTGGTCACGATTCCTGCCTGGAAAGCCCTCGCGTGATGATAACAACTCCCGCGCGGCGAGCCGCGGGCGCGCCCGCAATCCTTTCCTGTTGGGTCAACTATGAAGCGAGTTTCCCCTTCCTGTGGCCTCGTTGCCCGGACCTATAATCGGTCGCCTCGGAAAGCGGGAATTTACGATTCGCTTCCGGCGTATTCCTGTTAACCCCATTCACGGAGACCCGACGCATGCGGACACTGAGCTTGATCGCCGCCGCGTTCGCGCTCACCGCGCTTCCCGCCCTGGCGAAAGGCCCCGAGTGCAAGTGGGCCAAGTCCTGGGAGGCTGCGCTGGAAGAGGCGAAGGCGCGCAACGTTCCCATCATGGTGACCTTCCACAAGGACGGCTGAGGCGGTTGCACGAGCATGGACAGTTCTGTCTATGCGAACAAGGACTTCGTGGCGGCTTCCAAGCGGTGGGTCAACGTGTACTGCAGCAAGGACACTTCGCACGGGACTGAAAGGGTCAATGACCAGGAGATGTGCAAGCTGCACTCGACGATCAAGTGCGAGGACCACGTTTCGTGCAACTCCGAGGCGGGCGGGAAGTACTTCAAGGGGACCTTCGGCGCACCGGCGACGGTCTGGTGCATGCCCGACGGCAAGGAGATCGGCCAGAAGCAGGGCGGCATGGCTTCCAAGCAGGTGATCGAGAAGATGGCGGAAGCGGAGAAGGCCGTGGGTCCTGGGTTGGATTCGGATTCGTATGAGTTCCTGCTCGAGAAGATCGGCGGCGGCGACAAGGCCGCGAACGACGGCAAAGTCAAGGAAGCGGTGGAGGCGTACTCGGCCGCGTTGAAGGCGATGGGAAGGAACCCGGCGGCGAAGTCGTGGGTGGAGAAGGCTCAGAAGGGGCTTGACCGGCAGGTCGAACTGGCGAAGAGCCGGATCGAGGACGCGATGAAGGCGAAGGACGAGGGCGACTTCGCGAAGGCGAAGGAATTGCTGAAGGCGATCCAGACCGATTTCAAGGGTCAGCCTGTGGCGAAGGAAGCGGACAAGGCGATGTCGGATGTAAGCGCTGCTGAGAAAACTGCCGGGAAAAAGTAGTTCGAGAGGAATCAACAGAACGCCCTGCCTCGCGGCAGGGCGTTTTTTTTTGGAATCGCGGCCAGGGTCGTCGGGAATCTCTAATTCTTATCCGTGTGCGTGATCCGCGGATCACTTACACGGATTGAGATCAGAGATAACACCTTCCCTCTCAGGGGACCTCCAACTCCAGCACCCCCCACACCACCCGGTCCCTCCTCCCCGTCCTCCTCACTTCCTCGATCATGAACCGGGCGCCGCGGTCCTCGGGAAGCCCCTTCCACGCCTCCTGGCCATTCACGACAACGGTCATCGCGGGCTGAACGTCCTTCGGCACCCCTTCCCAGTAAATCTTCAGCCGCGCCACTCGCTCCGTCTGGACCGTGATTCTCGTCCCCAGGTCCTCCGCGTCGACGTGCGCGCAGTCCTTTGAAATCCTGCGCCGCTCGACCGTGGCGCCGAAATCGTCGACGAAATTCACCGTCAGCTCGCCCGCTTCCTTCGCAATCGCCGCGATCTCAATCCACGCGCAGCGGCCATTCGCAAGATTGTCCGTCGACCACGAGATTTTTTTCGGGTGTGTGGCGCGTTTCTGCTGAAGCGCCCACGCGAGCGTCTGCCGCTGGTCTTCCATGGAGGCGCCCTCGTGGGTGCGCTCGGCGAATTCGGTGACCTCGACGCGGCAGCCTTTGTCCTTCGCGATGTCGGCGAATCGCCGCGGGTAGGCGATCGGGAATACGTCGTCCTTCGCGCCGACGAGCGCGCGTCCGGGAGCGAGGCGCAGGTTGCCGATCCAATCGAGCCAGTGGTTGCCGTACATCGGGGAGTACGGCGTCCCCGCGATCCCGACCAGCGCGGAGTAGCGGTCGCCGTACCGCATTGCCTGGAACCAGACGCCGTGGGCGCCCGCCGAGATTCCGGCGAGGACGACGCGATCGGGGTCGAAGAGGTGCCGCTTTCGCAAGTCCGCGAGGATCGCGGGCACGTGGTCCTCGCCGCGGCGGTTCGGACCCCAGCCCGCTGCGTCGTCGGGAATCCCGACGGCGACGATCGGCTCGTCGCCAAGCGCCTGCCGCCAGCCGCGCGCGACACCGCGAGCGATTTCCGGCGGGCTCGCGCCGGGCTGGAGAAGGAGGAGAAGCGGGCGCGAGCGGGTCGGAAGTCCGGCGTCGGGGATCGAAACTGCGTAATGACGCTTGCCGGCGCCCGCGACCTCGTGCTCATAAACGCGCTCCCCCGTCGGCGCGTCCACCGGCGTTCCACCTCGCAGGATCACCGCGGCGACCAGCTCCGCGTCGGCCTCCGGAATCGCGGCGAGCTTGACCATCGCCTCCTCAAACGATTTCGCGTCCTGCGCCGCAATCGCCGCTTCCACACCCCGCTCGACCGCGTCGAGCTTCGCCAGCCCGAGAGACGCCAGCCGGTCCGGCCGCACGACACCGTCGTAGCGCGCACGCTGAACCAGCCGCGCCGCGCGCACGAGCGCCTTGTCGCGCGCATCGCCGGCAAGACCGCGCGCGGCCTCGAGAAGCGCCATGACGGCGTCTTCGAGTTTCCCCTCCCTTTCGAACACGTCCGCATCGGTCAGCCGCTTCGCCGCCATGTCGCGCGCCGCCGTCGACCTCAACTGGTCGCGGAGGGCGCCGAGTTTCGCTGCGGTCGCCGCAGGCACGCGACCCGCCAGCTCATCGAGCGCGTCCACGCCCTTCACCGGATCTTTCCGCGCGCGCAATTCCGCTTCTTCACACGCCGCGTCGACGAGCGCCTCGATCTCGGACCGCACGGGGTCGATTTCGGAAGAGCGCTTAGGGAAGCGAGCCTCGAGCGTATTGAGCCCGTCGAGCGCCGCGGCGAATTCCCCCTGGTCGGCGAGCACCTCGGCTGCTTTTCGCGCCTCTTTGAACTGATCGTCCGGCGCGCGCGCGACGACGGGAGGGCGTGCCGGGACCGAGTTCGCATCTTCGCCAGTCCCGTAGTGGATCGGCGGGCGGTCGTGAATGATGATGTCCTTCGCCTTCGCGCGGGCGGCTTCGTTTTCCTGCTCGACGTGCCACGCGTAGCCGAGTGCCGCGGCCAGGACGAGAGCGCCGACGCCGACGGAGAGCCAGGCGGCGGAGGGGCCGGAGCGCGGGCGGGCGGGCGGAACGGGAATCGGCACGCGGGCATTCTAACGGCTGGCGGGTGGACCCTTCGACTCGCTTCGCTCGCTCAGCGTGGACGGGCACGAAGGCAGGCCGGGCCCATCAGGCCCTGGTGTCGAACGCGTGGATGGCGTGCGCCTTCACGAGCATCCAGGCGCGCTTCCCTGCCGCGAGTTCGAGTTTCGCCACCGCGCGCGAAGTCACTTTGGCCACCCAGCGGTCCGTCCCGGATTCGAGCCGGACGTAGACGTGCTCGCCGAGCGTCTCGAGCGTGGATACCCCCGCAGGAATGACGTTCTGCGCCGAAACGAGGCCGGGCTCCGAGGCAGTGAGGAGGATGTCTTCCGCTCGAACGGCAACGCGAGCAGGTTCTGGAAACCCCGCGACGACGGCCATTTCGAGCCGGCCGCCGCGCGCGGTCTCGAGCGAAAGGACGCCGGCGGACCGGGCGAGGACTTTGACTTCAAACAGATTCTCCGCGCCGAGGGTCTCGAGGACGCCGAGCGCCGCGGGGCTCCCGAGAATGTCGCGCGGGTCGCCCTGCGCCACGACGCGGCCGCGGTCGAGGACGACGATGTGCGAAGCGAGAGCGAGAACTTCGTGGGGATCATGAGTGACGACGACAACAGGGATCTGCAGCCGGTCGGGGATGCTCGCGAGATACGGGATGATACGGGCCCGCATCGGGCGGTCCACGGCCGCCAGCGGCTCGTCCAGCAGCAGAAGCGCCGGCTTTGCTGCGACGGCGCGCGCGATGGCGACCCGCTGGCGCTCGCCGCCCGACAGTTCGGGGGATCGACGATCCAGAAGAGGCCTGAGTTCGAGCGCGTCAATCGCCACCTCCGAAACGTCGGACCGGCCTGCGAATTCGACGTTGCCTCGGACTGTAAGATGGGGAAAGAGCGACGCGTCCTGCGGGACCCAGCCTATGAAACGTGCCTCGGGCAGAAGCTCTTCGATCCGAAGACCACCGATTGAGATCGGCCCTTTCACTTCAGGACGCAATCCCGCCATCGCTTCAAGGACCGTCGTCTTCCCCGAGCCGCTTGCGCCGAAGATCGCGGTCGCGGCGCCGTTCAGCTGGGCTGCCGCTTCGAGCCTGAACCCCGGGTAATCTGCGCGAAGGTCGAATGAGATCATCGTTCGCCTCTTCGCAGGAAGACTTCCGCCGCTGCGGTCGGGACGAGCGCCAGGAGCAGCGAAACGCCCGCGAGGATCCAGGCCTCGCCCTCGCGGAACATCTCGATGCGGCCGTAGATCGCGAGCGCGAGGGTTTCGGTTTCGCCCGGGATGCGGCCGGCGACCATGGCGGTCGCGCCGAACTCGCCGAGAGCGCGGGCGAATCCGAAGAGTCCGCCGTAGAGGAGGCCGCGCGCTGCGAGCGGGAGCGTGACGCGGCGGAAGACGCCGGGGCGGGAGCAGCCGAGCGTGCGGGCGACGTTCTCCAGTCGGACGGGCACCGCGGCGAACGCCTGCTCCGCGGCGCGGGCGATCAGCGGGAAGGCGACGACGGAGGAAGCCAGCGCGGCGGCCCACCATGTGAGGATCAGCGTCTGCCCGAACAGGGCTTCGCACGCGCGCCCGATCGGCGACTTGATCGACAGGATTTCGAGGAGCGCGAGCCCGATGGCGACGGGCGGAAGGACCATGGGGAGAGCGACGATGGTCTGAACGAGCGGTTTGCCGGGGAAGCGGAACCGTGCGAGCGCGTAGCCGATCGCCAGGGCGGGGATGCCGGCAAAGACCGTCGCCACGAGCGCGACGCGCAGCGTCAGGAGGGCGATGCCGACGGTCTCGGCGGCCGTCATTTGGGCGGCGCTCCGAAACCGAGCTTCCGCGCTTCGGCCTGGAACCCGGCGGAGCCAAGCCACTCGACGAACGCGCGCGACCACGCTGTGTCGTGCGCCGCGACAACGGCGGCGACGTACTCCGTGACGGGCCCGTCTGGGGGCGCCCACGCCGCGTGGGCGCGCCTCGCTTCCTGCGCGTCCGTCGCGTAGACGAGGGCGTAGTCGACGGCCTTCGAGTCGAACAGGGCGAGCGCTCCTCGGACGGAGTCGGCCGTCGCGAGCCGGCCCTCGAGCGCCGCCAGCCTGCCGGTACCGCCCAGATACTTGCGCCACGCCTTCCCGGCTGGGACTTCGGGCCCCGCGATCGAGATTTTCGCGTTCGCCGGCACGCTCTCGAGGCCGCTCGTTCCCTCCGGCCCGATGAGCGCGAGGCGATTGGTCAGAAAAACGCGGCGGGTCGACCGGACAACTTTGTTCCCCAGCCTGTCGATGCACGCGCCGTCCGCGCTCAGGACCACGTCGAGCGCACCCCCGGCCTCCACCTGCCGCGACAGCGTCGAAGAAGCGTCGAACGACAGGCTGACCGACATCGGCATCTCCTGCACAAGAAACCCGGCGACCCCCGGCGTGAGCAGATCCCGAAGCGAGCTGGCAGCGCCGACGCGGACTGTGCGCGGGGCCGGCGGAGAGCAGGCCGCGAGAGCAGCGAGCGCAAGCAGGAACCGCTTCATGCATCGACTCCGACAATCACCTCCGTCGCCTTGATGATCGCCAGGGCTTTCCTCCCGACCTTGAGCCCGAGGCGGCGCGCCGATTCGCTCGTGATGACCGAGGTGATCCGCACGCGCGGCGCGATCTCAAGCACGATGCGCGCGGAGACGGGACCGAGCAGGAGTTCCACGATCTTCCCGCGCAGCTGGTTGGAAGCGCTGAGTTTCATGCCTTTGACCTCCGAGACGTCGATGTAGGCCTGGTTGAGCCAGGCGGCGAGTTCTTCGGCTTCGGGGGAAGCGGGGGCGCGGCCGCCTGCGGCGGCGATGAGGGCATTCAGGACCGCGCGCTGTGGCGGGTTGGGTTTGAGGACGCCGCGCTCCCACTTGCTGACGGTCATGGGGTGGACGCCCGCGAGGCGGGCGAGGCGAGGCTGGGTGAGGCCGAGCCGGGAGCGGAGGTGGGCGATGGGGTTCATCTAAGCCGTAGCTTAGTTGGACCCGCCTGCGGCAACAAGGCCAAAAAGACTTTTCCACAGAGTTCACTGAGGGCACAGAGGAACCTGCCTGAAGTAGCCGGCCGTTCTCTGTGCTCTCTGCGCCCTCTGTGGCAAAGCCGTTGCTGTTGCCGTCCCGTGCTTGGTCAGTCCCGCTTCAGCACATGAACCAGGCAATGAAGGGTCCCGCCATGCCCATACGTCCCGGCGACGTTGACCGGCTTGACGTCGAAGCCGAGCGCCCGGAACGCCGCGATGCCGGCCTCGTCGAGCGCTGCTTCGCCATACACGGGGATGTACACGACCTTGTCGGAGAACACACCGTTCGTGAAGGTCATCCAGACGAACTCGCGCTTCGTCACGACCACCGGGACTCGCACGACACGGAATCCGGCCTTTTCGATCGTCGCGGCGACGGCGTCGAATTTCGCGGCGGTTGCGTCGGACGAATCGACGTCGAGCGACGACGGTGCGAGCGAAGCGCCCTTCCTGACGTCCCCCACCGCGAACGCGTTGTCGCCGACCGGGGCGAAGATCATCCCGACGTGATGATTCGGCGCTTCCGGCAGGTAGACGACCGGTTCGCCGAAGAGGCTCTCCGCCATGGCGAGAAGCTGGTCGAGGGGGATTTCGGGGTTGCGCGCGGCCCACGCGCTGGAGCAGAAGATCTTTCCGTAGGCGCGCGAGAAGTCGCCGCCATCGAAGCGGAACGGCGCGACGCGGACGGGGACGCCCAGGACACGGGCGACCTCGTACGGGACAAGCCGGTCGTTGCTGCGCTCGGGGCCGGCGGAGTGCGTTTCGGGCGGGACGATGATCGCGCCGCCGGCGCCTGTGATGAAGCGGTCGCGGGCCCAGGTCGTGATCG
>WSZJ01000298.1 GCA_009773755.1 Planctomycetota bacterium | reverse complement strand
AGCAAAATCTTTTTCATGGGGGTCGTCTCCGCTGTGCGAAATGCCTTTTCGAAGCGTTGAGTCTCAAAGAGCGCGCCAGCATACTCTCGCCTCCATGGAAGAAAAGGCGGGCGACCGAGCGGCGAAGCGATCGCGGCGGCCACGGTGGACGCTTCGGAGCAGCTTCATCTTGGGGTTGCTCGCGGCTGTGACCGTCGCCATCACGACGGTCCTTGTCGCAGAGAAGTCGATCTGGGCCGAACTTGAGATCGCGACCGCGGTGATCTCGGGTTTTCTGTTCGCGTTCTTCTTTGTGCTCCTCTACCGCGGCGTGCGCGTCGATCGCAACGAGCGATACGCGCTGCGCTGGTGGCCGGCCGACTCGCAGGACGTCGTTGGCTCGCTCGACTTCGGCTCGCCTGCTGCTGACGGCTTGGACCTCGCGTCGGGGTGCCTCTCCGAGGGAATTGTGGCGATCCTTGCCGCGGTCGTCGCGAGCCTTGTGGCTGCGATTCTCCTCTGGCTCTTCGCCAACGTGTTCCTCCTCGTCGCGTTTCCAATCTGCGTGCCGCTCTTCGTCCTCTTTCAGCGATCGGTGCGCTTCGCGATCGCGCGGGGCCGCCAGTGCCGCGGGCAGATCGGTCCGTCTCTCAAATGGGCCGCGCTGTCCACGTTGGTGAGCACCGTGTGGCTCTACCTCGTCCTCTTCGGCGCCCACGCGATCGCGACGTGGCTTAAAGCAGGGAAGTAGTGGGGCCGTCTGGCCCGGGTTGGGATCAGCACCCTTTCGCGCACCCCAGGTCCGGCTGCTCGGCGGTCGGGTCGGGGCCGCAGTTGGTCGGGCCCGGGGCTGCCGGCGCGGTACCGCCGAGGAATTGGTAGTTGAGGCTCGCGATCGCGTCCGAGATGTCCGCCGAGCCGTTGTCGTCGAAGTCGGCCGCGTCGAGGCACGCGGGGCTCTCGCCTCCCAAGAAGAGATAGTTGAGCAGCGAGACTGCGTCGGTCAGCTCGATCGCAGCATTGGCGTCCGAGTCGCCGCGGCGGAGCGTCGGCCCGCTGGTCTTAAACGATGGACCGCTTACATCGGAGAACGTGACGAGCACCGGTTGGTCCGAGGCCGACGCCGCCGCGAGCCCGGCCAAGGGTGTCGGGCCCAGGTTGACCTGGCTTGTGCCCGTTCCGATTTCACGCGACGCGATCTCGACGTAGCTCGCGCCGTCGCTCGACCGCTCGAAGCCGATCTTGGTCCCGGAGCGCTTGAGCTTGAGCCAGATCGGCAACGCGTCGACGTCCTTCTGAGCGATCGTGATCGGAGCGACCGCACGTGTGGGGCTCGTCTCCCGCCGAAAGAGGCCCTTGAGAGTTCCCGCCTTGCCGGCAGCGGCGCCGGCTGGGCTGAGGAAGACGAACGCGTGGGCCGCGGAGGGATCCGTCGAGTCGCGCAGCATGAGGCCGGTCTGGCTCGCACCCGCCGGATCGTCGACGCAGTCGAGCTTTGCGGTCAGCTCGAAATCGCCGGCCTGCGCCGTCGCGATAAAACTCAGCGCGTCGGCGCTGCCTTTGACGCCTGCTGCTGTCGCGGACAGGAGCAGTGAATGGTCGGCGACCGCTTCGGCGAGACTCGCCGCTCCGCCAATGTCGGCGCTCTGCCACGCATCGAGCGGCGTCGGCGCGATGGCGCGCCGCAGGATGCTCTCGCCGACCACGCCCGCAGTTTTGCCGTCGACGGTGAAGCTGGACGTTCCAAACTCGAGCTGGCCCACGCAGCTTGTCGCGGCCGCGATCGTGTAGCTCACGGTCGTCGACGCGGCCGCGGGGAGGCTCCAGGTGATCGACCCGGCCGGATCGTACACGCCGCCGAGCGTGATCTCGCTCACCAGTGCGAGCGGCGGAACGGCTTCTCGGACCGCGACGACGACCGGCGCTGCCGTCGAGAGAACGTCGAGCGAAACCTGGACCGTTTCGTCGCCGTGAAACGTCGGCAGCGCGAGCTTGCGCGTCACGCTTGCTGCAAGGGCGCTGGGAGCCGCGAAGACTTCGACCTCGGCGAGCGTGAGGATGTTCATCTCGTCGGGGCCGCCCGCTCCGAGCGTCCCCGAGAGATCCGGGTCCGGAAGCCGCGTGACCCGCACGAAACGCCCGTCGACCGACTGGCCGTTGAGCGCAAGGATGCTGAGCGTGAGCGCCAGCGGAGCGTCGAGTGTCTGGCCGCCCAACTCGTTCTCGACGTTGAGCAGCTCGGAGATCCAAACCTGAGTACCGTCGAAGTCCAGGATCGCGATCTGAATGTCCCGCAAGCGCGACCGGCAGCAGTCGAGGCGGTTGCGCAGCACGACGGCTTCGATCGCGAAGAGACCCCCGAGGTCCACCTCCCAGGCCGCTTGCTCGTCGGTCGCGGCTGTCGCGGTGAAGGTCGCGCGATTGCCGTCGTTTCCCAAAGGAGCCGGCAAGTTGGGATAGGTCGTACTTTGTGTTGCGGCGCCTTGCAGCGCGACGTTGGGCTTGTCGGAGAGTTGCGCCACCGTGATCTCCTGCGCGCCGGTCTGCTCGGGCGGGCAGAGAAGGTTGTCACCGGTGAGAGCTTGGATCGACCAGACGCCGGCGTCGAGCGACACGAACGCGAGCCCGCTGTCGAGCGGGCCCACTTGGATCGGAGGCGCGGCGCCTCGCGTCGCGACGAAGGTGTAGAACGGCGCGTCCAGCGAATCGTCGACCGCGACCGCATCGAGCCGGTAGTCGCCGGGATAGTTCCCGCCGTGCGGCGGAGTGACAACGAGCGACTGACAGTGCGTGTCGGGTGGATTCTCGGCGCAGCTCTTCACGGTGACCGTCTGCTCGCAGGTCGCCTCGGCGGCCGGATTCGGGCAGAGCGGGCTGTTGCCGACCTGCGCCTTCACCGTCCACGAACCCGACTCCAGGCTCATCGCCGTCGTCTCTTCCTCCTGCGGCCCG
>WSZJ01000039.1 GCA_009773755.1 Planctomycetota bacterium | reverse complement strand
CGGTCCGTCTTCGAACGATGGTCGTTAGCCTCCGCAGCCTCCGCCCGCCTCCGCAGCCTCCGCCCGCCTCCGCAGCCTCCGCCAGCCTGTATCATTCCCCGCTTCTCAAATGTCCAACCCCCTCCGCCGCTACCCGCCCGAACTCTGGCTGCTCTTTTTCGGGCGAGTCATCACGGCGACGGGGTACTCGTTCTCGTTCCCGTTCTTTGCAATCTACTGCGCAGGCCACCTCAAGATCCCGATGGGGGACGTCGGCGCGGCGTTTGCCATGTCGGGATTCGCCGGAATGATCGCCCGCTTCTGCGGCGGCGAACTCGCCGACCGGCTTGGGCGGAAAATCGTCATGCAGGGAGCCCTCGCCGGCCGCGCGCTGACGTCCGCCGGAATCGCCTGGCAGATCGCCACGGGCGCGCCTTTCTGGCACCTCGCGGCGACATTCGTCGCTTCCAATTTTGCCGGCCAGATCTTCGAGCCCAGCTCCCAGGCCTACGTCGCCGATATCTCGACGGGACGCATGCGAGCCGAGTCGTTCGGGTTCGTGCGCATGGGGATCAACGCGGGCTGGGCGCTCGGCATGATCCTCAACGCTATCGTGACCGAATCCTATGTCGTCACCTTCGCGATCACGGCGGGCGTCTTCGCGCTCTCGCTCCTTCTCTTTTCGGTTTTCCTCCGCGAACCTCCGAGGGCCCCGCACCCCGACGAGCCCGGCCCCCCCTTGTCCGCAATCTTCGCGAACCGGCCCTTCCTGCTTCTCGCGGGCGCCGCCGTTCTCCTCTCGGTGGTCTGGTCCCAGCTTGTCGCCGGCACCTCCATGTACGCGTCCGGGTTCGCCTGCATCCCCGACAAGACGATCGCCTGGATCCTCGCCGTCAACGGCACCGGCGTCTTCCTCCTCCAGATTCCCGCCACACGCTGGATGGGCCGCATCGGCCTCGTCCCCGCCCTCGTCACCGGCTGCCTCCTCTACGGCGCCGGCTACGGCTCCTATACCTTCTGCACCCAGCCGTGGCACTTCGCCCTCGCCATCGCCGTCGTCACCTGCGGCGAAGTCCTCTGCGCCCCCGCCGGCGCTTCCCTCGCCACCGAGCTCGCCCCCCTCTCCCAGCGCGGCCGCTACCTCGGCGCCTACATGCTCACCCAGAACTCCGGCCAGGTCTTCGGCCCCTACATCTCCGGTCAGCTCCTCCAGCGATTCCCGACGCATCCCGGTGCGACCTGGTTCACCATCGCCGGAATTGCCGGCGCTTCCGCGATCGCCCACCTGGCCATCGTGAAACTGTATGGCGTGGGGAAGCGGCCCCCCGCGGAAGTCGAGTCGGACGCAAAGCCGATGGCCGTCGCGGCGGAAAAAGAGGCGTGAGGGCGCGAGACGCGCGTAAAGTTTGCGCCGCATGAGCGCCTTCAACGCCCGCCGCGCCCTGGACTTCGCCACCTCGATTTCGAGGCCGAGGCTGTGCGGGACGGCGGAAGAGCGCGCGGTTGCGGGAGAGGTGCGCCGGGCGCTCGAAGGAGCGGGCTGGACGATCGAAGAGGAGTCGTTCGAGTTTCGCCCGGCCGCGGACAGCATGCTCCGGGTCTCCCTCTTCCTGACACATCTGGGCCTCGCGGCGATCGGCGTCGGGCTCTGGAAGGACGTGCGACTCGCGTGGAGCGGACTGGCGTACCTGACCGTGCTCGTGATCGCGCTTCCGTGGCTCATCCGGCGCACGTTCGACGCGACGATCCGGGCTTGCGAAGCCTCCGACGCGCCGCGCAAGGGATGGATCCGCTCCTCAAACCTCGTCGCGCGCTCCGACGGACCCGCAGCCGGGCCGCTCTTCGTCTTCATGGCGCATTACGATTCCAAATCGCAGTCGCTCTCCCTCAGCGGCCGCATCGCGCTCTTCCGATGGGCGCGTACGGCTGCATTCGGGTTCCTGGGATGTGCGCTGGCCCGGCTGTTCGACGCGGCGGTGCCGCTCGAGGTGATCGCGGTCGCGGGCGGAGTCGTGCTGTTCCTTTCGCTGCCGCTCTACATGCTCCGCACGCACAACAAGTCGCCCGGCGCGATGGACAACGCGAGCGGCGTCGGCGCTGTGGTGGAGATGGCGAGGATCTGGAAGAGCCTGGCGGCGTCGAAGAGATCGCGGGCCGTATTCCTCGCGGTCTCGGGCGAGGAGTTCGGGATGACGGGGTCGCAGGCGTGGGTGCGGCGGCACATTGACGCACTGCGTCAAGAGAAGCGGCTGCGAGTGCTCAACTTCGACGGCGTCGGCTACGCGGGCGCGGTCTGGGTCGTTCCGGCGCGCGGGCCGGAGTCGGGCGGGGTGTCGATGAGCGACGCGCTTGTGGCGGCGGGAAAGGGCGTGGGCGTGCAGGTCGGCTCGTTCCCGCCCTCGATCGGGCTGATGACGGACCACGCGTCGTTCACGCGCGCGCGGCTGGCCTGCGCGACGCTGCTCACACATTCATGGCTGGCGAAGCGGCTGCATACGGCGGCGGATTCCGCGGAGACTCTCCGGGTGGAGGGGTTCGAGAAAGTGGGAAAGGTGGCTCTTCGGGCGGTCGAAGACCTGTCGAGGTAGCCGTAAACCCCTCTCGAAAAACGCCGTCCTCCGACTCCTCCTCAAATTCAGGATGAAGACTCCAGAAAAACGGCATGAATGCGGAATAGTGCAGGAGGAGAGGAGGACGCGGAAAACAGCGAGGCATGGACACGCGGGTAGAATGCCCCCATGCAGGAACTCCCCTGGTCCTGGCTCGGCCGTGTCCCGTACGACGAGGCCCGCTCCATGCAGCGCGAGCGCGTCGACGCCGTCGCCGCCGGGACCGCCTCGCCCATCCTCTGGCTCCTCGAGCACTCCGATGTCGTCACCGTCGGGCGTGGCGGCGATTTCGCCGAAGCCCGCGCTTCTGGCCTGCCGGTCGCCGAGACCGAGCGCGGCGGAGGATTGACCTGGCACGGACCCGGGCAGCTGGTCGGGTACCCGATCGTCCCCGTCGCCGACCACGACGTTCATCGGCACTTGCGCGACATCGAGGAGGCCCTGATCCGCTACCTCGCGACCATTGGCCTGCGTGGAGGCCGCAAGGAGAAGCTCACAGGCGTCTGGGTCGCCGACAAGAAGATCGCCAGCATCGGCGTTGCCGTCCGCCGCTGGGTGGCGTATCACGGCTTCGCCTTCAACGTCGCCCCCGACCTCGCCGCCTTTCACCGCTTCCGCCCCTGCGGGCTCGACCCCGACGTCATGACGTCGCTGCTCGAGCTTGGCGTCGCTGCCGCGCTGGAGGACGTCGCGGCAGGGATCGCTTCAGCGTTTGGCGACGTTTTCGGTTGCTGCATGACACGCGAAATCTCCACCGGGAGCGTTCGAGCGTGAAGGCTCTCATCCTCGTCGACCACGGCTCGAAGCTTCCGGAAGCGAACGCGCTTCTCGAACAGGTCGCCGAGCGCGTCCGGGCGCGCGGCGGCTTCGACGTCGTCAAGGCGAGCCACATGGAGCTGGCCCCGCCGACCATCGGCGAATCCTTCGACGCCTGCGTCGCGGCCGGCGCGACCGACGTCACCGTCGCGCAGTTTTTCCTCGGGCCAGGGCGGCATTCGACACTCGACATCCCGCGCCTGGCGCAGGATGCTGCGAAGCGGCATTCGGCGGTCGCGTGGCGCGTGACGGAGCCGCTGGGGCTCTCGGACCGGATCGTCGACGCCCTTCTCGATCGCGTTCGCGAGGCGCGCCCATGAAAAAATCGGCCGGCTGGGGGATGGGGATCGCGGCGGTGATCGCGGGGGCGTGGCTGATCTGGAAGCTGCCGTCCATCGGGCGCAGCCAGGCCGTCGCCGCCGGCGAGGCTTCCGCGATCGACGCGCTTCGCAGGATCCATACCGCGGAGCTTGATTTCCGCCGCAACGACGGCGACGGGAACGGCGTGCCCGACTTCTGGACCGGCGATGTGACCGGGCTGTACAGAGCCGCACAGCCGGGCGGTGATCCGTGCGCGTTCCTCGACCCCGGAATCGCCGCGGCAGACAAGAGCCCCCTGCCCCCAGGTTCAGGCGAGCGCCCGCGGCTGACGGCGGAGCTGCCGCCGAAGCCCTGGAACGGTTACTGGCTGCGCGCTCTCAAGCCCTTCGCCGTCGATGGGCCCGACCTCGACATGAACGCCTGGGAGAATTTGAGGGGGTTCGCGTTCGTCGCGTTTCCCGTCAAGGCCGGGGAGTCGGGGAAACGGGTTTTTCTCGTGCGTGAGGACGGGGTCGTCTGGGCGAAGGATGCCGAGGCCGCCGGACCCGAAGGGCCCGCGGACTGGCCGGCGCGCGGGCCGGAGGCGGAGGGATGGAAGAAGGCCGAGTAAGAAAACGCGGGAGCCCTCTGCTGGCGATCGCGATTCTCGTCGCGGCGCTCGGAATCGCCGCGGGCGTGCTGCGGCTCTTTCTCGCCGGCGCGGCCGATCCGCTGGCAGGCAACGAGCGGGAAGCGATTCGCGTCCTCGACTCCGTCGCGACGCTCGAACGCCTCTGGCGCGACGGCGATGCGGACGGGAACGGCGTGGCGGACTGGTGGACGGCGGACTGGTCGGGATTTCACCGCGCGCTCGGAAAGAACGGGAAGCCGATGACGATGACAAGCGGCGCGATCGCGGCTGCGGACGCGGCGCCGCTTCCAGCCGGACCGAAAATATCGGAAGCGCTTCCGCGCTCGCCTCATGCTGGTTACTGGTTCCGCGCGATCGGGATCGAGGGCGGGTACGCCTTCGCCGCGGTCCCGGCCGAACCGGGGGCGTCCGGCCGTCGCGTGTTCATTACTCGCGAAGACGGGCGTCTCTGGGCGCGCGAGGGGAGTGAAGCGCCGGCCCGGTGGCCCGCGGCGGCGGACGAAGGCATGCGGGCGGCGGGCTGGACATTGACGCGGCCGTAGGTAACACTTTCGGAACGCTTCACCGGAGACCCGCATGACCCGAATTCCCGTCGCGTTCGACCTGCAGACCGCGGATTGGAAAGAAACGAAGTATCCCGGAGTGTCGATCCACTTTCTGCGCACCGACAAGATGACGGGCGACCTGACGGCGCTGATCCGGATGGACGCGGGGTGCGGGTATCCGCAGCACAGGCACCTGGGGGACGAGGAAGTCCTCGTGCTGGCTGGGGGATACCGGGACAACGCGGGAACGTACCGGAAGGGTGACTACCACTGCCACAAGGGCGGGTCGGTGCACCATCCGGTGGCGTTGGAAGGGGAGCCGTGCGTGATCTTTGCGATTGCCCACGGGGGCATTCAGCTGTTCGAGGAGAATCTCCGCGAAGTGGAGGAACGGGCGGAGCCGCAGTTCGAGAGGCTGATCGAAAGGTGGGGGGACAACGCGCGCGTGCACGAGTGGCACAAGTGGTGGTCGCAGCGGACGAAGGAGCTGCGCGTCAAATACCCCTGGCTTGCGACGCAGAAGCGGCTGGAGCGGGTGACGGAGGACGACCTGCTGAATTTTCTCTCGGAGGAAACGCACCGGCTGACGATGCGTTGGCCGCTGGGATTGTTCGGGGCGCAGCGGCGCAAGGTGGCGTCGACGCCTCATCTCGCGGAGCGTCTCGACAAGTTGCTTTGGTCGGACGAGCCGCTCGAAGCGCGGGTGGACGGGGCGATGGAGGGCGAATTCGCGTTCAAGGGGATCGGGCGGTCTTCGGTTTTCCCGAGCCTGATGCTGCAGACTGTTTTCCCCGAGAAGGTGGTCGGACTGCTGTCGATGAGGTTCGCGCAGCACGCGTTCCCGCTGCAGATGCCGCCCGGCGCGACGGCGGGGGAGCGGTTTGCGCTGATGTCGAGGACGGTACTGGCGTCGTGGAAGAGCGCCAGGCCGGATCAGCCGCTGAACATTGCGTACTGGGTGATGTGGATGGAATACGCGAAACACCATTCGGTGCGGCCGGCGATATTCAGGGCGTAGGGGGGGCTGTTCCTTTCCCGTTCCCTTTCCCGTTCCCTTTCCCGCGCTCGCGAATCAATCGCGCAGTACGAAGCGCCGACCGCGATCGTCCATTGCGGGTGAAGGGGAGCGTTCTCGTGCGCGGGAAAGGGAACGGGAAAGGGAAAGGGAACGGCGAACTACCGGTTAACTCCGTGGATGGAGCGGCCGTAAACCCCCTCCGCCGCTTCCATGATCACCTCCGACAACGTCGGATGCGCATGCACCGTCAGCGCCAGATCCTCCGCGCTCGCGCCCATCTCGATTGCCAGCGTCGCTTCCGCGATCAGATTGGACGCCTCAACGCCCACGAGCTGCACTCCCAGCAAAACGTCGTTCTTCACATCGCTCACCACTTTGACGAATCCGTCGGTTTCGTTCATCGACAGCGCGCGGCCGTTCGCGAGGAAGGCGAACTTGCCGACCTTGACCTGGATTCCCGCCTTCTCGGCTTCGGCCTCCGTCATGCCGACCGTCGCGATTTCCGGGTCGGTGAAGATTGCGCCCGGGACGAGGAAATCTTTTTCGCTCTTGTGCCCTGCGATGACCTCGGCCGCGACGATTCCTTCCTTCGACGCCTTGTGCGCCAGGAACGGCGAGCCGCTCACGTCGCCGATCGCGTAAATGTGCGGGACGTTCGTGCGGCAGAGCTTGTCCGTCGCGATGAACCCGCGCTCGCTCGTCTTCACCCCCGCTTTCGGCAGGTCGAGGATGTCCGTGATCGGCCGGAATCCGACCGCGACGAGGATCTTGTCGCACGCGATCTTCGCGGGGCCTTTCTCCGTCTCAACCTCGACCTCCAGCCCGCCGGCGATCGCCTTGTACCCCTTCGCCTTCGCCTTCAGCATCCACTCGACGCCTCGCTTCTTCAGCCCCTTTTCCACGATCTTCACCAGCGTCGGGTCCTGCCCGGGGAGAAGCTGGTCCAGCGCTTCGACCACCGTCACTTTCGAGCCGAGCTTCGCGTACGCCGTGCCGAGCTCGAGGCCGATGACGCCTCCGCCGATGACGACGAGCCGCGGCGGGAGCACGTCGAGCTCCAGCGCGCCCTTGGCGCCGATCACGTTCTTGCCGTCGTACGTGAAGCCGGGGATTTCGATCGGCTTCGCGCCGGTGGCGATGATGCAGTTCTTGAACTCGATCGTTTCCGTCTCTTTTTTGCCGGCCACTTCCGCCGTATTCGGCCCGGTGAATTTCGCCTGCCCCTTCACGACGTCCACCTTGTTCCCCTTGAGGAGCATCCCGACCCCGCCCGTGAGCTTCTCGACGACCCCCTTCTTGAAGGCCTGGAATTTCTTCAGATCGATTTTCACGCCCGTCGTTTCGATGCCGATTTCGGAGCCGTGAAGCGCGCGTTCGTACTCGGTGGAGACGTGAATCAGCGCCTTCGAAGGGATGCACCCCCAGTTCAGGCAGACGCCGCCCAGGTCATCGCGCTCGACGATCGTGGTCTGCCGGCCGAGCTGCCCGAGGCGGATCGCGGCGACGTAGCCGCCGGGGCCGGAGCCGATGACGAGGGTGTCTGTCTTGCGCATGGGTGAATCTCCGGAGGGAAGGGCGGGGATGGGTGAGGGAGAGGATCAGGATGGAAAAGACAACTCCAACTCCAGCCCCAACTCCAGGTTCAATCTTAGGGGAAAAGTGTCGCAGTGGCGAGGGACGGGCTCAGGCGGGCAGGCCTGCCAGAAGAGCCCTCGCCGCGGCCTCATGCCACTTCGCGCCGACCCTTACGAAAATGGGTAGCGCGGCCTCGACTGCGGCCCGGGCCTCGGCTGACGTGCTTCCGCCCTCCCGCTTGAGCAGCGCCGCGAGCGCACGCGCTACGTCGAGGCGAGCGGTGGCGATTGCGAAGGGATTCTCGCCCTTTTCAAGCTGGGCGAGGGTGCGCGAATACGCGGCGGACGCGCCCGCAAAGTCCCCCTTGGCCTCCGCCAGGACTCCCTCCGCGCGGGACGGAGCCTGCCCGGCGCCCGCGGCCGCGCGCGCTTCTTCCAGCAGACGCGCTGCTTCCGCCAGATCGCCGGCGCCGGCTTCGGTTTCAAGGGCGTCGACGGACGCGACGACGACGGAGCCGGGTAATTGTCTTTCGCGGGCGAGAGCGAGCGCGCGGCGCGTGAACTCGCGGGCGCCGGCGAAATTGCCCGCGCGGATGGCGACCGAGCTGAGGAGGTGAAGCGCGCCGAGTTGCAGGGCGATGTATCCGAGATCCTCGGAGAGTTCGAGGGCTTTCTGCGCGTGGCCGCGAGCCTTGTCGCGCTCGTCGCGGTCGAGGTAAAGGCGGGCGAGGTCGGAGTGGACGAAGCACACGGAACGGCGCTCGCGGAGGCGGACGTTGAGGTCGAGCGCCTGCACGAGCGTGACCTCCGCGTCGCGCCAGTCGCCGAGGTCGAGCTGGGCGCGGCCGATGTTGGTGAGCTGGCGGCCGTGCTCGACGAGATCGCCGACTTCGGCGAACAGCTTCGCCGAGGCGATGTACCGCTCGAGCCCCTCGCGGAGCAGGCCGGTGGACGTGTCGACGCCGGCGAGATTGTTGAGGAGCGCGGCCTCGGCCCAGCGGTTCCCCTGCGCCCGCTGCAGCCGCAACGCCTGCTCGTACGCGGCCCGCGCTTCCACGTGTTTCCCGTCGTCCTGCAGCACGAACGCCTCGGTCTTGAGCGCGTTGGCAATCGCTTCCGGCTTCCCGGTGCGCTCCGCGTACGTTCGCGACAGCGCGCAGAGTTCGCGCGAGAGCTCGCGGTTGCCGAGATAACTGTGCTCGAACGAAAGCGTCCCCAGCAGACCGGCCGCGTGCTCCGCGGCGTCTTGCGGGACGTCGGCGGGGCGGGGAAGCGTGGTGCGGAAGTCCTGGCTGTCGCGGCCGGAGAGGTCGAACGCGAGGCGGCGAAGCGTTTCGTCGCAGATCCGCGCGGCTTCCTTGAGGTCGCCCGCGCGGTGGACCGCCTGGGCCAGCGCGCGGCCGAGCCGGGCGCGCTGGACCGGCGTCTCGGCGACCGCGACCGCTTCGACGCACAGATTCCGCGCTTCCGCGTTCTCGCCGACCCGCAGCTGAACCTGCGCAAGCTCGCTCAGCGCGTCGAAAGACTTGCCGCGGTCCTGGAGCGCCGGGTCGGCCTTCATCGCCTTGAGCGCGTTCTCGAGATGCGTCCTGGCCTCGCCGTTGGCACACACCTTGGACGCCTTGATCCCCGCTTCCAGCGAATAGTCGCGCGCCTTTCGGCCGCCGCCGCCGAGGACAAAATGGTGGGCGAGTTCCCCGGCGCTCACGCCCTTGCGCGCCAGGCTGGCGCGCTCCAGCGACTCCGCGACTCGCCGATGGAGGACTTCGCGCTCGATTCTCGGGACGCCGCTGTAGATGACTTCGCGCATCTGGGGGGCCTGGAAGCGGTACAGGTCGCGACCGAGGGGGTCTTCGGAGACGGCCTCGAGGATGCCGACCTTGACGAGACCTTCGAGCCAGTCGACGAGCTGTTTCTCCTGGGCGGAGGAGATGTCCATGAGCGTCTCGAAATCGAATTCGCGGCCGATGACGGAAGCGCCGGAGAGGACGCGCATGACGTCGGGGTTGAGGCCCTCGAGCTGGTGGCGGAGGAGGCCGGCGATCGTGTCGGGGAGCTTGATGGACTGCGTTTTCAGCCGGTAACGCTCGTCGTTTTCCTCGACGAGCCCGCCGCGGAAGATGGCGAGGAGGAGTTCGCGGGCGAAAAGCGGGTTCCCGCCCGATTTTTCGGCCACGACGGCGGCGAGGTCGGCGGCGTCGCGCCGCTGGCCGACGAGCGCGGTGACAAGGGCGGTGATGTCCGCGGAGCGAAGCGGCTCGAGGTCGCAGAGGACGGCTTCGCGGTCGCGGACGAGCGCGGCGAGGCGGCGGGAGAGCGGGTGGGATTCGCCGGCGTCCTCGGCGTTGTAGTTCGCGATGAGGAGGATCGGGTGGCGGCGGATGGAGCGCGCGAGGAACGAGAGCAGGTCGAGGGAGGACTCGTCGGCCGCGGCGGCGTCGTCGAGAAGGAGGACGAGGCCGGCCTTTTCCCTTCCGGCTCCCGCTGCGACGCCTTCGACAAGCCGGGCGATCGCGTCGTGAACGCGAAGGCGTTCGAGCTCGGGCGTGAGTTCGCCCTTCGGGATGCGCGCCTCGCCAGGGGCGACGCGGGCGAGCCGCGGAATTTCGGCGAGCTCGGGGACGCCGGCACGAAGCGCCGCGGCGAGGTCGGGCGCGACGCGGTTCTCGGGGAGAAGCTCCAGCGCCTGCCGCGCGACCGGAATCCACGGGCCATGCGCAACCGCGCGGTTCTCTTCTCGCGCCACGCCGGTCAGCACCGGCACGCCGTCGCGCGACGCCGCTGCCCCGAACTCCCGCATCAGCCGCGTCTTCCCGATCCCCGTCGGCCCGCGATAGACGACCAGCGCGCCCGCCTTCTTCTCCAGCGTCTCCTTCAGCCTTCCGCGCAGCCACGCCATCTCCGCTTCACGCCCCACGAACGGCGGAATGTCCATCAGAAGCCCCGACGGCGGCGCCGGACGCACTTCCGTCCGCGCTTCGCTCGCTTCTGACGCCGCGAGCGCAGCCATTTTCGGAAGCGCCCGGATGGTGCTCTGCCAGAGCGGCTGAAGCCCTGCGCGCAGCATGTCCTCCTCGGCGCGCACCCACAGCTCCCGCGCCTGCGGCAGCCGGCCGAGCTTCTCCTGCGATACCGCCAGCCACGCGCGCGTCGTCGCGCGGCCGGACTGCGAGGGCTGGGAGAGAAGGAACGGGATGCACGCGCGAAAGTGCTCCTCGGATTTCGCGGCGTCGCCGCGCGCGGCTGCGACGCGGCCGAGGCAGAAGCGGTAGGAATTGACCATCGAAGGGGCGTCGATGGTCGCGAGCGGGGCGGCGACGGCGTCGAGAACGGCGGCGGCCTGGTCGAAGTACTTCGGGTCGGCGAGGTGGCCGGCCTGGATGAGGATGCCCGCGCGGTCGACCTGGAAGCCGATGCTCCACGTCGACGGCGGCAGGTCCTTCAGCCGCTCGGCCATCGCGTTCAGTCCCGCGATTCCCTCCTCCGCCTTCCCGAGCCGGATCGCCGCCTCCGCGTCCGTCGTCCGCGATTCGGTCAGCACGCCGATGTTCGTTTCGGTGTCCGCGAGGATCTCGGCGAGGATCTTGCGGCATTCCTCGAACTCCGCGCGCTTCAACGCCAGCCGCGCCAGGAGATTGCACGCGCTCTGGTACGAGGAGAGAAATCCGGCGCGCTTCGACAGGTCCCTGGCTTGCCGGGCCAGCGGCTCCGCGTCAGGCGATTCGGAGTCGGCGAGCCCGCTCGCAAGCCCCACGAGGTACAGACACTCGCCGGACAGGTACCCGATCTGACGCGCCCGCTCCAGCGCCTCCTTCAGCGTCGCCAGCTGCTCGTCGTGCCGGTTCATCGCCTCGAGCGCAACGGACAGGTTGTTCAGGCCGCCGCACTCCTGGATCTTCATTCCCTTCTCGCGCGCGAACTCCACGTTCCGCCTCATCTGCTCCGCCGCCGCAGCCAGCTGTCCTGCGCGGAGGCGCGCGACGCCGAGGGCGTTCATGGCCTGGAAGCGCGCGACGTTGTCGGTCAATCCCTCGGACAGTTTCACGGCCTCCTCGGCAATGCGGAGCCCTTCCTGCGGCTTCCCCAGTTTTTCCGCGAGCGCGAAAGCGAGGACGCCCATCGAAACGACGCGAAGCGCCTGCGACCGGGTTTCACGCAACGCTTCACCGAGATGCGCGATGGTCGCCTGGTAGTGCCCCGCCTGCTGCTCGGCCCGCGCCAGCTTGTAGTTCGCCTTCGCGCGTCGTTCCGGATCGGCGAGCTGCCCGGCGATCAGCACCATCCGATTCGCCGCCGCCGTCGCGTCCGCGCTCGATCCCGACACCGACTGGATGTCGTAGAGCAGGTCCAGCGTTTCGTACATCCGCTGCATCGTCGCGGGGTCGCCCTTGTCCTCGAGCCCGCGCACCGCCGCCTCCGCGTGCGCCCTCGCGGCCTCGTTCGCATACGCGGCGAACGCCTTCTTCGCCGCTTCGATCGAGTACCCGGTCGCCTTTTCGCGGTCCCCCGCGTTCGTCCAGTGGTAGGCCAGCGCCTCCGCCGCTTCCCGCGTCCCCGTGTCCCCGCCGCGTTCCTCGAGCGATTTGGCGATCGCGCTGTGAAGCAGCTTGCGCCGTCGCGGGAGCATCTTCGAGTAGAGCATCATGCGCAGCAGAGGGTGCACGAAGGCGTACCGGTCGCCGGGGCGCTCCTTCAGGACCCTGGCGCGGACGCCGGCGTCGATGGCCTCGAGAAGCGCTCCTTCGTCCTCGCCGGTCGCGCGCATCAGCACTTCGAACTCGAATTCCTCGCCGACGACGGCCGCGCCGCGCAGCGCGCCGAGCACCTTTTCGTCGATCCCCTCGAGCCGCTCGCGCAACACGGCCTCGATCGTCTCAGGGACTTCCTCCGGCCACTGCCCCTTCTCCAGCGCCCCCTGCTCGCGCAGCCAGCGCAGCAACTCCTCAACGAAATACGGAACTCCTGCCGTGCGCGCGTGCAACCGCTCCACGAACAGCTTCGACAACTCCACCCCGGGAGCCAGAGCCTCCGCCAGCCTCGCCGTCTCGGCCTCCGCCAGCCTCCTCAGCGTGATGTTCTCGCACCTCACTCCCTCGCGCTTGAGCGCCGTCAGCGTCGCTTCCACCGGATGCGCCTTCCCGCCGCGCGGCGCGAGATCTTCGCCGCGGCACGCCGCGACAAGCACGAGGCGCGAGGTGCGCGCGTTGCGGCCGAGATACTGGAAGAGCTCGAGGGAGAGCTCGTCGACCTGCTGGAAGTCGTCGAAGAAGAGGACGAGCGTTTCAGATTGCGCGATGCGGAGGAAAAAGCGGGTGACGGCGTCGAAGAGGCGGACTTTGTGTTCCGCGGGCTCGAGCGCGCCTGGTTCGGGGGCGTCGGCGATCGACTTGCGTTCGAGGAGGCGCGGGACGAGCCGCGCGAGGACGCGCCCGATGTCGGCGAACAGCGCCGCTTCCAGGTCCAGGTCGTACTGCCCGATCCGCGCGCTGTAGGCCTCGATCATCTCGATGAACGGACGGTAGAAGACGCCCGCGCGGCGATCCGCGCGGCCTTTCAGGAACGTCACGCCGTACATCAGCGCGCGCGCGCAGAACTCCTCGACGAAGCGCGTCTTGCCGATCCCCGCTTCGCCGAGAATTACCGCCGTGCCGCCCTCGCCCGCTCCGGCCTGCTCGAGGACGATCTGCATTTTCTGGAGGTCTTCCTGCCGTCCGACGTACCCCGCGGCAGTGGCGATCATCGTGCGCTGGTCGGTCGACTGCGAACCCGACTTCGAAGCGGCGGGCTTGTCTCCCTTGAGGACCGCGGCGACGTCCGAGGCGAGGAGGCTCGCGTTGGGGTAGCGATCGACGGGGTCGCGCGAGAGGAGCTTCATGACGACGTCGTCGAGCTCGCGCGGCACGGCGGGATTGTGTTTCGACGGGGCGAGCGGGGCCTGCGTGACCTGCTGGCGCATGAGCGCGAGAGGGTTCGTTTCCGAGAAGGGGAGCCGGCCGCAGACGAGCTGGTAGAGGATGATGCCCGTTGCGTAGAGGTCGGCGCGGTGGTCGATCTTGCGGCCCTGGAGCTGCTCGGGGGCCATGTGGGACAGCGTCCCGAGGATCGACCCCGATTCCGTGAGCGTGATCGCGTTGTCGAAGTCCTTGGCGAGCCCGAAGTCCGTGATCCGCGGCCTGCCGTCCTCGCCGAAAATCAGGTTCGATGGCTTGAGGTCGCGGTGGATGAGGTGGTGCTGGTGAATGTAGGCGAGCGCTTCGATGACCTCCGCCATCATCCGGAGCGACGCCATGATCCCCGCGCGGTCCGGCAGTTCCTGGGGTTTCGGGATGCGGTCGGAGATGGTGGACGAAGTGAGCAGCTCCATGACGTAAAAGAGCACGCCGCCGAGTTCACCGAAGTCGTACACGGCCACGATCCCCGGGTGCGAGACGCGCGAGATGGTGCTGAACTCGCGCTTGAAGCGGTGCTGGGCGATGCGGAGGCCGCCCTGGGTGGTGCCGAGGACTTTGAGAGCGCGTTCGGCGCCGGACTGGCGGTCCTTGACGGCGTAAACGGAACCCATTCCACCCTGGCCGATGAGGCGGAGGACCTCGTAGCGGTCGCGGACGACGGTGCCGACGAGGGCTCTGTCATCGGGGAGGGAGGTCATGGTGAGGCGGGGATTCTAGCGGAGATGGCGGCGGGAGAAACGATTGTGGGAAAAACGACCACGACAAATCCCAACCCCAACTCCAACCCCAAATCCCAACAAGCCACCTTGAATTGGGATTTGGAGTTGGAGTTGGGGTTGTCGTTTTCTTCCTACCTCGCGACCGTCACCAGCACTCCCCTCCACCTCCGCAAGAACACCTCCTTCTTCATCACCTTCCTCCCGCCGACAGGATCCCCCACGATCACCGCCGCGTCCTGCACTTCCAGCACCACCACCCAATGGTCGATCCACGGCACATGCCGGATCGTCACAGCCGCCGGCATCGGCGCCCGCTTCAGATCCTCCCAGTCCCCGCCCTGCATCCGCACGTTTCGCCCCGGCAGCCGCGCCCGAAGCCCCTTCGCCACCCCGAATTCATCCGTCCCCGTGAACGCGTTCGTCCCGCAAAGCGCCGCCATCTCCCGCTCCGTCGCCCGCACGCCCATCTGCGTCAGCACCGTCGCCGCCGCCGCCGCGCCGCAGGTGTAGTCCGTCGTCTGCCGCACGACCCCCTTCTCGTCCGGAGTCCCTTTCATTTCATCCTGCGGCAGCATGTACGACAGGACCATCCGCTGCCCCGACACCACCCACAGCAGCAGCCCCAGCATCGCCACCCCCACCCGCGCGCCCTTCGTGGACATCTTCGCCGCCCCCACTCCCACCGCGAACTGTGCCGGCGCGAACACCCACCAGGGCCGCACATCGACGTACCAGTCGAAGGGGAAAAGCGGGTACTCGAACTGCGGGTAGAGCCGCCAGAAGATGCGCAGGAAGATCAGGACGACCGCGGCGCCGACGCACCACGGCGCGGCCCGGCCCCGGCGGAGGCCGACCCAGGCGCCGAACGCGAAGAAGCCGGCGAAGAGCGTGAGGGTGAGGAGGAGCCAGGGCACGCCTTGATTCTAGTCTCGGCGCCTGGGAAGAGGATTGAAGCCGCGGAGGAAGTAGTTCATACTTTTCGTATGAAACTCATCCGTGTGACGGCGTCCCTGCCGGCTGACCTCGTTGAGGCCATCGACAGGTCCGAGAGCAATCGGAGCCGGTACCTCGCGGACCTCGTCCGGCGCGACTTCGCCCGCCGCCGTCGCGCCGGTTTCCTGGAGTCGCTTCGACATCCCTTCAAAGGCTCGCGAGCTCTCGCGGAAGCCGGCCTGAAGGACTGGGCCGCGAACCTGCCGCCGGACCGCGCTTCCGACCTGGTTGATCTCAACGCAGGAACGCCGGTGAAGTGGGTCCGAGGCAAAGGCTGGATCAAGTTGAAGAAATGAGAATCGAACGGGGGTCGGTCGCGCTCGTCCGGTTGGACCCCGTGGCGGGCCATGAGCAATCCGGGCTGCGGCCGTGCGTGGTCATCAGCAACCCGGACGTTACCGGAGAGCAGCGCTACCCTGTCGTTCGCGTCGTTCCTGTGACCGGAACACGACTGCGCGGAAGGCTGTATCCGGGTCTTGCCGCGCGGCCGGGAGGCCTCAGAAAATCCTCGTGCGCTCTCGCGGATCAGGCGCGCTCCATTGACAAGCGGAGGATTACCAGGCTCTACGGAGCCGTCAGCGAGGAAGAGCAGCTGAAGATCGACGAAGCGCTGATCCTGTTTCTCGGGCTTGGATTCTGACGGACAACGATGTGTTCTTTCAAGTTCGGCCGACGAGGTTGTCGTAGAGGGCGATGAGGAGCCACTGCATAGTGACCTACCCGGGCTTCAGGAGCCGGACGAAGCCCTCCTGCTCGAAATGCTCATCGGAAGTCAGCGCGATCCGGACTCGACTCTTTCGCATCAGAATGAAACTGACAGCGTCGGTGAGTGAGTAGCTCTTGTCGAGGCGCTTCCTCAGGAACTCCACGCCCCGACAATGCAATTCGCGATCGACCCACCTCATTTCGATTCGGTGATCCGAGAACAGGCCGTCGAGAAACGCCAGCGCCAGCCGCCGCGAGGCGCCTCGAGCCGTGCAGAGCGCAATGAACTCCGCGATGACGTAATTGTGGATGAGGAGCCGGTGGGCCGAGCGCAGCTGCAACTTCGCCTCTTCATGACGATGCTCGGCGGCCTACGAGGCGATCAGGAGCCCGGAGGTATCGAGGAGCATCAGCGTCGAGATCTACGCAGGCCCATTTCCGCCTCGCGCACGAGGTCAGCGTCAATCCTGTCATTGTCGCCTGCCCGCGGATCTCCTCCCTTGAAGATTCCCAGCACTTTCTCGAGACGCGCGCTGATTTGCGGCGGGCCTTTACTCGCCGACTTCAGGGCTTTCTCAATCCGCCGGTCTGATTGAACGCGCTTGCTGATCAAGGCGCCGACACGGCGTCGGCCGCGACCCGCCTGACGCTCGAGGTCGTCGTAGATCTCGACCGGGAGGTCGACTGGAACAGTGATGATTCGCTTCGACATGTCTGAGGTTTCCTCCACCGCATTGTATCAGTCTGGGTCGGAACCTCCCGGTTGAGGATCACCCTCCGGGGTCGCGGAAGGTCGCAGGACCAAGCGCAGCCCCCGATACGAAATCCACATGAGAAACAACCAGATCGGCAGAAATGACAGGCGAGCTCCGATCTCGCCAATAAGAGGCTGGAGTAGCCTTGCCGTGAATGCCGAAGCGACAGCTTCAGAGCAGATGATTCCCATCAAGACAAGCAGATGAAAAAATGTCACTCGTCCCATCTTTAGAATTCCACGCGGCGTAGATGGTTCAGTGATCTTTCAACGACTCATACTCGAAGGCGTTTGTCAGAGCGGAAACGCCCCATCCCCCTTCTTCGCCTCATCCTGCCGCAGCAGATCCTGCCGCTGTTCCTCGAGGACCGGCGGGACTTCCTTAAACACATCGTCGAACATCGTCGAGAGCGGCGGCGGGCCCGCGGCTTCGCCTTCTCGGACGCCGGCGGTGATCTCGTCGTTGATCCCGGTCTCGAGCTGTTTCTGCCAGGCGTCGGTCCAGATGTTTTTATTTGCGAGGTGCTTGCGGAAGCGCTCGATCGGATCCTTCTCTTCCCAGGCCTTGACCTCGGCGGCGTCGCGGTAGCGGGTGGGGTCGTCGCTGGACGAATGGCCGAGCCTGCGGTACGTGACGCACTCGATGAACGTCGGCCCGCCGCCGGCGCGCGCCTTCTCGATAGCCTTCCGCGAGGCAGTGACGACCGCGAGGATGTCGTTCCCGTCGACGCGGACCCCCTCCATCCCGTACGCGACCGCCTTCTGCGCGATCGTCTCGCTCGCCGTCTGCGCGCAGACGGGAACCGAAATCGCCCACTGGTTGTTCTGGCACACGAGCACCACCGGCGGCTTGAAGACGCCCGCGAAATTCATCGCCGCATGGAAATCCGCCGCGCTCGTCCCGCCGTCGCCGATGTAACCCATCACCACGACCTGGTCGCCCTTGATCTTCGCCGCCATCGCCGCCCCCACCGCCTGCGGGAACTGCGTCGCGATCACGCTCGACATCGCCACGTACTTGCGGTCCCGATCCGTGTAATGGCACGGCATCTGCCGCCCCTTGCACGCGTCGATCTCGTTCCCGATCAGCTGTGCCACCATCAGGCGGATCGGGTACTTGCGAAGCGCCAGCGTTCCGCCCTCGCGCAGCGCGGGGAAGATCCAGTCCTCGTCCTGAAGCGGATACGCCGTCCCGATCGTGCTCGCTTCCTGCCCCATCGCGGTCCCGTAGAAGCCGATGCGGCCGCTTCGCTGGAGGAGAAGCATCCGGGTGTCAAAGATCCGCAACTGGAGCATGGCGCGGTAGAGGAGTTTCAGTTCCTCTGTCGGGAGTCGAGGGTCGAGAGTCGAGTCAATGCTCCCGTCCTCGCGCAGAATCTGCAGCATCGGCGGCTCGCCGGCCGGCGGCTTCGCGGTCGCTCCGGGGGGCTTCGCGATGACGGCCATCCGCTACTCGAGCAGCAGGAGCTTCGGATCCTGCAGGATCTCGACGACGCGGTTCATGAACTGCGCGCCGACCGCGCCGTCGACGACGCGGTGGTCGAGCGAGAGCGAGAGAAGCATGATGTCGCGAGGCACGATCTGGTCGCCCACGCACCAGGGGCGCTTCACGATCTTGTGCACTCCCATGATCGCGACTTCCGGGTAGTTGATGATCGGGGTGGCGAAGAGGCCGCCGAGCGAGCCGAGGCTGGTGATCGTGAACGTTGACCCGCGCAGTTCGTCGCGCGTGGCGCGCTTCGAGCGTGTGCGATTGGCGAGGTCGTCCAGCTCCTTGGCGATCTGGAGGATGCCTTTCTTGTCGCAGTCCTTCACGACCGGAACCATCAGCCCCTCGTCGGTCGCGGCGGCCACTCCGATGTGGTAGGACTTTTTGAGCACGATCTCGCCCGCCGCGTCGTCGAGCGAGGCGTTGACGTAGGGGAACTCCTTCAGCCCGGCGACGACGGCCTTGATGATGAAGGGAAGGTACGTGAGCCGCGCGCCGCGCTGCTCGGCGAATTTCTTGGCCGAGTTGCGGAAATTGACGAGCTCGGTGACGTCCACTTCCTCGACGTAGGTGTAGTGGGCGGCCGTGGATTTCGAGCGGTGCATGGCCTCGGCGATGATCTTGCGAAGGCCGCGGAGGGGGACGCGCTCGTCACCGGCGGAAGCGGCGATCGCCGTCGGCGCGTGCGTCGCGGGCATGACCTTGGTCGGAGCCGTCACGAACCGCTTGAGATCGTCCTTCGTCACGCGGCCGTTCGGGCCGGAGCCGGCGACGATGCCGATCTCGACGCCCATTTCCCGGGCGAGCTTGCGCGTCGCCGGCGCAGCGAGGACTTTCCCGTTCACTTTGCGCGCGGCGGGCGCGACGACGGCGGCCTGGGCTTCGACGGCCGCGCGGACGACTTCGCGGGCGATCATCGTGTCGGTGCCGACTTTCGCCGGACCGTTCGCCGGCGCCACTTTCGTGGACGCGGCGGCAACCGCGGAGACTGCCTTCGCCGGGGTCGCGCCTGCCGTTTCGATTGAGACCAGCACGCTGCCCACGAGCGCGGTCTTGCCTTCCGCCGCGTGGATCTTCCCGATCCGCCCTGACGTCGGCGCCGGAATCTCGACCGTAGCTTTGTCGGTCATGACCTGCACGATCGGCTGGTCTTCCTTGACGGCGTCGCCTTCCTTCACGAGCCACTTGACGACTTCGCCTTCGTGAATGCCTTCGCCGATGTCGGGGAGCTTGAAGTCCATGTTTCCTGTATCCGTTCCTGTTTAGGAGGGCCTTGCCTGCCCGTGGTTCGCCTTATTCGCTTCCATTCTCCTTTATTCGCGACCAGTCTTTGTTTTTCGAAAAACAAGGACTGGTCGCGAACAAAGGAGAATGAAGACGAATAAGACAACGACCTGGGGCAGGAAGAACTAGTGGTTCGACACGCTTGATTTCGCAGGTTGCGCCCTTCGGACGCAACCCACGAAATCACTGCTGACTCACCACTAGAAGTTAAGGACCGTGTCGATGGCCTTGAGCACTCGTCCTGCATTCGGCATGTACGCATGTTCGAGCGTGTACGGGAACGGCGTGTCGAACCCGGTGACGCGCACGATCGGCGCCTCCATGGAGTCGATCGCCTCTTCCGCGATGATCGCGCTGATCTCGCCGGCGTACCCGCCTGTTCTGGGCGCCTCGCCGATCACGACGACTCTTCCCGTCTTCCTCACGCTCTCCAGCAGCGCCGGCTTGTCGAGCGGCACCAGAGAGCGCAGGTCGAGGACTTCGCACGAAATGCCCTTCTCGGTCTGCGCCTTCTCCGCCGCTTCCAGCGCGATGTGCGTCATCGAACCCCAGGCGACGATCGTCACCTGCGTGCCTGCGCGCGGGATTGCGAGCTTGCCGACGGGGACCGTGTATTCGCCCTCGGGGACTTCGCCTTTGACCGAGCGGTAGACGCGCTTCGGCTCCAGGAACAGCACCGGGTCTTCGCCGCGGATGCAGGACGCGAGAAGACCCTTGGTGTCGTACGGTGTTGAAGGAATGACGACCTGGAGGCCGGGGGTGTGGCAGAAGTAGGCCTCGCTGGATTGCGAGTGGTAGTGGCCGCCCTTGATGCCGCCGCCGTAGGGCGTGCGGATGACCATCGGGCAGGGGAACTGGCCGCCGGAGCGGTAGCGGAGCTTGGCGGCTTCGCTGACGATCTGGTCGAAGGCAGGGTAGATGAAATCCATGAACTGGATCTCGGGCACCGGGCGCAGTCCGTAGAGCGCCATGCCGATCGCGGCGCCGATGATCCCGGACTCGGCAAGCGGGGTGTCGATGACGCGGTCGGCGCCGAATTCGGCGTGAAGGCCCTCGGTGGCGCGGAAGACGCCTCCGTTCTTGCCGACGTCCTCGCCGAGGACAACGACGTTGGCGTCGCGTCGCATTTCGGTCTTCAGGCAGTCGTTCACTGCTTGCAGCAGCGTCAGCGTGGCCATGTCTTCTCCTGAATAGCGCAGTTCGCCTTTCCCTTTCCCGTTCCCTTTCCCGCGTGGCAGATCTGACGCGCACGCGGGAAAGGGAACGGGAAAGGGAAAGGAACGGACTAGAGCGGAAACGCCTCTCCCGAATCCTTGATCTCCCCCGTCTTCAGATACTCGATCAACCCCCGCTGCTGCTCCGCCAACTCCGCGGGCATCTCCTTGTACACCTCTTCAAACATCGTGTGCACCGCGGGCGGCCCCGCCTTCTCGACCTCCTTCACCGCCTCGTTCACCGCTTCCCGCGCTTTGTCCCAGGTCTCCTTCTCAAACGCCTCGGTCCAGATCCCCTGCTTCTGCAGGTACTTCCTGAAGCGGTCGATCGGATCCTTCCGCCGCCATTCTTCTTCCTCCGCCGCCGGGCGATACCGCTTCGGATCGTCGCTCGAGCTGTGCGGGCCCATGCGGTACGTCAGCGCTTCGACGAAACTCGGCCCGCCGCCGCTTCGCGCGCGGTCGACCGCTTCCTTGACCGCCTTGTAAACCGCAAGCACGTCGTTGCCGTCGCACTGGATGCCGGGGAATCCGTACGCCTTCGCCTTGATGGCGATCGACTCGCTCGCCGTCTGGCCTTTGAGCGGCACGCTGATCGCCCACTGGTTGTTCTGGCAGTAGAAAACGATCGGCGACTTGAAGACGCCCGCGAAGTTCATCGCGACGTGGAAATCGCCCTCGCTCGTCCCGCCGTCGCCCATGCAGCCCAGCACGATCTCGTTCGTCCCCTTGATCTTGATCGCCATCGCGCACCCTTCCGCCTGCGGCAGCTGCGTCGCGATCGGTGAGCTGATCGACACGTACTTCAGCTCCTTGAACGCGTAGTGGTTCGGCATCTGCCGCCCCTTGCAGCGGTCGGTCGCGAATCCAAACTCGTGCGCGATCATCTCCGTCAGGCTCGCGCCCTTCCAGATCGCCATCCCGGGGTCCCGGTACGTCGGGAAAATCCAGTCCTGCGCCTCCAGCGCCGCCGCCGCCCCGACCTGCGCCGCTTCCTGCCCCCCGCTCGGCACGTAGAAACCGATGCGGCCGGTGCGCTGAAGCAGCATCCCTTTTTCGTCGAGCGCACGGACCTGGATCATCGTCCGGTAAAAGCGCCGCAGCAGTTCTTCGGGAAGCGGCGGCTCGGGTTTCCCGTGAACGGTCCCGTCGGTGCGGATCACCTGGAGCATCTCCGTGGTCATTTCGTTTCTCCCGAGCCTTCGCGGATCAGGCTCGACAGGTAGAACTCCCCGGCCTTGTAGCTCGAGCGGACCAGCGGCCCGCTGGCGACGTACCTGAAACCGAACCCGAGCGCGCGGTCGCGCCACTCGTCGAACTCCATCGGCGTGACGAATTTTTCGACGGGGAGGTGCGCGGCCGACGGCTGGAGGTATTGGCCGAGCGTCAGGAAATCGACGCCCGCGCCGCGCAGGTCGCGGAAACACTTTTCCAGGTCCGCATCCGTCTCCCCCAGACCCAGCATGATCGAGGACTTCGTGAAGCGTTCCGGCGCGAGCGACTTCGCGTGTTCCAGCACGAACAGCGACTGCGCGTACCCGGCGCGAGGGTCGCGGACGCGGCGCTGAAGCGGCTCGGTGGTTTCGATGTTGTGCGCGAAGACGTGCGGCGCGGAGTGGACGACGGTTTCGACGCACGACGCGTCGCCGCGGAAATCGCCGACGAGCGTTTCCAGCAGCAGCTCCGGCGCGGCCAGTTTGATCAGCCGGATCGTCCGCGCCACGTGCCCCGCCCCCTGGTCCTCTAAATCGTCGCGATTCACCATCGTCATCACGATGTACTCCAGCCCGAGCGAAGCGATCGCCGCCGCCGTCTTCTCCGGCTCCGCCTCGTCCAGCACGCCCCTGGGATTCCCCCTCTGCACGTTGCAGAACTTGCACCCCCGCGTGCACACCTTCCCCAGCAGCATGAACGTCGCCGTCCCGCTCCCCCAGCACTCCCCGATGTTCGGGCAATTCGCCTCTTCGCAGACGGTGTGCAGGTCGTTTTCACGCAGCAGCTTTTTCAGCCGCGCGTGGATTTCGCCGCCGGGGGCCTTGACTTTCAGCCAGCTGGGTTTGAGGGACATCAAGAAACGAGGATAGCGCGACCGCGAAAGGGGGTCACGCAGAAACGCCGGGCGGGAGTTGATTCCGCATTCGCGCAGCCTGTTATTCCCTTCTTGCCCTCGCAGCGCATAGAATTTCGCTTCACCCCCGGAGAGCCCCCACCTTGCCCGTCCGCACCGCCGACTCGCGCCTGCGCAAGCTGATGGATGCGCTGTCGCCGGGGCCGGTGCTGATCCTGATGCACGACAATCCGGACCCGGACTGTTTTGCGAGCGCGTGGGGGTTGCGGCATCTGTTTGAGCGGGTGGCGGGGATCAAGGCGACGGTCGCTTACGGCGGCGTCATCGGGCGCGCTTCCAACAAGGCGCTGATCGAGCGGCTCGAGTTGCGGCTGCGGCATGTGGACCAGATCGAGTTCTCGGAGTATCCGCGCGTGGTGCTCGTGGACACGCAGCCGCGGGGCGGGAACAACTCGTTGCCGCACGACCGCGTTCCCGACGCGGTGATCGACCATCACGGGATCAGGAAGGCGACGAAGGCGGTGCCGTTCGTGGACGTGCGGACGAACTACGGGGCGACGTGCACGATGGTGGTGGAGTACCTGACGCAGGCGGAGGTCGAGATACCGCCGGCGCTGGCGACGCTGATGTTTTTCGCGATCCGGACGGAGACGCAGGAGCTGGGGCGTGAAGCGTCGAAGGCGGACGTGGACGCGTACATGGAACTTTTCCCGATTGCAGATCTGGAGATGGTGAGCGGGATCGAGCGGGCGCGGATCGGGGTGGATTTTTTCGAAGTGTGGCATCGGGCGATCGGGGCGACGCAGCTGCACGGGAACGTGGCGGCGTGTCCGGTGGGGGCGGTGCACAACCCGGACATGATTCCGGAGATCGCGGACATGCTGCTGCGGCTGGAGGATGTGCACTGGAGCATCGTGTGCGGGTATCACAACGGGCAGGTCGTCTTCTCGCTGCGGACGACGGAAGGCGGGCTGAATGCGGGGGCGATTGCGCAGAGGGTGGTGGGGAAGAGGGGAACCGCGGGCGGACATGAGACCATGGCCGGCGGAAGGATTACCGTGATCAGCGGAGGGAGTGGAGCCGCGGCGGTTGCGGAGGAGATGATTGGGCGATTGCTGAAGGTGCTGGAGGTGAAGGCGATGGGGAGGAAGCTATTGGAAAAGTGACTCCCAAGTCTTAATTCATAATTTATAATTATAAATTATGAATTTGTTATCCGAACACAATCGGCAGATTCGTCTCAACACTTTTCTGCGCAAGCTTCCGCATCACAAGAAATCCAAACTTGAGCCAGAACTTCCCGCTCACATCCATATAGGTCTCAATCTTCGCGATCTCCCTTTCATCCGCATCCATGTAATCCACCATCTTCTGCATCCGGAACGTCTTCTCCACCTTCAGCATCTGGTTCACCTTATCCAGTTCTTTCAGCAGCCCGCCGCTCGAGCCGACCGGCACCGACTCTTCGCCGTCCACGTTGATCCACATCGGCTCCACGAAATCCACGGGCCAGTAGTACGCGTTCTTCTCGCGGTGCCTCAGCAGATTCGGGAACGCCGTCGGCACTCCCTTGCCTTTCATCACCTCCGCCACATCTGTTCCTTCCAGTTCCGCCGCATAGTGCTTCAGGTCCTTCAGCACTCCCATCCGGTCGATCCGGATGTGCGCCGCCGGCTTCGCCCCTCCAGTGTCCGGCCACCACGGCGCCTCCATCCCCGCCGCCGTCAGCGCGCTCGACACGCTCTCGACCAGCTTCTCAAGCCGCTTCTTCCCGCGCCTCGAACCGAAAAAACCCGTGTCCTGGGTGAGCGCCAGCTCGTTCCAGGGATTCTCTATTCGCGCGTCAAACGCGCGGCGCTCGGTGAGGGGTTTATCGGGCATGACGCGGGCTAGTCCTTGCGGAATGGCCGGCCGAAGCGCCCCGAGGGGGGGTTGTTGCGGCGCAGGCGGTCGGAGATCGAGGTGTTGCCCTTGCCTGGAGGCGGCGGGCGTGTCTGTGTCCGGGGGGGCGGCTTTGCTTCGCGGCCGGGGTCGAGATTGTGCTTGGCGACGGAATCGGGATTGAACTCGAGCGACTTCATGCCTTCCCACTGCGCTTTCATGTCGTCGATCATTTCCTTCGGCGTCTGGTAGCGGATTTCCTTGTCCTTCGCCATCGCGCGCTCGAGGAAGTAGTGCATCATCTTGGAAATCTTGCCGCTCTTGGTCTCGCTCGCCTGCAGGTCGTTCAGCACCTGCGCGGCCATGACTTCCATGTTGTCGCCGCCCTTGAAGGGGACGTCGCCGAGCACCATGTGGTAGAGGGTGGCGCCGAGGGAGTAGAGGTCGCTGCGCACGTCGATCGACGCCTGCCCCTGTGCCTGTTCCGGCGACATGTACTGCGGCGTGCCGCTCGTCGTTCCCTCGGGTTCTTCCTGCGACCCGATCGGCTTCGCGAACCCCAGGTCGATCAGCTTCACGTCGTCCTCGGGGTTCAGCAGGATGTTCTCCGGCTTGATGTCCCGGTGCACGATTCCCATCTTGTGCGTGTACTGCACCGCTTCCGCCACCTGGATCGTGTACTTGAGCGCGCGGTCCTCGGTGACCGGCCCCTCTTTCTCGACGATCTCGCGCATCGACGGCCCGTCCACCATCTCCATCGCGAAATACTCGATCCCGTTCACCTTGCCGTGCGCGTAGCCCTTTACGAGATGAGGGTGGTCGTACTTCTCCAGCAGATCCGCTTCCCGGTGGAACTGGTTGACGAAGCGCGGATTGGCCATGTGCGCGGGCTTCATGACCTTGAGCGCGACTTCGTCTCCTTCCATCGTGTCGGTGGCGCGGTAGACGATCGCCATGCCGCCGGTGCCGAGCTTTCCGGTGATCTTGTATCCGGGGACCGGATCGGCCGGCATCGATTTTGTCGCGGGCCCGCCGACTTCGGCGACAAGAAGCTGGTACTGCTGCGGCGTGAGGGCCTTCTGTTCCACGAGGATCGCGAACAGTCGCGCCGGCGTCCCGGCCTTTGCCAGCGCGTCCTGCCGCATCATCGCCGGGCCGAGCTGCTCCTTGGTCAGGAAGCCGGACTTGATGGCCTTGACCGCGAGCTCGACTTCTTCCTTGGTGGCCACGACGGTCTCCGGGTGAAGGTACGGGGAAAGTCTAACACGCGAGTTGGGGGAGGATTAGAAATTGGCTGTGGAGGCGGGCGGAGGCTGAGGAGGCTGGCGGAGGCTGAGGAGGCTGGCGAAGGCTGCGGGGGCTGGCGAAGGCTGCGGAGGCCGGCGAAGGCTGCGGAGGCTGCGGAGGCTGGCGAAGGCCCTTCGACTCGCTTCGCTCGCTCAGGATGGACTGCGAAAACTGGAGTGGAACATTCTGGCGCGGCCGACGTCTGATTCAGACGGAACTCGTGTATCGGAGATGTCTTCAGATGCCCCGCTTCGCACTCGCCATCGCCCTGACCGTGCTGGCCGCCTGCTCCTTCAGCGAAGAACCCGGGCCCAAACCGGTCGCCGAAATCTGCGAGCTGAGACTTCAGAACGGCTCCGTCATCAAGGGGACGCTGAAGGCGCCGCGCGAAGTGACGCTCAAAGTGAAAGGCGGGTCGAGGACGGCTTCGTTCGACGACGTCTGGTCGCTGACGATCGGCGTGGTGAAAAAGGAAGAGGCGGACCGGCTCGTCATGTCGGAAGGCATTGTCGAGGGGTGGACGACGGACTCGCCGGACTACGAAATCGACACCGGGTATGGCGTGCTCAAGATCCCGGCCGCCGACCTCAAGTCGGCGCGCTTCCGCCGCCCCGGCAAGGACGTGTCGATGGATTTCGCCGACGGCGCGCTGCGCGGCCTGATTCCATTCGGAAAGAGCGCGTGGACCGTCGCCGACGGCGTCCTCAAAGTCGAACCCGCGCAGACCTCGGACATGATCCTCCTCGCCCCCACGTTCAGCGGCCGCTTCACGCTCGAAGTCGACGTGAAGTGCGACAGCTGGGTTGCGATCCTGTTTCACACCGAGGACGCCACCAACGCCGCGGCGCTCTGGCTCATGCCGGGGACCTGCGGGCTCTACGCGAATCCCGACTGGACGAACCGCGCGGTCGCCACCTGGCCCGTGCCGACGGCGGTGGGCAACGCGGTGCATGCGAAGCTCGAAATCGACGGCTCGCACGTGAAGGTCTGGATCGACGGGACGTACACGGGAGAAGCGGACGTGCCTGCGGACGCCGGGCGGATCGGATTTGCAGGATGGACGTCGGTCGCGACGTTCGACAATCTCACGATCAAGCGCTGACGCGAGCGTCCGGCTTCCGTATCATCTGCGGAATGAAAAGCTTCCTGCTGGCGTTCGCACTCGCGACTTCCGTGTTCGCCCAGCCTGCCGATCCGGTCGAAGCGGTCTTTGACCGCCCTGGCGTTGCCGCGATTCCGCTCAAGGATCTGAAATCGCACTGGCCGGACTGCGGCGAAACCTTTCTCGTCACGCAGGACGGAGAAGCTCTTCCGTGGAGCCTCGAGGGCGACCTGCTGCTCCTGCCGGTGCCGCGCGCGGGGGTCGTGCGGTTGCTGCGTGACGGCGGCGCGGCGGCCGAGGTGAAAGCCGAGGCCCAGGACGCGCCGCGGACGCGCGTGCCGCGCTCGGTGGAGCGGATCGAGAAGGACCTCATTTTCGACCGGCTCGAGACGGCGTCGATGAGGCTGATCGACGGGAGCGGCGGCGCGTGGCTCTGGATGGCGGTCGCGAACGGAGCGAAGGTCGAGATTCCGTGGGGTGAGTGGCGCAAGACCGTGAAGGTGAGCGTCCGCTTCCAGCCGATGCGCACGCCCAAAACCCCGCATGCGGTGGAGCTGTGGTGGGACGGAAAGAAAGCCGCCGACGCGACCTGGACCGGCGGCGCGGCCCACACGGCGGAGTTCGGCACGCTCGAGCTCCGCACCGAGGACGGCCCTTCGCCGCGCGTCATCGCCAGCGGGCCGATGGGGCAGGGACCGCTCTACCTCGACTGGATCGAAATCGACGGGCCCCGAATTGCCGGGCCGGAGCAGGCGTCCTGGATCGGCGAGCGCTCCCTCGCCGTCGAACTGCGCGACCTCAAAGGCGGCCGGCTCGACGTGGTGTTCTCGATGGGGAAGCGCGCGCGGGTTCTCGACCCCGGCGGAGCGCTGGCCATTGACGGTCCGGTGCTCGCGGCTTCCGCTGGAGCGCTGATCCGTCCGAAGAGCCTGACGCGCGTCCATGCTGCGCGCGATCCCGAGAAAGGCGTCGAGTGGCTCGTCCTCGCGCCGGCGGCGTTCGGTGAAGCGCTTGCGCCGCTGGTCGACCGGCGCCGCGAGCAGGGGCTGTCGGCTGCCTTCTTCTCCGTCGAGCAAGCGATCGCGGCCGGCGGCGGCGACCTTCCGGCGCACGACGCGATCCGCCGCTTCCTTCAGCATGCCGCGACGGCGTGGCCCGAGCCGAAGCTGAAGTTCGTCCTGCTGGCCGGCGACGCGGAACGCGGAACCGCTTCCGGCATCCCCGCCGGCGCGGGCGACGCGCTCGGCGCGGGCTGGACCGCGACCGACGGCTGGTACGCGCGCGTCGACGACGACGAGCTTCCCGACCTCGCGATCGGACGATGGCCGGCGCGGACACCGGAGGAAGCGGGGGCGCTTCTGGCGAAGGTGAAGCGCTTCGAGGACTCGACGCCCGGCGAGTGGCGGCGGCGGGTGCACCTGGTGCTGGGGACGGCGGGGTTCGGGCAGGGGATGGACAACATGCTGAAGTCGGGTGGGATGAAGATCGCGGGGGATCTCGTCCCGGACTCGTACGCGTTCCGGGTGCAGTCGACGCTCGAGCTCGACCTGCCGTTTACCTATCCTCCGCGCGAGTACAACGCCTTTTTGACGCAGCGCGTCAACGACGGCTGCATGGTCTTCGCCTACAGCGGCCACGGCTGGGAGCACGGCCTCCAGTCGCTGAAATGGGAAGGCAAGCGCTACCCGATCCTCGACGTCGCGCTCGCGAAAAACTTCGACGCGAAAAGCGGCCTCCCCATGGCGTTCCTCTTCGCCTGCCTCACCGGGTCCTTCGACGAAAAGGAAGACTGCCTCTGCGAAGCGCTCGTTCGCAACCCCGGCGGCCCGGTCGCGGCGATCGGCTCTTCGGCCATCTCCCATCCCTACGCCGACATCATCTTCGCCAAGGAACTCATGACCGTGATGTTTGCGAAGCGCGCGCCGACGATCGGCCAGGGCGTGATGGCCGCGAAGCGCCGCTGCCTCAAGCCCCCGGACGGCGACGCGATGCGGGCGTTCATCGACGGGATGGCCGCCGGAGCGGTCGGCGGCCTCGACGCGCAGGCGCGCTACCGGCTCGACGGATCGATGGCCTATAACCTCTTCGGCGACCCCGCGACGCGCATCCCGTGGCCAGGCAGGTTGAAGGTGGAGTGCGCGAAGGAGGCGGCGCCGGGCGCAACCATCGAGGTGACAGGGAGCGGCGAACTCGGCGACGGCACGGCCGTCGTGACGTTCGAAGCGGAGCGGCTGAAATCGATCGAGCCGGTGGAGAAAGTCGACCCGAAGGCGGAGGGCGCTGAAGAAGCGATGAAGCGGAACTGGAAGAGGATGAACGAGGCCGTGGCGGTGAGGCAGGAATTCGCGATGAAGGCCGGCGAATTCACCGTGACGCTCAAGGTCCCCGAAGGAATTCCCGAGGGAGATTACCTCGTGAAGGTGTACGCGAGCGACGCGAAAAAGGACGCGATCGGGTGCAAGCGGGTCCGGATAGTAAAGTAGCCGCCGTCGACCGTCCTCGCCCTTGCTCCCGACTCCCGTCTCCCGACGGTCTCAAACGATGCCCACCCCCGACCCCGCCGCATCCCTCACCCGCCTCGTCCAGGTGATGCGGTCCCTCCTCGGCGAGGGAGGTTGCCCCTGGGACCGCGCGCAGACCGCCGACACCCTGCGCGCGTTCCTCCTCGAGGAAACCCACGAGGCCCTCGCGGCGCTCGACGCCCGCGACGCCCCGAACCTCAAGGAAGAGCTCGGCGACCTCCTCTACCAGATCGTGTTTCTCTCCGAACTGTTCCGGAAAACGGGCGACTTCGACCTCTCCGGCGTCATCGACGGCATCGCCGACAAACTCACGCGCCGCCACCCCTGGGTCTTCGGAAACGAAAGGGTCGCTTCGCCGGAGGAAGCCCTCCGCAACTGGGAGCGCCTGAAATCTCTGGAGCGCGAAAAAAAGAAGGCGAGCGTCCTCGACGGCATTCCCGACGGGCTTCCGGCCCTGGCAAAGGCGTTCAGGCTGTCCTCAAAAGCCGCTCGCGTCGGCTTCGAGTGGCCCGACCTCGCCGGCGTGCTCGCGAAACTCGACGAGGAAGTCGGCGAGTTCAAGGAAGCGGCAAAGAGCGGCGAGTCGGGGCGCGTCGAGGACGAGCTCGGCGACATCCTGTTCACGCTGGCGAATGTCGCGAGGCGGATGAGCGTCGATCCCGAGGGCGCACTGCGGCGGACGAATGAGAAGTTCCTGAAGCGGTTCCGGTATGTCGAGGCGAAGCTGCGGGAGAAGGGGAAGCAGCCGGAGACGGCGACGCTGGAGGAAATGGACGCGCTGTGGAACGAGGCGAAAAAAGTCTGAAGTCCTATCCGTTTTCACCCTTTTTCATCCGCGACCCTCGACGGTCCTGTCGCGACGGGATGGCACGATGCCGCTTACCGGCACTTCACCATCGCCTCCAGCGCGAGCGCCGTCGCGATCAGCGGGTCGTCCTCACGCATCGTCGAGTCGTCGTTCCTGAACGAACCGTCCTCCCTCTGTCGTTTCAGCACTTCCGCCGCCAGCCGCTCTCTCCATCCGTCCGGCCCGCCGAGGTCGGAACGCACGCCCGCGAGCGCGCCGAGGTAATAGAAGAAGATTCCCGTCTCCCAGTGCCTGCCCTCGCCTGTGAATCCCGGATTGCGGTCGTACGCCTCGTGCGCCGCAAGCCACGCCAGTCCGCGCTTCACCCGCTCGTCGTCCGCCGCGGCCCCGAACCACCTCAGCGCGCGGATACCGTCGCACGTCGCGCTTCCGTAGCTCCGACCCGGGCCGGCCTTGTTGCCGTCGCCGCCTGGTGTGAAATAAAAACCTCCGTCTGCCGCCTGGCACCTCGAGACGAAATCGAGCGCCGCCGGCGCGCCCGGAAACGCACCCAGCGCCTCCGCCGCCCACGCCGTCCTTGAAATCTCGGCCGTGTGCGGCGCGTCCGCCAGCTCCGCCGCCCGCGCGCCGAACGCGAAGCCGCCGCGCTCGGGATGGTCCGCCTTCGTCACCTGGCAGGCGGCCAGGTACCGCCTCGCCCCCGGGATCGTCGCGTCCAGATCCAGCGCCA
>WSZJ01000297.1 GCA_009773755.1 Planctomycetota bacterium | reverse complement strand
CCTCCGTTTCTGGGCCTAGAGCCCGATTCAAAACTGGTGACCTCACGGTACACCGCGAACGGAGGCCGGCCTTCTCATCCCATCTTTGCCGTTTCCCGCTTGCCTTTGCCGTTTCTCGCGACCGAGGCGGCCTCCCGAGCGGACCTGCAATACCGGTCATGCACCCGAAGGGGCCACCCCGGTCGCGTTCCCTGCCGAGTAGAATCCACGCTTCATGACCCGCCTCCGCGACCTCTCCCCCCGCGAACGCACCCTCGCCGCCAAGGCCGCGGCGCTTCAGGCCGTCGTCGTCCCCGCGCTGCGCGTGTTCGGGTTCGGGAAAGTGAAGTCGATGCTCTCCGCGCTTGCGCCGCTCCGGAAGGCGGGGCCGAAAGGCGACGAGGCTCTCGCCCGCGCCCGCGAAGCCGCCCGCGTCACCATGGGTGTCGCGCGCCGGTCGCTTCCGCGAGCCACCTGCGTCCCCCGCTCCCTCGTGCTCTTCGCCCTCCTGCGCCGCCTCGGCATCGACAGCCGCATCCGCTTCGGCGCCCGCAAGGCCGGCAAAGGGATCGAAGCGCACGCCTGGGTGGAGGTCGGCGGGGAGGCGGTTGGGGAGCGGGCGGGGATGCGGGAAGAGTTCGCGCAGCTGGAGGGGAAGGATTGAACCTTCGCGCTCTGGGCCGGCCTATCCCTGAGCCGTTCGCGCTTTCCCGCTCGACACTCGTGCCTTCGCGACCGCTTCCCGATTCCGCCTGTATTTGTCGGCGGATTTCCTGTTGATCACGGTGACATTGCCGATGCGCAGCGCCTGAATCTTCCCGGCATGAACAGCCTTGTGCACGGCAGCTCGCGAGATGCCGATGAGGTCCGCCGCCTGCAGGGCGCTGATATTTGAACAGTCGGCAGGGAACTGGGAGGCCAGGTGCTCGAATTCAGGCGCCAGGACCAGTCCCTGCGCCATTCCGGCACGATCGGCGATGTCTTCCGCCACCAGGTAGATCGGCTGCGCCGCAGTTCTCGGATCAATGGTCTGTCTGCCTCGCAGGGCTGGAGAACCGTGTCCCACGGCCATCCTGACGATTTCGAAGTAGTCGATGTCCCGTTCCACCATTCGGCGCAGGTCCCGCAGAAATGAGTGGTCCTTCCGCGAAAGGTCGCGAAGATCGAGCTTTAAGCCGTTGAGCAACGTGTAGGACTTCATCCCCAGAGGTCCTTTAAATCGAATTTGCCGCCTGTGTGTCGGGTTGACGTTTGTATACTAGAAATTCGGTTGACAGTTGTCAACCGTGGTCGCCCTATCCAGCCGGGCGAAGTGTGGGGTTCGCGATGAAGTCGGCCTCCCCGGCACGCTCGAAGCCATTAATTAAAGAATTTGATTCAGTTCAGTTCCGCGAAGCGCCGCGCAGCACCGGTAGAATCCGAACCTGATGCCTCGCGTCCCCGATCCCTCCTTCCCCTCATGAGCGGCCTCGCCGGCGTCTTCCACCTCGACGGCCGACCCGCCGCCTCCGAGCCCCTCGGCGCCGTCCTCGCCCGCCTCGCGCACCGCGGCCCCGACGGCTGCTCGACCTGGACCGGCGGCCCGGTCGCGCTCGGCTTCCAGGCGATGCACACGACGCCCGAGGCCGCGCGCGAGCGGCAGCCGTTCGTGCAGGGAACCCGCGCGATCGTCTTCCACGGGCGCCTCGACAACCGCGACGAACTCCGCAAAGCGCTCAGCCCGGCCGGCGACGGCGACGCCGAACTCGCGCTGCGGGCGTGCGAGAAGTGGGACGAGGACGCCCCCGGACGGCTCCTCGGCGATTTCGCGTTCGCCTGCTGGGACGCCGGCAAACGCCGCCTGCTCTGCGCGCGCGACTGGATCGGCACGCGGCCGTTCGCGTACGCCGTCCTGAAGGGCCGCCTCGTCTTCGCGTCGGAGCCCGGCGCGCTCTTCGGAGACCCGGAGCTGCCGCGCGAACCGAACGAAGGCATGGTCGGCGAGTTCCTGGCCAACGCGGTGACCAGCCGCGTGGAGACGCTCTGGCGCGGAGTCCTGCGCCTGCCGCCGTCGCACGTCCTCGTCGCCGACGAGTCGGGCGTCCGGACGAAGGCCTGCTCCCCCCAGTCTCCCGACTCCCGACTCCCGACTGATTCCGAACGCAGCGACCGCTTCCGCCAGATCTTTCGCGACGCCGTCCTCTGCCGCCTGCGCAGCTCCGGTCCCGTCGCGGCCGACCTGAGCGGCGGGCTCGACTCCAGCTCGATCGTCGGGATGGCGCAGTCGCTCTATAAGGAAGGCGCGGCGGACCGGAAGGGGTTCGAGGCGTTCTCGCTGGCGTTCCCGGGGCGGAAGTGCGACGAAAGCTCCTACATTAATGAAGTGGCGAAGATGTGGGGGATCACCCCGATCATCGTCGAGGGCGCTTCCTGCCCTCCCGGCCTGTTCGAGGCCAGCGCGACGCGCTCGCTCGACTTCCCCGGCTACCCGAATTCGGCGATCGCGCTGCCCATCCGGCGCCTCGCCCGCGAGCGCGGCTTCCGCGTCGTGCTGACCGGCGCGGGCGCAGATGAGTGGCTTAGCGGCGCGCTGCCGCGGCGCGGGGGC
>WSZJ01000296.1 GCA_009773755.1 Planctomycetota bacterium | reverse complement strand
CCCGCCCGCCCGCGCTCCCGCAGTTCCGTCCGGCCTTGACTTGACCCCCGCTCTTCAATAAGATCTCCCTGTCAAACGACAGGTGCTTGCGGGTCAAGGCGCCGCGTGGCGTCGCCTGCCCGGCTCCCGGCTCCACGATGTGGAGAAGCGAGGAGCTCGCGCGGACCCGCAGCCGATGGCCTCCAAGAGCACTGTCCCGGTCCCGGACGATCTTTTGTCGCCAGGGAATCAGTCCCGGTACGCCGCGCCCGGTGGGGGGCGGAAGCCAGAGGAGGAAGGATGAGACTCCAGAGAACGATCAGCCGTCCGGCGGAGCTCGAAGGAATCGGGCTCTTCTCGGGGATGCGGACCCGCGTCCGCATGCTCCCCGCGCCCGTCGACACGGGCGTCAGCTTCACGCGCGTCGACCTTCCCGGCCGGCCGCGCATCCCCGCAAACTCCTCGACCGCGACCATCAAGCCGCGCCGCACGTCGGTCGCGCTGGACGGCGCTGAAATCGAGACCGTCGAGCACCTGCTCGCAGCCGCGGGAGGCCTCTCCATCGACAACCTCGAGGTCGAAATCAACGGCATCGAAGTCCCGGGCGGCGACGGCTCCAGCGCCCCCTTCTGCGACGCCCTGTCGACCGCCGGAATCGTCGACCAGGACAAGCCGAAGGGCTACTACGCGCTCAAGGAACCCATCACAATCCGCGAGGGCGAGCAGAGCATCGTCGCCCTGCCCTCGAACGAAGGGCTGACCATTTCCTACACGCTCAATCACGAAAACCTCCCCTTCCACGCCCAGCACTACACCCTCGCCGTCACGCCGGATACGTTCGCGCGCGAAATCGCGCCGGCGCGGACGTGGTGCCTCTCGACGGAAGTCGAGGAACTGCTCAAGCAGGGGTTCGGGAAGGGCTGCACGACGCAGAACACGCTCATCCTCGACAGCCGAGGAGTGCGCGACAACACCCTGCGGTTCCCCGACGAAATGGTCCGCCACAAGATCCTCGACATCGTCGGCGACCTGTACCTCGCCGGGTCGTACCTCAAGCTGCACGTGATCGCCGTCCGCTCGGGGCACGCGATCAACCACAAGCTCGTGCAGGAAATCAAACGGCAGATGGAAGGGCTCGCGCCGCTTCCCAAGAAGTCTTCCGGGACGATGCTCGACGTGCGCGAAATCCTCAAGATCCTGCCGCACCGGTTCCCGTTCCTGCTGATCGACAAGGTCATCGAGCTCGACAGTTACCGTCGCGCGGTCGGGATCAAGAACGTGACGTACAACGAGCCGTTCTTCCAGGGGCATTTCCCCGGGCAGCCGATCATGCCGGGCGTGCTGCAGATCGAAGCGATGGCGCAGCTGGCGGGCGCACTTCTCATGCGCAAAGCGGAAAACCAGCAGAAGCTGGCTGTGCTGCTCTCGATCGACCAGTGCAAGCTGCGCAAGACCGTCGTCCCCGGCGACCAGCTCCGGATCGAGGCGGAAGCGCTGAAGATCAAGGCGCGGACGGCGCACGTGTACACGAAGTGCTCGGTGGATGGGCAGATGGTTTCTGAAGCGCAGATGAAGTTCATGATCGTGGAGAATGAGGAGTAGAGAGCCTGAGGTGGGGGAGGAGTTTTCAGCGCCGCGCGGGCAGGGGGTAGTCGGTAGGGGGTAGTGCGCAGGAACGGCCCCCGGATCACGGTCCCCAGGCAGCTGGACTGTTAGCCTCAAGTTTGGCCGACTGCGCCGCGCCCGACAAGAATGAACGTCCGCTCGACCCTCCTACCCACTACCCCCTACCAACTACCCCCTTGCATTAATCGCCCCCCGCCCGTAGATTCCCGTCTCCCTTGAACGTAGTTCGGGGGGGAATCAAGGCAGAGACCGGGCCGCACTTGGCGGCCTGCTCGGCGCGCCGACCATTCGGCGCACTGCGCCCCTTGCGGGCGTCACCTTGGAGGCGCCCATTGATGGGCGGGTCCAGAGTTCACGGCAGCGCACTGGTTCATCCCGAAGCGAAAATCGCGGATGACGTCGAAATCGGGCCGTTTTGCATCATCGGGCCCAAGGTGAAGATAGGGCGCGGATCGCGCCTTCACAACAACGTCGTCCTGCAGGGGACGACGGAACTGGGCGAGCAGAACCAGGTCTACCCGTTCTGCGTCTTCGGCACCGCCCCCCAGGATCTCGGCTACAAGGACGAGGAAGTCTTCGTCAAGATCGGCAACAAGAACCTCTTCCGTGAATACGTCACCATCAACTGCGGGACGATGAAGGGCGACCGGTCGACGGTGGTGGGGTCGAGCAACATGATCATGGCGTACTGCCATATCGCGCACGACTGCGTGCTTGAAGACGGAATCATCATGGCCAACGGCGTTCAGCTCGGCGGGCACACCAAAGTTGAACGCGAGGCGAACTTCGGCGGGCTCGCGGCGGTGCACCATTTTTCCACGATCGGCGAGCGGTCGTTCGTGGGCGGGCTGACGCGCGTCGTGCACGACGTGCCGCCGTACATGACCGTCGAGGGGCATCCGTCGCGGGTCAAGTGCGTGAACACCGTCGGGCTGAAGCGCAAAGGACTGACGCAGCAAGCGATC
>WSZJ01000038.1 GCA_009773755.1 Planctomycetota bacterium | reverse complement strand
CGCAGGCCGCGGTAGGCGTTCGGGGCGTTCGGCGACGCCGTGGGGGATTGTCGCGATGGGGACACCGATCTTGAGGTCGCGAAGCTCCGCGGCCTCGTCGGCCGATGTCGCCACCAGGCACCGTGCGGTGGCCAGGTCCAGCCGCTGGTAAGCGAGCCAAGCCACTTTCTTTTTCAGGCGCTTCCGCTCCAGCGCCCACGGCCGCAGCATGCCCCGGACCGACACCAGGCGCGGGATCTTCAGCTTCCGTGCCGCAAGCGCCGCCGCGTGGTTGCACGCGGCCCAGATCCCGTTGTCGTGCAGCACTTCCGCCGACATCGCCGACGCGCGCGCCTCGATCGCTTTCCCAAATGCCGAGCCGCCCAGCAGGCCTCCGCGCACGACCGTCGACACAACGAGTGAGGCGGCGGGGAGAAGCGGCGCCCGGCCACCTCGCCGCGGCGCCCCGCACACCAGCTCTACGCGATGACCGAGCCGCGCCAGCGATTCGCAGGCCGCCGGCGCGGTCGTCGAAGGGCCGCCCGACTCGGGGGCGAGGTCGTGAATGGTCCAGAGAACGTTCATGCAAATCTCAGCCGGTTGGCGGCGAGGTAATGCCCCAGTACGTAAAGCGTCCACGGCAGATACCAGCCGACAGCATCGGTGCGATCCAGGAAGTCCTTCCAGAGAGCGCGCACGGCCGGCATCGAGATCGGCGATCCCTGCACGTCCAGCCGCTCCAGGCCGTCCGCGACTTCCTTGCGCAGCAGCCCCCTCATCCACGTCGCCAGCGGGAGCGTGAATCCGCGCTTGGGCCGACTCTTCAGCCCGGGAGGGAGAAGCGGCCCGACTGCTTCGAGCAGCAGAGGCTTCGGGACCGGGACTGGTCGACGGCGCCTCGCGTCGAGGCCAAGTACTGCGTCAGCGAGCGGCCCGTCGAGGAAAGGGGCGCGAATCTCGAGCGAGTGCGCCATGCCCATGCAATCGGCGTCGCGGAGGAGCGTGTCGCCCATGTAAAGGTCCAGCTCCAGCAGTGCGACTGCGTCCTCAGGGGCGCACCCGCGGATTGCGGCATCGAGCCCTGCCCGCCTCGCCTCGGAGATCCCCTGCATCCAGCCCTTTCCGCCCAACCCCGGCGCCAGGTCTCGGACCTGGGCGCTTGACCGCATGCGGCGCCGCGCGAGGTACGCCGGGAGGAGACCGGACGGCGCGCCCATGAAGTCCGAGATCCGCGAGATGCGGCGCGGGTCCGCGGCCCGGACCATGGAAGCGGCGCCCGCGATGAAACCCGATGCAGGTCCCGCGACACTGCGGAGACGGGCCATGCGTGGGACGTCAACGAATGTGGTGTAGCCGCCGAAAAGTTCGTCGGCGCCGATGCCCGACAGCGCCACGGTCAGACCCGCCGATTTCGCCGCGCGCGCCACGAGCCATGTATTCAGGCCGTCTCCCGAAGGCTGGTCGAGCGAGCGGATCGCCTCCTCGAGCCCGCCACGGATCGCATCCGCGGAGACCGCGATTTCTGTGTGGTGCGTCCCCACGTGCGCCGCAGTCTCACGGGCTTCCCGCGCTTCGTCCTGCGCCGGCACATCGGGGAACGACAGCGTTAATGTCTGCACCGGAACGACGGAGGAGCACGCAGCGAGCACGGCGATCGAAGCGGAGTCCAGCCCTCCTGAGAGAAACACGCCGGTCGGTACGTCGCTGATGAGATGCCGGGTGACCGCCTGGCGGAGCTCCTCCCGAAGCGCGTCCGCGGACAGCTCTCGCCGCTCGCGGGACCGGGCGGGTACGTATCGCGACGGCGTCACGCTTCCCGCGGACCAGCTCAGCGCCGTACCCGCCCCGAGTAGCTCGACGCCCTGCACGATCGTTCCCGGCCCGGGAACGGACCCGTAGAGAAGGAACCCGGCCAGCGCTTCCGCGTCGATTCGACGATCAGCGACCCCCGCCTCCAGCAGCGCTCGCAATTCGGATGCGAACGCGATCTCTCCTCCGTGCTTCACGAGGTACAGCGGCTTTTGACCGAACCTGTCCCTTGCGAGCAGTAGCCGCCCCGCGTCCTCATCCCACAACGCGAGAGCGAACATCCCGTTGAAGCGGGGAAGCGCCGCGGCGCCCCACTTCGTCAGTGCTTCCAGCACAACTTCCGCATCCCCGGCGGTCTGGAACGCGACGCCACCCGCGCGGAGTTCTTCGCGCAATTCGCGAAAATTGTACAACTCTCCGTTGTAGGCCAGCGCGCGCCGCCCGTCCGCCGAAACCATCGGCTGCGCCGACGCCGATGAGCAATCGATCACGGCAAGTCGCCGGTGGCCCAGAACGCACCGCCCCGACGGCGACTCCCAGGATCCCACGCCGTCGGGGCCCCGGTGAGCCATCTGCGCGCTCAGGGCAGCGACGCTTGCGGATTGCGCCGAAGCTCCCGGGCCTGCGATCCCCGCGATTCCGCACATGGCGTGTTGAGCGTGGCTCCTGGGTGGGGCGGACACAGCCGCGAAGAATCGCCCGATTCCGAACCGACCGGATGTTAAGCGATTTCCGCGCACTTCGCGGGCCGTCGGCTCTTTCGGTTGCGAACTCGGGTTGGCACGGCTACTTTCAGCCGACTGTGAAAGCTCCATCCCGGGGGAGTCCGAAGTGAAGCGGGCGTTCATCACGGGTGTTGGCGGGCAGGACGGACACTACCTCTCCGCGTACCTTCGGTCGAACGGCTACGAGGTAGTGGGCTGCGGCCGCCCCGGAACGCTTCTCGGCGCGCGCGGAGACGAATTGCGCGCGAAGGGCGTGCGAATTGTCGAGGTCAATCTTCTGGATCGTGCTTCCACCCATGAGGCGGTCTCGACATTTCGCCCGGACGAAATCTACAACCTCGCGGGCCACTCGTTTGTCCCCTCCTCGTGGGAAGATCCGGCTGAGGCGATCCGGATCACGAGCTGGCCGCTCATTCACCTTCTTGAGACCGTCCGCACGGTTCATCCGGTGGCGCGCCTGTACCAGTCGTCTTCGAGCGAGCTCTTCGGAACCACCGAGGTCTCGCCGCAGGTCGAGGAAACTCCATTTTCGCCGGCCAACCCGTACGCCGCCGCGAAGCTCTTCACTCACCAGATGGTAAAGCTCTATCGCGAGCACTACGGGCTCTTTTGCGTCTCAGGAATCGTTTACAACCACGAATCGCCGCGGCGCCCGCCGAGCTTTGTGACGAGCAAAGTCGTGCGGGCCGCGTGCGCGATAAAGGCTGGCCGCGAGCGCGAACTGGTGCTGGGCGACCTGGACGTCACGCGCGATTGGGGCTTCTCGGGCGATTTCGTGGAGGCCATGTGGTTGATGCTCCAGGCGAAGGAGCCGCACGATCTTGTAATTGGTACAGGGGTGCCGCACACCGTGCGGGAACTCTGCAGGGTCGCTTTCGAGCTGGTCGGTCTCGACTACCGGACCTTCGTGCGTGTGGATGAATCTCTGAAGCGTCCAGGCCAGCCCACGCGGCTTCTGGCGAACCCCACTCGTGCGCGGCAGCTGCTGGGGTGGGAGGCGAAAACGAATTTCGAGAGCCTGCTGGCCATGATGGTCACGGCCGCGCGTGGATGAACGTGGCGCTCAGCACCGGATTCTGATGCTCCTGCCCGGCGCGTTCAGCCCGGCCGGGGGGATCGAGATGTACAACCGCCTTCTCATCAAGTGCGTCGACAAGCTATGCGTCGATCGCGGAGCGGAGGCGCATGTCCTGAGCCTGAACGACCGGGCGGAGGTCGCCGATTCCCGTTACGTGACTTCCCCGAAGCTCTCGTATCGCTCCCTGCACGGCTCGCGCCCCGCGTTCGTCGGGCGCGCGCTGGCGGCCGCGGTGCGCGGCGTGACCCACGTCATGGTAGGTCACGTGAATTTCGGCCCGCTCGCCCTTGCGATCCGCGCCATCTCCCGCGCGCAGCAGTGGCTCTTCATCTACGGAATCGACGCCTGGAGGCGTCTGCCGTGCATGAAGCGGCGCGCCCTGAATAGGGCCAACCTGATTTTGTCCATCAGCGACTTCACGCGTCACGTGTGCGCCCGATCCAACCGGATCGACGTCGACAGGATCAAGCTGCTTCCCTGCGCGCTCGATCCGCTGTGGCAGGCACAAAGGGACTCCGCCCCTGGCGGTGCCGAAGTCCCCCAGGCGCCCATCGTGCTGACGGTAACCCGGCTCGCGTCGTCGGAACGCTATAAGGGCGTGGACAAGGTCCTCGAGGCGATGCTGCAGGTGAGGCGCGAAGTGCCGAACGCCCGTTACGTCCTCGTGGGCTCCGGGGAGGACAGTGCCCGGCTTGAGCAAAAAGTGCGCGACCTCGGACTTTCGGCGACGGTGACCTTCGCCGGTCGTGTAAGCGAAGCGGAACTCGATTCGTGGTATCGACGCTGCACGGTCTTCGTCCTGCCAAGCCGGAGGGAAGGCTTCGGGATAGTCTTCATCGAGGCCGGCTATTACCGGAAACCCGTCATCGGCGGCGATCACGCCGGCTCACGCGAGGTCATCGTCGATGGAAAGACCGGCTTCCTGGTGAATCACCACAACGTCGATCTTCTCGCGAAGCGCATCATCGGGCTGCTGAAGGATTCCGGGCAGGCTCGCGCCCTGGGCGAGAACGGAAGGGCTCATGTGGAGGAGAAGTTCCTCTATCCGGAATTCTGCCGGCGCTTCATCGGCTTTTTCAGCGATCCCTGAACTTGCCTGATTCGAGGCAGCCCTCCATGGGTCGCGCTTGATGCTCCCGATCTGATGACCTAGAGTGGGCGCTTGTGAATCGTCAGCGTTGCGCCAGACCTGCCGCCCCCGCGTGGCCCCCTCGGGCTCAGCCTCCTGAACTGGTTCCTGGAATTTCGTGGGTGACGGCGCGCCATAGGCATGAGTGATTCCGTCGCCATTGCCGTTGTCAGCACGCACGTGATTCAGCACTTCGCGCCGCTCTACAGGCGGCTGGCCCAGGAGCCGGGAGTCCGAATCAAGGTCTTCTACTGCTCCAGGTCCGGCCTGGATAGCTTCCACGACCCGGGATTCGGCGTGGACTACGCCTGGGACAGCGACCTGTTGAGTGGATACGAATCGGAGTTTCTGCCGGGCGCGGAAACGCCTTTGCAAAACGGGTTCCGGGCGAACGACTGCCCGGAGCTGGCCGCGCACCTGGCAGGGTTCAAGCCGGATTTCCTCATCATCTTCGGCTATAACAGGTCCGTGATGCTGCGCGCCCTGCGGTGGGGGAATCGGGCCCGGGTTCCCGTGGCCATGTTCTCGGACAGCGAACTCGTTCATCCGCGCGGCTGGTGGAGACGTCTCGTAAAGCGGCTGGTCCTGCCCCGCCTGCTCCGGAGCGTGAACGGCTTCCTGACGATCGGCGACAATAACGAATCCTATCTGCGGCACTATGGCGTCCCACGGGAGAAGCTCTTCCGCAGCGCCTATCCCACGGCGGAAGCGGAGTTCCTATCGGCACGGAAGGGGAGGGCGGCATTGCGGGCAGCGACCCGGCTAAGATGGGAGGTCGGGGACGGCGATTTTGTAGCGCTGTTCGTCGGAAAACTCATCCCGCGCAAACGTCCCTTCGATCTTCTTTTCGCGATCGGCGGGATTTCACGCTTCGCGGATCTGAAACGACCGGTTGTCGCCGTTTTTGCGGGTGACGGTGAGCTCCGGCCTGCCATTGAGATGGAAATGAAGAACCTCCCGGCCGGGCGATGCAGACTCCTCGGATTCGTGAATCAACGTGAGCTGCCGGCCACGTATGCGGCCGCCGATGTGCTGGTTCACCCCGCGGAAATGGACCCTCACCCGCTCACGATCACGGAGTCGGCCATGGTCGGGTTGCCGGTGATCGTCAGCGATAAGGTCGGCTGCATCGGCGAGACGGACACGGCCCGCCCGGGCCTCAATGCCATCGTCTACCGTGCAGGCCACGTGGATTCACTGGCAAAGTGCATCTGCACCCTGATCGCGGACCCGGCAGCACTGCAGAAAATGGAGGCGGCAACGCTTGCGGTCGCGGAGGACCACGGCTTGACGGCCGCCGCCCGGGGCGTCCTGAAGGCCGTCCGGACCCTGGTCGCGCGGCTCGAGCACCCCGGCCCGCGCTGCCCGCAGGCAGGGCTTCCCGACAGATGAGTCCCAGGTTCCTCCCCCTCAAGATTTTCGTGGCGAATTCGCTTTCCTGCCCGTTCGTGGGGAGATTGATCGCCCGCGTCTACGGGGACAAGATCCCGCACCGGGGATGCATCTTCGACACGAAGAACGAGGCCGTGACTCCGTCCGTGAAAGCGAGCCTTTTCTGGGGCCTCTACGAGAACGCCGAACTCCGTTTTGTCCGGCGCTTTCTGCGGCCGGATCTCGATGTTGTCGAGCTGGGAAGCAGCCTCGGTGTCCTCTCGAGCCACATCGCCCGGAAGCTCGACCCTTCGCGCCGGATGCTGTGCCTGGAGGCCAATCCGCTCCTGATCGAATCCATTCGCGTGAACCTCGCCCGGAACGCTCCGCAGATACGGGCTACGGTCGTCCATGCAGCCCTTGACTACTCGACTGAGGGCCAGGGCGGGGTGGAGTTTGCCGTCGATCGGAACAGCCTCCACTCGAAGACCAGCGACCGGCCGGGATTGACCGGCGCCGTCTGCGTGCCGGCCGTGACGCTCTCCAGACTCCTTTCGGACAACGGAGTCGGCGAGTACGCGCTGGTCTCCGACATCGAAGGCGCCGAGGCAGGCATGGTGTGCAACGAGAAGGAGGCGCTCGCCCGCTGTCGGCAGATGATCATCGAGTTGCACAGCGTCAACTGCGCTGGAACTTACATCTCCATCGAGGCCATGAGCGAGGCGCTGCAGAAAGACCACGGCTTCGTCCTTCGCGATCACTACGGGGCCGTCTTTGTCTTCGAAAGGCCGTAGAGAGTTGAGCTCACTCAACGGGCTTTCCGGGTTCCGTTTCTTGACCACCCTTAAAGCGGAACCAGACCAAAAGGCCGAGGGCACCTGCGGCAACCGTCGTACTGCGGACTACGACTGCGAGCCGGGCGGAACCGAAGCACACGCCGGCCGCGATCCCCGCCAGCGCCGACGCCCCATCGGCGCATGACTTGGCGAGCATCGCCCCCCTGCGTCCCGCAGCATAGAGCGAGGCGCTGACGGGTGCCGTGAGGATGTTCACAGCGCTTGCCGAGGTCATCACCACGCAGAGGAGAAAGAGAGGATCCCTCGCAAGGCCGTAATACCTCCCGGCGAGGGAGATACCGGGCCACAGCACTATCGTGAGCATCAGGATCGTCAACACGACTGACAACTGGAAGGCATGCGACATGATCGCCTTCCGCTCCGCCCGGTTCTCTTCGCCCCGGCGCGGGGCCAGCAAGGTCAGAAGGGGCTCGGACAGCGCCCCGGGCAAGGCGGTCACGACAAGAGTCAGCCGGAGCGCGACGTCGTACGATGCCAGGAAGCTCGCGCCGCCGAATCGGTTCAAAATGCTCCTCTCGATAGAAGGCAGCAGAGCGGCTTGAACTCGGCCGATCTGTTCCGGCAAGGCGAGGGGGAACAGCGAGCGGAAGGTGGGCACATCGGCGGCCTCTCCGCCCCGATCGCTGTTTCCGCGGAGGAGCAGCAGGGCGAGGGCCGCGTAGGCGATCGAGCTTCCCAACTGGCACGCGAACAGGGCCGGAGCCGTGAGCCGTTGCGAAGAGGCGAGAATCGAAACGGAAGCGACGTTCGCGGCGAAGTACGCCGATTTCGAAAGCGCCGCCGGGACGATTCTTCCGGCCACACGCGTGCTCACGAGCAGGATTTCTGCCGCCAGGGTCGAGACGTTGGCGAGGCCGCCGAGCAGGACGCCCGTCGCTTCGATAGGCTGAAAAAAACCTCCCCAGGACTGCCCGATGAGCGGGACCGCCAGGGCCAGGACGATGGCCAGCGAAATGCAGACGCCCAGCACCTTGATGCGAAGTCGCGCGACGGCCGGTCCGCCGCCCCCGGCCACGAGCCGGCCGACGGCGGCGGTGAAACTCGGCATCAGCCCGAGATCGGCGATCGTGGGGATAATGGCGAACCCGGCGAGAAGCACATAGTGACCGTAGGCCTCGATCCCCATGCTTTGAATGGCCAGGCGAGGAACCAGTAGCGTGTTAATGAACCCGGTCATCAGGACCAGTGCGCTCGCCGCGTTGTACCCGAAGAGCGTCCGCCGCGTAATCGAGGAAGTGTCACTCACCCTTGGGCCTCCCGCTGGGCAACGACCGCGTGCTTTCGACCAGGCTCAACTTGGCTTGGCCGCGAATCAGGCGCTTCTCGGACAGCGAAGTCCATGACGACGCACGCTACGCCTTTTACGATCGTGTCCCTGGTGAGCTTTCCGGCGCCCGCATGGCCATGTCCTTTCCTGGCCAGTGGTTGCGATACGATACGCTCGCGGCCTCACCTTTCCACAGAAACGGGAGGCACCCGGCTCCCGCCCGGCCAGGCGGTTTGTGCCAGTCGGACGAGCAGATTCTCGCTACTTCGCTCTACGCTGGGCCACAAGTTCGGATATGCAGTCGACTAGTCTCCGGGCGCGGTCATCGTACGAGTGCGCCGAGATTTCCTTCAGCGCACGTTCCCGCACACGGTCGAACTCACCAGGTGCTGCCGCGACACGCGCAATCTGCGCGCGCAGTTCACCGGGCGTCGAGAATGTCAAAAACGCCTCATCCGGCGTGAGAAACTCACTCAGCTCCGGCGTCGGCTCGGTGAGCATGAGCCCACCGACCGCCGGAATCTCGAAGGTGCGCATATTCTGCGAATCGCGACTCTGGGGGCGAAGCAGGTTGAGGGAGACAAGGCTTCCATGGATTTCGCGGGAGTAGCTCTCGCCGAAAAGCGCGTCGCCAGCGATATTCAGGCGCTTCTTTGATGCAGCCGATGCCCGGTTCCAGTGAGGGCCAAAAACGCGAACGTCGAAGTCCGCGATTCCAGCCAGAATGGACTCACGTTCGGGATCCCATGTCCCGATGAAGCTGACCCCCTGCGGTGAAGCCGGCGGTGCGATAGACGGGGGCCGATGCACGTCCGCGTCGAAGCCGAAGGGAATTCTCTCGACTCGGCGACACCCGAGGTCCCTCAGGCGTGGGGCGAGCGATCGCGAATACGTGACGTAAAGATCGAAGAACGACAGGCTTTCGAACACGTCCCGGCTCGTCGAGCCGCGGGCCGCAAGATTCGTTGGATCGTCAGGGTTCACATTGACCCAGACCGCGCGCGGGCAGACGCGGGCACATTCTTCGAGGAATGTCCGCGAAAACGGCGTCCCCTTGAAGATCAGGATAACGTCCATGGGCTGGTGCGATGTCGAGATCGCATCGAGCAGACGGCGCCGCACCGCGCGCACTTCGGCCGGAGCCGCCAGGCGCCTGAAGGCGCGTCGCAGGAGCCCGGGACTCGGCGTATCAGGCACTCCTCCATCGATCGAGAACACCTCCAGGCTCACTCCGGATCGACGCAAGAGTGCGCGCCGGTACGCGTCTTCCAATGACCACGGCCGCGTGTAGCCGACCAGCAGGATTCGAAGGGTCTCGCCGGAGGATTTGAGGTCCATAGCTTTCAATCCCTCCGTTCACTTCGCGCGGGCCTCTTTCCAAGCCCTGCCGCGATCCCCGCTGCCAGCGAACGGCAGGCCGCGAAATCCAGTTTCAGTAGTTTCCACACGCATTCGAGTACCAAACGAGCCAGCACGACCGGCCGCCATGCCCGCGGACGCACGTAGGTGAGGGCCAGGTAGGTCCCATTTCGAATTGAATAGGTCCTGGACAGCAACGGGACCTTTTCCGTGCTGGCACCGCCCTTGTGAAGCGCAATCGGCTTGGCGATGTAGAGAGTGCCCCAGCCTCGATCGCGTGCGCGGAGGCTCAATTCCGACTCGTCGCCGAAAAGGAAAAGCCACTCATCGAATACCTGGGGCAGGAGGGCCTCCACGAGTTCGCGATCCAGCAACATCACGCAACCGAGAACTCCATCGCTTCGCATGTCTTCCGGCGGAAACCAGCCGCGCACCCGTCCGGACAAGAGGCGGATGTCGATCGCGCCGCCATTGTTCTCGTTTGGAGCATCGTAACAGCGGGTGTTACCTCCGGCGATTCGAATGCCCGTGCTGCGCCAGGCCTGGAGGCGGCTCCAGAGCAGTCGAATTCCGCCAGGAAGCACCACTACGTCATTGTCCAGTCGAAGGAAGGCGTCCGGGACAGGACCGTCGGCCTGAATTGCCTGGTTATAGGCGGCCGGCACTCCACGGTTTACGGAATTCCAGATCGCATCCACGTGGAGCCGGTTGTCCATTCCTCGGATTCCATCGGCCAAGGCTAGTCGTTCCGCTTCGATTGACCCGTTGTCCACAACGATCGCGTGCAGACGGTAGTCTGCGTCATTCTCCCTTGCCAACGACTCGAGCAACTCGATGGTGTCGCGCGTCCCGTTCCAGTTGATGATCAACGCCCGGATCCTGACAGTCATCTTTGCGCGACCTTGCATGGTGCCGGGAGATTGGGCAAGGTCCCGGTCGAACGCGCTGAGGGACGCTCAGACGTCCCCCCAACAGGGATCGTCCGCCGTTGTTGGGCGAGAGTTGCACAGGCCTGGCCGACCTTGTACAGCAGGAAATACACGGCCAACTTCTTTATCGTCGAGGCCAGAAGCATGGGGAGCGTTCCCTCGCTCGTCGTCGCCCAATACGCTTCCCCAAGAAAGACTGCAACGACGAACCACTTTGCGGACGCTCTTCGGCAGAACGCATCGAAAATCCGGCCGAGGCCAACCAGAACCGCGGCCCAAGCGGGCATTCCCAGCAGAATGCCGAGCCACCCGAGGTTCCAATACAACTCCCCCAGAGGAAATGGCGTGATGGATGTCCGCGCTCCGATCGCTTCACCATACTCACCCCCGATTGCCATGGATGGTTTGTCGGTCCAGATGGCGCGGGGAATCAAGGTCAGCAGAACCGCCTGAAAGTCGCTCCCAACCTTGTAGGGGAGAACGAAAGGGACGAGAATTGAGATGTTGTAAAGCTCGTCAGTCCCCGCGAACCGCGAACTGATCTTCATGGCGTCTTTGTAGAGGGTCGTGTCCCTCTCTGAGGCGTGCTGGTATGAATCTTCGAAGATTTCGCCGGCCCTGAGCTTCTCGATTCGCGGAACTGCATTGGCGTGATACTCAGTGAATGTCCGACGATAGGACGTGACGAACGGGAATACCAGAAGCAACGCAAGAACTGTCAAGCCTGCGATCCGAACGTCGGGCAGACGCCTCTTGGCAAAATGCCAGGCCAGCGCGACGATGAATATAGGAAGCAGCAGATAGGTTTTTGAGCCTTGGATCATCTGATAGGAGAATTCCAGCAGGTTAATCGCAATGAACAAGGTCCATTCCGACGAAGAGAGCCGGCGCCTGACGAACAGCATCGCCCAGACAGCCGAAAGCCCGACGAATCCGAACATCTGCAGGCTATCGACCAAAAAGGCGAATCGCATGTCGATGTTCTGCGGGAGGACGAATGACACGTAATTGCCGGTGGCGATCCTGTAAGCCTTCGCCGCGAGCGAGAGGGCATAAGGGATTGCGATGAACTGCGGCAAGTCATGCCACATTTCACCGCGATTCGCACGCAGAAGCAGCGGACTTGGAAAGCGCCAGTCAAGAAGCTCGTAAGCGAGAACAAATGAAATCGTGCCGCATAGCTGCATCCAGGCGTTTTCGAAAAGCGCCGAATCCTCGATCAGTCCGCGGTAGGTTGGCAAGGCATCCTCGCCGAACCACGCCAGCACCAATGTGCGAATCGGGTAATTGAGCGCAAACTGGGCTGCGAAGAGAGTCCCTAGCTGCAAGAAGGATCCATAGCGCCGATGCAGCACGAAAGCGAGGTGCGTCAAGAGCCCCAGTGAAGCGAAACACAGGAGGGTAATCATCGGCCAGGCTGCGTCGGAAACACCGCGAGGTCCTGGTCGTCCGTCTCGCGATCCTCGTGCTGTGGATTGGCCTGCCGTGTTGACGGCTTTCCGCCAACCTGACTTCCGACCACCCGCTCCAAGAGCACAATGATGCAGACGAGCACCATGGCCTGTGCAAGGACAACGAGGCTCGCAATCCAACTGCCGCGCGTGATGAGCATTCCGCCCAGCCCGAAGGCGGTCGCCAGCAACCACATGAATGCGACACATTGCCGGTGGGAGAACCCTATCCGGAGAAGGCGGTGGTGAAAGTGACTGCTATCTCCCTCCCACACGGGCCTTTTCAGACCGAGTCGGATCAGGATGACGCTCGCGGTGTCGTACAACGGAACTGCGAAGACAAGGACGGGAACGAGCAGCGGGAAGAGCCAGGTCGTCCGCTCGCTCATGAACGTGGCGATCATCGTGATGGCGCCGAGCATGTAACCCAAGAACAATGCCCCGGCGCTTCCCAGGAAGATGCGCGCCGGGTGCCAGTTGTGCCAAAGGAAACCGAGGCAGGCGCCGGAGAGGGCGAAGAGGAGGGCGCCGGGACAGGGGTGACCGGTGGTGCACATGGTGACGCCGAGGAGGCAGGCTGCGATCGCCGCCAGCCCTGTAGCCAGCCCGTCGACGCCGTCCACGAGGTTGAAGGCGTTCGTGATGCCGACGAGCCAGAGCACTGCGACGGCGAAGGCGAGCGGTTCGGGCATGATGCCGAGCGTGGGCCGAACGCCAAGGGCACAGACAGCGATGGCGACGCCAAATTGGACAAAGAGTCGCGTGCGCACGCGCAGGTGCCAGAGATCGTCTGCGAGCCCGAGAGCGCAGATCGCGAGGCCGCCGGCGAAGATGACACCCAGGCGGCCCCATGTGGCGCTGAGGCCGGGGAGATTGAGCTGGAGATCGGAGATAACGGGCATGAGGAAGGTGGAATGACGCGCCAGGAACGCCGCGGCGGCAAGGTGAGCTACCGTTGTCAGGATCAAGGCCACTACGATCCCAAGGCCGCCAAGGAGCGGGGTGGGATTCCGGTGAAGCGATCGTTCGCGCGGGACGTCCATCACGCCCGATCTTCGGGCGACAGCGGCAAAAAGCGGCGTAAGGAGGGCGGAGAGCAGGCCGGTGGTCCCCGCGAGCCACGCCGCGCACAGGAATCCGGACTTGAGGTTCATGCCTCGATCCCCTGAGCACTCCCTTTCTTCTCTTCGGCGTAGCCGTAGCCATACCCGTATCCGTACCCATACGCCCCGCGATTCAACTCCGCGGCATTGAGCACAGCTCCGAGCACCGTCACTCCCATCTCAATCAGAGCGTTCTTCGCTGCCCGCGCAGCGCCCCTCCCCGTTCTTCCCTCCCGTAGCACGAGAATTGCCGCGTCCGCCCGGCGGGCGATCAGAGCGGACTCCGAAGCCTGGATCACCGGTGCCGAGTCCAGGATCACGAAGTCGTACGTTTCGCGCGCAGATTTCAACGCCTCCGCGAACCGTGGCGAGCTCGCGAGCTCCGCGGCGCTCGATACGCCTGTCCTCACGCCGACGATGTCCACGCCCGGGATGACGCTTGGCCTTGCGGCGGATTTCAAGTCGGCCTTGCCGGCGAGGACTTCGGACAGTCCAGGGCCGTCGGAGGTTTTCAGAAGCGCGTGAAGGCGGGGCTTGCGGAGGTCGGCGTCGAACAGCAGGACCCTTCGGCCTTCGAGGGCGAGAACGCGCGCGAGATTGGCGGCTATCGTGGTTTTGCCTTCGCCGGGAAGCGGGGAGAGGACGGAGAGCACGTACGCCCGGCCTACGGCCGGAGAGCCGAGCCGTTCGAGGCGCGTCACGATCTGCGCCCGGACGGCGCGGAACGACTCGAGCTCGGGGATCGAGGACTTGTCTCCGAGTACGAATACCTCCTCGCCGCCGGCGCCCCGAAGGCGAGGGATTGCAGCCAACACTTCCATCCCCACGAACGCCCGCACTTCGTCGGGCGACAGGATGCGGTTGTCGAGCTGTTCGGCCACCAGTACGGAACCGCCGGAGAGCAGCAGCCCGAGGAAGGCGGCGATTATCAGATTCTGCCGATTGTTCGGCTTCCAGGGCGACGGCGGTGGCTTCGCAGGGTCAAGGATCCGCACGCTCTGCGTCCCCGTGCCGGCGGTCGCGCTCGTCTCGCCCTGGCGTTTGAGGTAGGAGGCGTACAGCTCCTTGTTAGCGGTAAGCTCCTCCTGCAGACGGCGGAAGCGCCGCAGGCTGTTGCCGGTCTCGGCCATCTGCGCCTCCAGGCGCTTCACCTCTTCTCCGAGCGCCGTTTCCTCGGACTCCGCCGCCTTGAGGTCGTTTTGCAGCGCCAGAAGGCATCCTTGGACGGCTTCGCGGATCTTGGCCTCGACGGAAGCGAGCTGGGCCTTGAGGTCGATCATGCGGGGGTGACCGTCCTTGAGGCGCTGGCTTTCGGAGGCGATCTGTTCGGCGATGTGGACGCGTTCCTGGCCGAGCTGTTCGAGGGCGCGGATCTGGTGGAAGCTGGGGTTGAAGAGGCCGCTGGAGCCGTCGGAGCCGTAGTCGACGAGGGACTTGTATTCGGCGGCGAGGCGGATGCGTTTGAGGCGGACTTCGGTGAGGCGCTCGTTGGATTTGTTCCAGCCGGAGCGGTAGGAGTTGGTGCGGTCTTCGAAGTCGACGAAGCCGGAGCTGGCCTGGAATTCGGCGAGGCCAGCCTCGGCGGCGGTGATGGCTTTGCGGATGTCGGGGAGGGTCTCCTTCGAGAGTGTGTTGGCGGCGTTGGACTTGAGCTCGCGCATCCGGCGGTTGGCGTCGTCCAGATAGACGGAGATGAGCGTGTTGACGATTTGGGTCGAGGCCTCCGCGTCCGTGTCGGGAAAACCGACCTTCAGGATGAAGCTGGCGCGAACCTGTTCGAGGTCGACGTTGCCGGCAAATGCCTGGGTGCCTCCGAGGCCTTCGTAGCGCGCCTTCAGCCCCGGGGGAAGGGCCTTGATTGTGGCTTCGGCGAGGCCGGGGGAGCTGAGGATGTTCTGCTGGGTTCGGTAATAGCTTTCCCACAGGTAGGTGTCGACGTACTGCGCCTGGTCGTGGACGGTGGCGACCGTGTTTCGCTCGGGGCGGATCTCGAGCGACGCCTGCGGGCGGTAGACCTTTTTCTGCGAGAACGTATAGAGAGCGCCGCATGTGAGCGTGAGCGCGAATACGACGAGCGCAATGCGCCACCGCCGCCGGAGGACGATCAGGACGCGGACAAGCGAAGCGGATTCGGCCTGAGCCGGAGACGCTTCGGAAGAATCGGAATCAGGGTTGGCGGGCCGCATGGTATTTCAAACGGTGGGGGAGTTTCGGGCCCGGGAAGCCGGACCGGCTGCAAACCCCCTCCCCGATGAATTCGGGATTATCCCGCAGCATTGGAGCGCGACACAAGCGGCAATTCCGAGGGCACGGATTTCACCCCTGTGCGCGCTTGTCCCGCGCCGCCGTCTCGAGGTCCGCTTCGACCATCTGTCTCACCAGCTCCTCGAACACCGTCTTCGGCGCCCAGCCCAGCTTCTCGCGCGCCTTCTTCGCGTTCCCCTGCAGGAGGTCGACCTCCGCCGGGCGAAAGTACCTCGGATCGACCTGCACCAGCGGGCGACCGTCGGCGGAAATCCCCCTCTCCTTCGCGCCAGTTCCCTCCCACCGCAAGGGCAGCCCTGCCCCCGCAAACGCCCTCTCGCAGAATTCCCGCACCGTGTGCGTCACGCCCGTCGCCACCACGTAGTCATCCGCCGCAGGCGCCTGGAGCATCCGCCACATCGCGTCGACGTAATCGGGCGCGTAACCCCAGTCGCGCTTCGCGTTCAGGTTTCCGAGAAACAGGGTCTTCTCCAGACCGTGGAAAATCCGCCCCGCGGCCCTGGTGATCTTCCTCGTCACAAACGTTTCTCCACGGCGCGGGCTCTCGTGGTTGAACAGAATTCCGTTGGCGGCGAACACGCCGTACGCCTCCCGGTAGTTCTTCGTGATGTAGAACGCGTACGCCTTCGCGGCGCCGTACGGCGATCGCGGGTGGAAGGGCGTCGACTCATCCTGCGGAGCGTTTCCCATCCCGCCGAAAAGCTCCGACGAAGAGGCCTGGTAAAAGCGCGCGTTGAGCCCCAGATCGCGCATGGCTTCCAGCAGCCGGACCGTTCCCAGCCCCGTGACTTCGCCCGTGTACTCAGGCACGTCGAAGGACACCTTGACGTGCGACTGGGCGCCCAGGTTGTAGATCTCGTCGGGGCGGGACTGTTTCAGCACGCGGTTGATGGAGGAAGCGTCGGTCAGGTCGCCGTGGACGAGCCGCAGGCGCACGTCGGGCTCGTGGGGATCCTGGTAAAGGTGGTCAATGCGCGCCGTGTTGAACGATGACGACCGCCGGATGACGCCCCAGACTTCGTATCCCTTGGAGAGAAGCAGCTCGGCGAGGTACGAGCCGTCCTGGCCGGTGATGCCGGTGATCAGCGCTTTCTTTCCGTTGCGCGGGGGGTGAGGCATGGAGACGGCTCCTGTCGGAAAAACGACAACGGCATACGCGGATGAAGGCGGATCACGCGGAAACGGCCGCGGATAGGGCCTACGACGGAGAGTCAATATGTGAGACGGGAGGCGATTGACCAAATCAAAGTCGACGCCGGAATCCCCGCCAGACACTGAGTCGTCTTGGGGTTGGAGTTGGAGTTGGGGTTTGGAGTTATCTTTTTATTGTGACGCCCCCTGGCGCTTCCCCCCCGTCTGCTTGTACCACTCCCACGTCGACCGGATCCCCTCGTCGAGCCCGATCCGGTGTTTCCATCCAAGCGCTCGCAGCCTGCTCACGTCGAGCAGCTTCCGCGGCGTCCCGTCCGGCTTCGTCGCATCGAACACGATATGCGCCCTCGGCGCCACGATGTCGCGCACGCGCGCGGCCAGCTCCACGATGGTTTCGTCCTCACCGGTGCCCACGTTGATCGGCGCCGCGTCGTCGTACCGGCGCATGAGAAACACCAGCGCGTCGGCGAGGTCGTCGACGTGCAGGAACTCGCGCTTCGGCCGCCCCGACCCCCAGACCGTCACCGTTCCGGACTGTCCCGCTTCGTGGAACTTGCGAATCAGGGCCGGAAGAACGTGAGCCGTCGCGAGGTCGAAATTGTCGCCGGGGCCGTAGAGGTTCGAGGGCATCGCCGAGATGAAGCGTGAGCCGTGCTGTTTCCGGTAGGCCTGGGCGAGCTTGAGGGCCGCGATCTTGGCCACGGCGTAGGCCTCGTTCGTGGGCTCGAGAGGGCCGCCGAGGAGCGCTTCCTCCGGAATCGGCTGCGGAGCCTCCCTCGGGTAGATGCACGAGCTTCCCAGGACGAGCACCTTTGCATTCCCGGACGTCGCGCAGGCTTCCAGCACGTTCGCCGCGATCATCAGGTTGTCGTAGAGGAAATCCGCCGGCCGGGTGACGTTGGCCTGGATCCCGCCCACGGTTGCCGCGGCGAGGAAGACGGCGTCGGGCCGGTTGGCGGCGACCCAGGCGCGAGTTGCGGCCTGATTGCGAAGGTCCAGCTCCGCGTGCGAGGCCACGAGGAGCCGCGACAGCCCTTCTGCCTTGAGACGCCTTAAGAGCGCGGATCCGACCAGGCCGTTGTGGCCGGCGACCCAGACGCGCGATTCGGGGGAGAGGGGATCGGTCATGGGAGGGTAGAAATCATCGCCGCTTCGCGAGCATTGCAGGCGGGGGGAAACCCTGTCAACTACGCCATGAGCAGAAAACACCGGAGCGGTAGGGGAAGTAGCGCCCGCCCTTCAGATGTTCATGCGCCGCGACGGGTCCCGAAGATCGGCGATCTCGAGGCGCGGAGGGGTCCCAGGCAGCGTGCGAAACGACACCTCGAGCGACCTGGAAATGACCGCGCCGCTCGCGTCCGCAGCCACCCGCTCGTAATGTGGACCTGCCAACTTCCAGACTTCCGCCGCGCGGGCATCGGGCTGAACGATGACGACCTCGGGAACTCCGAGCGTCGCGTAGAAACCAAATTTCGTGTAGCTGTCATCCCGGGGAGACCTGATCTCGAAGACGGCGTCGGGCGCGCCGCCCCGGATTCCGTCCGGGGCTATGATGTTCTCGCGACCCGCGGCGACGAATACGACATCGGGAATGCGGTAGTCACGGCGGGGGGCGTCCTCCCTGAAAACACTGCATTCCGGCACGATGGTCCCTCCGCCGCGCGAGATGAAAAGCTCTCTCAGGAAGTGGATGAGTCCGGCCAGGACCAGCTGATGGTCGACGGTTGGAGGGGGAGTCACGTGGTAGACCCCTTCCCACTCCTCGTCGCGGATGTCCTGCCCGAGGTGCTGGCGCTGAACCACTTCGGCCTCGGTGACATGAGAAGGGTGAATCTGCATGGCAACAATTCTAGCACCGTCATTACTTCCAGCCTCCCGGGAGATGAGAGATGGCAACTCCACGTCCGCGTCGCCGACGCAGAGAATCGGAAAACGGCCTTGGTGCCCGGGAAGCACCGCAGGCCTATGTTCGTATTTAGTTATACCATGCATCCCAATCTTGTCAAGGCCACATATAAAAGAAGTTGATGCGGTTCATTCCATCCGCCGAATTCCGGTATTACTCCCTCCCTCGCCCGTCACAATAGGTGGTCCGATGCCCCCAGACCGCCGCCGCCTCCTCGAGGACCTCGTCCGCCGGCACGCCCGTGCCGTCGGGGCTGTCTGCTGGGCGCGGACGGGGAGCGTCGTGGAGACGGACGACCTGGTTCAGGAGACGATGATGCGGGCGTGCCGGGATTTCGGGGCGCTGAAGGAGCTGGAGAAGTTCGGGGGGTGGGTGCGGGGGATTGCGGAAAACGTCTGCCACGAATGGCGCCGTTCGCGCAAGAAACTGCCGCCCGCGTTGGGGGACGAAGCCGGGGCCGTCGCGGCGCCCGAGCCGGCCGTACCGGGCGACGAAGGCGAACGCGTCCGACGGGCGCTTCTCGAAATCCCGGAGATCTACCGCGAGACGATCGCTCTCTTCCATTTCGAAAAAAAAACCTACTCCGAAATCGCCGGCTTCCTCGGCCTCTCCGCCGCCGCCGTGAACGCGCGGCTGACGAAGGGGCGGGCGATGCTGCGCGAGCGGCTGAAAGGGGCGGTCCATGACGTGCATTGAAATCCGGGAGAGGCTGGACGCGTTCGCCGACGGCGAGGATCAGGCGTCCGCCGAGGTCGAGGCGCACCTGCGCGGGTGTCCTTCGTGCGAAGCGGCGCTCGCGGAATTGCGCGCGGGGCTCGCTTCGCTTGACGCCGCGCTCGGGCCGGTCGGGGCGCGGGCGGAAGCGGCGGCGGCGAGGGCGTTGCTGGGGATGCCGGGAGACCGCGGGGTGAGGGTTCCCTGGTGGGGGCTGGTGGTTGCGACGGCCGCGGGGTTTCTCGTGGCGATGGCGATGTTCAAGAGGGGAGAGACCGTCGGGAGCGGCATGCGGGCAGGCGGGCAGGCGGGCGAGCCCTTCGACTCGCTTCGCTCGCTCAGTGTGGACGGGCGGGCTGAAGAGCGGGCGAAGGTTGCCGCGGAAGTCGAGCGGCTGCTGCGCACGCCGGAGGTCGGGTGCGTCGTGGAGGCGGCGGACCAGAAGCTGAAGCGGCTTGGAGCAGGGTGCGTGGAGCCGGCGGCGGCGTGGGTGAAGGCGGCGGACGTGAAGAAGGACGCGTTCAACCGGCGGATGGCGGCGCGGGTGGTCGCGGACCTGGCGGGGAGGGAGCAGGCGGCGATTCTGCTGGAGATGGTGGGAGACGCTGATGCAGAGGTCAGGGCGATGGCGAACCGGGGGTTGATCCGGATCAGCGGGGTGACGGCGTGCACCGAGGAACAGGCGAGGGAGAGCGGGGAAGGGGCTCGGAGGGCCTGGGAGAAATATCTCGGTGGGGAGTAAGACGGCAACAACGAAAGGAAAAACGAAAAACGAAAAACAAAAAACGAAAAGTGACAGCCTCCTGAACCGACGCCGTTACTTTTCGTTTTTCGTTTTTACTTTTTCGTTTTTCGTTTCGTTGTTGCCGTTTTTCTATCCCACCCCCGTCACCACCCCCATCCCCACCAGCGTCCCCACCTTCACATCGCTCGCCGCCGCCCGCGCAATCTTCTCCAGCGCCTTCCCCGTGTTCTTCGTTTTCCAGTGCTCCCTCATCGCCTCATAGAGCCGCGACGCTTTCCCACCTTCCCAAACCTGCGCCAGCGACTCCGCCATGTGGTGCTCCCCCTCATACACCAGCGGCCCCGGGAAAAACAGCCTCGCCCCCGGGCTCACCGTCGCTTCTCCCCCCTCGTCGAACTGCTGCTGCCCGTCCGACTTGATCCCCCGCGGCCCCAGCGCCACCGGCTGCTTCCACCCCGCGCGGAAATACTTCACGCGACCGTAAAGGTCCAGACACTGGATCACCGCCATCCGGATCTGCCCCGGCCCCGTCTTCATCGCGGCATACGCCTGCCGCCCCGCTTCGCGCGGGTTGTCGTTGTCGCCCGTCTCGCCGTCCAGAACCTCGAGAATCGCCTTCGACCCCCGCTCGAAATCCGCCGCTTCCAGTCCTCCCTCACGCGGCGACATCCAGACGAGCACCTGCCGGTCCCCATGAAGCGGAAACACCTTCGCCACGTCGCGCGCGCCTTTCACCATCCCGATCTCGTACTTCCGCGTCTTCACCACCTCGATCTTTCCGTCCCCCGGGATCGCCGTCGCCTCCGCCGGCAGGATCGCCCGCACCGCCGCGATCTTCACGTCCCCGCACGGATGCTCCCCTCCGTCGCGGTGCCTGGATCGCTTCGCCCAGAATTCGTTCTTCACGAGCGTGACGATGCGAAGCGGCTCCTCGCCGAGGTGCGCGTTGAGCGTGTCCGTGAGCGTCCCCAGCCCGGTCGGCCACATGCCGCTTCCGCCGCGCCCTGCGAAGCCTGCGGAGACCATGACGAAGAGATCGCCTGCGGCGAGATGGACGGGGCGGCCGTTTTCGAAGTGGTCGCGCGCCTCGCGGAGGAATTTGCGCTCGAGGGGATCGTGGGAGGAGCCGGTGGTGGTGGCCTGGCCGTGTTCGTTGGAGACCCACCAGATGGCGTCGCGGCAGCCGGCGTTGTAGGGCGTCATCGTCATGTGGCGAGGCTCGAACAGGAGCACCGCGACTTCGAGCCGGTGCGCGTAGCCGCGGGCGCAGAGATCCTCGAGCGCGCAGTTCGCGGCGAGCCCCGGGTCGCCGTCGGTTTCGAGCGACGCCTTGAGCGTGTCGAACGGCCGGTCGAGGTCGAAGGCGACGGGCTTGCCCTTGTCGTCCACGTGACGCACGTACACGAGCGCGAACCGCTCTTCGCCGAGCTCGACGTGGCCGAAGCGGTCCGGTGAGCCCTCGGGGATTCTCTGCTCGATCACGGACATTTCGAAGCGGGCCGCCTCGCGCGTCGTGAGCGTCGCGCCCGGCTCGGGATACTCGGGTTTGTCGGCGTCCTCGTGCCGCTTCGCCTCGCGCGGCGAGCTGGAGACGGCGTTGTCCTCGACGACGAGGGTATTGCCGCAGTAGGAGCATTTGACGCGGCCGGCGCCGGGTTTGATGTCGAGGGAGCCGGCGCAGGAAGGGCAGTGGAAGGATTGGAGGCGCATGGAGGAGCGGGTAGGGTAGGAGACGGGGGAAGGCAAAGGCAAAGAAACGAAAAACAAAAAACGAAAAACGAAAAACGAAAAGTGATCGGCAGGGAGGCGGATGGCCGGGGTCGTCACTTTTCGTTTTTTGTTTTTCGTTTTTCGTTTTTCTTTTAGTCGCCTTTGCCTTCCCCCTCCCGCTATTGCTAGACTCCCTCCCATGAAACACCTCCTCGCCGTCCTCGCCCTCGCCGCGCCGCTTTTCGCCACCGGCTGCAGCTCCATCCCCCAGTTCCGCGCCCTCCTCGGGATCAAGCCCGCAAAGACCGAGTACGGCCCCTTCGCCGGCACCAAGAAGGAAGTCTGGGAGGCCGCCCGCGACGTGCTGGCCGACCAGGGATATACGTTCGCCGAAGTCGATCGCGAAGAGTGGTACATCGAGTCGCACTGGAACAACTACGGAAGCGACTTCTCCCACGAAAACCACCGCTACCGCGTCACGATGGAGCTGGAATCGGTCGGCCCGAACGACACGCTGATGCTCCTCGTCGTGGAAGTCGAAACCAACTCCGGCACCGACCCGATCAACCCGGGCGCGGCCGACTGGTCCTACGACGGCTCCGACCCCGACTTCGAGGAACAGATCGTCTACCTCACCCGCAAGAAACTCGGCGGCAACGGTCTCGGCGACATCTACGAGAAGACGCTTCGGCGCCTCGAGGAAGAAGAGCGGGCGAAGGGGCAGAAGCCGCCGGATTACGGAGCGGAAAAATAGGAAGGGCAGGGGGTAGTCGGTAGGAGGTAGTGAGTAGATGACCTGGGGTGCGGCCTGGATAAATACCGTGAGGAATCCGTGATTCCACACCGCGCCCGTCATGCCCTCGTGCTCCTCTTCGCCCTCGTGCCCCTCAGTCTTTCCGCCGGCCCTGTCGACGAAGCTCGCGAGATGCACAAGGCCGGGAAGTCCGACGAGGCCGCCGCGCTGCTCGAGAAGGCTCTCGCCGCCGACGCGAAAGACACCGCGGCTCCCTTGCTTCTTTTCAAGATCCGCTCCGACCAGAAAAAATGGGATGCGATGTGCGACGCGCTGGTCGTGGCGGGGAAGCGCGGGATTGCGTGGGGCGTGGCGGACGACAATTCGCGGCAGATCAACGAGGCGCTGGGGGCTTGTTTCTGGTACGCGAAGGAAGAAGAGAAGATCGCGGTGTTCGGGCGGCTGGCGCGCGAGTTTCCGGACGTGTACTGGCGCGCCGGGTGGCTGTCGATCTGCCTCACCGGCCATGCGCGGCTGAAGCACGACGCGGATGTCGAGTCGGTCGAGAAGGAGATCTTCGCCATCAAGCTCGACGCGATGCAGACGTTTCGCGTCGGGCGCGCCTACGTGGAGTGCGACCTCAAGCCCGGGAAAGCTGCGGAGCTGATCGAGACCGCGCTGGCGCAGCGCGGCGCGCTTCCGCTTCCCGAGGAAGCCGTCGCGCGCGAGACCGCGCTGACGGAGATGGGGACCTGGCGCTCGTACCTCGCCTACGCCTACGAGTCGATGGGAAAACGCGGTCCCGGGAATCGCTTCTGGGAAGCGGAGCCCGCGGACGTCGAGGCGTTCGAGGACGCGACCGCGAAGTGCGGGCTTGCGGGGGCGCAGGGGAACCGGGTGGCGGCCGGGGATTTCGACGGCGACGGGTGGGACGATCTGTCGTTCAACGGCGCGGTATTCCGGAACAACCGCGGCGTGTTCGAGCGGCTTTCCGCGGAGAAGCTGCCCCATGTTCACGGAGCGGGGTCGCTGTGGGCGGACGCGGACGGCGACGGCGATGTCGACCTCTGGGTGTTCGCGCAGAAGCCCGCGGTGCGGCTTTTTCTCAACGACGGCGCAGGGGCATTCGCGGAAGCGCAGGACACCGGGATGGGCGGCGAGCTCGAATCCGGGCCCGAGGGCGCGGGGCTGGCCGACGCGAACGCCGACGGGCTGCCGGACGCGTACCTCGCGGTCTACGAGGGCGGCGATCTCGGCGGCGGACGCGTCGACCGGCTCTTTCTCTCGGCGGGAAAGGGAAAGTGGGCGGACGCTCTCGAGTCGGCCGGGATGGGCGAGGAAAAGGCGGAGCCCAAGGCCGGGCGCGGCGTGAACTGGGGAGACTTCGACAACGACGGCGACATGGATTGCTTCGTGTCGAATTACCGGCTGCAGAAGAACTACCTCTGGCGCAACGACGGCAAGGGCGGGTTCGCCAACGCCGCGAAAGAGCTGGGCGTCGAAGGAGTCGCGACGAAGACCGAAGAATCGGCCTGGTACGGCCACACCATCGGCTCCTGCTGGGCCGACCTCGACAACGACATGGATCTCGATCTCGTCAGCGCCAATCTCGCGCACCCGCGCTTCATCGCCTTCTCGAACAAAACCCAGATCCTCATGAACCAGGGGGCGTCGCTGAAGTGGACCTTCTGCGACGCCGCGCCGTGGAGCGGGCTGCCGTACGAGGAGACGATGAGCGACCCTTCGGCGGCGGATTTCGACAACGACGGGGATCTGGATCTCTACGTCACGAGCGTCTACCGCGAGCGGCCGAGCTGGCTCCTGCGCAACGACGGCGCGGGGCATTTCGAAGCGGTGACGTGGCGCGCGGGGGTCGTGGCGTTCAACGGCTGGGGGCACGCGTGGCTCGACGCGGACAACGACGGAGATCTCGACCTGGTGGTCTGCGCGGGCAACAAGGCGAAGCTGTACCTCAACGGCCGGGGCGCGGCGGCGTCGTGGCTGGATGTTTCACTGAAGCCGAAGGCGGGGCGAACGGCGATCGGCGCGCACGTTTCGGTCTTCCTCGGCGATTCGCGGCAGATGCGCGAGATTTCCGCGGGCCGCGGCACGACCAGCCAGGATTCGGCGAGGGCGCATTTCGGGTTCGGGAAAAGAACCGGGGCGGCGACGGTGGTGGTGAAGTGGCCAGGAGGGAAGGTGCAGAGAGTCGAGGGAGTGGAATTGAACCGGGTGGTGGAGGTGACGGAGAGGGAGTGAAATACAATTATAAATTTATAATTTCTAATTATAAATTATGAATTGAAGGCTGTCTCTTAAGCCCGCACCTCACCCTTCCCCCTCAGCGGCTGGAAATACCTCCCCTTCGCATCCACCCACCCCCTCTCATCCGTGGGCTGATACCGCCGCATGATCTCCTGCACCGCGACTTCTTCCGCAATCCGGTGATCCGACAGCACCCGCTTCTCCTCGTCCGACAACGACAGCGTCAGCCGCACGATCACCGGCGAATCCGGCCTCGCTCCCGCCGATGCCAACGGCGCGGGCAGCCCGACTTCCTGCCACGTCTCTCCTCCGACCTGACCGACGCGCGAAGAGGGCCGCTTCGAGGGCGGCGTGTGCAGAGGAGCGATCGGAATGGAAGAGTCCGACTGCGGAGCGATCAGCGGCATCGGATCCGCGACGGCCTGCTTCGCCAGCGGCAGCCACTTCGATTCTTCCATTTTAGGAAGTGCTGCGGGCGTGCGATGCGCCGCGTTGACGACGTCGGGCGCGGCGGGCGGCGTTGAGAGCCCCAGTTCCTTCTGTGCCCGCACGCCGTCTTCGATCAGCTTGTCGAGTTTGACCAGCTGCTCCCCGATCGGCCCGGCGAGCGCGAAGGACTGTTCCTCGAGCGGGAGTTTGCGCACGGTGGCGACGACCTCGTCCCTCGCGCGCTGAGCGATTCGCCCCTGTTCCATGAATTCCGCGAGCAGCTTTTTCGTCCGTTCCGCGTCCGACGCGACCTGCTCGGGCGTCAGGAGCACCGTCGGCGAATCCGGCCCGAACATATCCGGGATATCCGACAGGCGGGCTCCCGGCGACGCCAGCCTCGGCGGCGCCATGACTTTCACGACCGGCCGCGTTTCGGGCGCATGCGAAGCGCCCGGCTGGTCCACCGAGACGGACGGCATTTCTTCCGAATCCAGGAGAGTCCGCCGTGCCTGCGAGTCGCCGGGTGCCGCACCGGGCGCGGGCGGGTCGTCCGCGACGCCCGTTTTCGCCGTCGCGCGCCGCCGCGTCGCCTCGATCGCGAGCGCATGCTTGTCCTCGGCGTTCCCGAACGAAGGTCCGCAGGGAGGTGTCGGCGCATGCAGGCCATTCATGATCGGCTCGTCGGGCGAAATGAACGGCAGGTCGAACAGAGCGGCCATCGCGTCGCTGGATCCTGAAGCGGGCTTCGGCGGGTCCGCGACGGTCCCCACAATCAGCGTCGGCGAGGTCGGAGACTCGGCGCGCGGGGGCGGAGTGAGGTGGGCGGGAAGCGGGACGGACGGGACGTTGAGGTCCGTGGCTTTTTCGGATTCGGAGATGCCCGGCACGGGAGGCGGAAGGGCCGGCGACTCCGAGGCGCTGACGAAGAGCGGCTCGGTGGCCGAGGGCGGCATCACCTTGATGCTGGTGAGAATCGGTTCCGTGGCTTTCTGCGCCGTGATGGCCTGCTCAGGAACGGGCGGCACCAGCTGGTGCGGAAAAACGGTCTCGGGCTTCGCGATCTCCGAATCAGCCTCCCGGAGCGCTGCGGCCGGGGCCGCAGAAATGATCTCCTCCTCGAGCGCCGGCGGGGTCGGCGCGGGAGCCTCGTCGGCCGGGATCGCCTCGGCTGCGGGCGCCGCGGGGCCGATGAGCGGCGTCGGCTCGAGGGATGCGACGGGCGGCGGAAGCGGAATCGCGGGATGTTCCTCGGCGGGGCGGGCGTGCTTCATGGAGCGTTTCGACGGCGCCGCCGGGGTCTGGAGGAACGCGAGGAGATTCTGGGAGGTGATGAACCAGTGATCGCCGATCTTTCGCGCGACGAGTTCGCCGCGGCGCATGAGGCGCTTGAGCGCGTCGGCCTCGACGCCGAGGCGCTGGGAAACCTCCTCGAGCGAGAAGACTTCGACTCCGCCGATCTCAATGCTCATGTCTGGGGGCTCCGGGGCCTGGGAAGGCGGTACCGCGGTTTAATGTTTTTTGTGAGTTTTAAGTGTCTGCAGCCGGGCGTACAGATCGTGCCACTGACCCCACACCGTCATTTTACACGGGATTCCCCACCCGGCCAATCCGAGTTCCGTAATTATTGTCGTGTAACGCCCGCCCCCCCTGGCCGTCTATACTGTCGGGACGCGTGGTTAACGACACCACTTTCGAGGAATTGCCATGATCAGACTCGCCGCCGTTCTGCTCGGACTTCTCTTCGTCTTCACCTCCGCTTCCGCCGAGGACCGTGACCACGCCCGGGGCGGCCGCGGCCGCGACGGCGCCCGTGACCACGCCCGCGACCACGTTCGCGATCACCGCCAGGATCGCCGCGACCATCGCCGTAAGTCGCGCCGCGAACACCGCCGTGACCACCGCCGCCACCACCGCGACGGAGCCGGCGAAAGATAGTCTTCTGCAGTCGACCCGCGACCCGGCCGCCACGCGGTGGCCGGGTCGCTCTCATTGAGAGCCCCCCATGACACGCCTCCGCTCCGCCCTCATCGCTTTCGCCCTCCTCCCCCTGCTCGCCCACGCCGGCGAAAAGGAGTGGAAGACATTCGTCGCAGAGGGCAAGGAACTCGTGGCCGCGAGGAAATTCGAAGAGGCCGAAGCGAAATTCCGAAGCGCGCTCAAGGAAGCGGAGCGCTGGAGCGCGACGGACGAGCGGCTCTCGACGACGCTCACCGATCTCGCGGACTCGCTTCGCGGTCAGAAAAAGCTCGCGGACGCCGAGCCGCACTACGCGCGCGCGCTCGAAGTCCTCGAAAAGGGCCTGGGCGCCGACGACCCCGCCGTGGCCGGGCCGGTCGCCGACCTGGCCGACGTCTACCGCGACCTCGACAAGGACGCCAAGGCCGAGCCGCTCTACAAGCGAGCGCTCAAGATTGTGGAAGCGGACGCCGGCAAGGAAGACCCCGAAACCGGGCGCTCGGCGCTGGACTACGGCGAGTGCCTGCTCCGGCTGAAAAAGCTGAAGGACGCGGAAGCGCAGCTCAAGCGCGCGCTCGAAATCCAGAAGGGGGCGAAGACCCCGGACGCGCAGGACCTCGCCGATGCGGAAGCCGCCATGGGCGCGCTGAGAATGGCCCAGGCGAAACACGAAGACGCGCAGGGCCACTTCAAGCGGGCGGCGGAGGGGCTGGAAACGGCGAAGGCGAATCCGCTCGATGTGGCGGGAGCCAGGCGCGACCTCGGCGCCGCGCTGGCGGCCGGAGGAAAGCTGGACGAAGCCGCGGCCGAGTACGTCAAGGCGATCGCGATCCTGGAAAAGGCGGACGGCGGGATGGCGGATCTCCCCGATACGCTGGAGGAATTGGCCGGCGTCCTGCGAAAGCTCAAGAAGGAAGACGAGGCGGCGAAGGCGGAGGCGAGGGCGAAGGAATTGCGCGGAAAGTAAAACGGCAGGGGATGGGGAACGACGGGTCGGGGATCGGGTGGGCTGGGGCTTGGGATCGGGATCGGGCGAAACTGCCCCTCGCCGCAGGCGGTTTTGCCCCT
>WSZJ01000037.1 GCA_009773755.1 Planctomycetota bacterium | reverse complement strand
GGCGAGCGGAGGCGAGCGGAGAATAGGCGACTCGACCAGCTCAAACGACAATTCACGGAAATCGCCTCTCGATTGCCGCTGCCCATCGGCCTCCTTCAGCCTTCGCCAGCCTCCGCCAGCCTCCGCCAGCCTCCGCCCGCCTTCGCCAGCCCCGCCAGCTTCCGCCAGCCTCCGCCAGCCCCGTCTTTTGACCTGTCGCCAAGCCGCTGCTAGCATCGCCGCCCGTCTTCGGCCCGCACCCCTCAGGAGCTCACCGTGCCCGTCCGCGTCCGAATCGCCCCTTCACCGACCGGCGATCCTCACGTCGGCACCGCGTACGTCGCCCTGTTCAACCGCACCTGGGCCCGGCGCAACGGCGGGCAGTTTCTGCTGCGAATCGAGGACACGGATCGCGCGCGGTCCAATCCCGAGTCGGAACGGATGATCTTCGAGTCGCTCAAGTGGCTCGGGCTGACCTACGACGAGGGGCCGGACGTCGGCGGGCCGACGGGGCCCTACCGGCAGAGCGAAAGAGTGAGCATCTACCCTAAACACGCGAAGGACCTCGTCGAGAAGGGCGCTGCCTACTACTGCACCTGCACGGCGGACCGGCTGGAGGCCGTTCGAAAAGCGCAGTCGGCCGCAAAGCTCGCGCCTCGCTACGACGGGCATTGCCGCAACCTGCCGCCCGCCGAAGTCAAAAAGCAGATCGACGCCGGCGCGCCGTGGGTCATCCGGCTGAAGGTCGCGAACGAAGGCGAGTGCCGCTTCAAGGACGTCGTCCGCGGCGAAGTCGTTTTCGCGTGGGACCAGATCGACGACCAGATCCTCCTCAAGAGCGACGGCTGGCCGACCTACCACCTCGCAAACGTCGTCGACGACCACCTCATGGGAATCACGCACGTGATCCGCGCCGAGGAATGGATCAGTTCGACGCCGAAACACATCAAGCTCTACGAGGTCTTCGGCTGGGAGCCGCCCGTGTGGTGCCACGTGCCGCTTCTGCGCAACAAGGACAAGTCGAAGATCTCGAAGCGCAAGAACCCGACGAGTCTGAACTGGTACAGGGACCAGGGGTACCTGCCCGAGGCGCTGGTGAATTTCCTCGGCCTCATGGGGTTTTCGATGCCCGCGGGGCTGGAGGTCTATTCGCCCGCCGAAATGGAGAAGGAATTCACGATCGAGAAGATCAACGCCGGCGGGCCGGTCTTCGACATGCAGAAACTCGACTGGATGAACGGGCAGTACATGCGCAAGCTGTCCGCGGAAGAGCTGGCGAAGCGGCTGGGGCCCTTCGGCGCGGCGGGGAAGGATCCGGCGCTCGTGAAGCGGATCGTTCCGCTGATCCAGGACCGGTTGCGTGTGCTGTCGGACTTCGGCGAGCTGACGTCGTTCTTTTTCGCGGAGACTGTCGAGCACGATCCCGCCGTTCTTGTGGGGAAGAAGTCGACCGCAGCGGAGACCGCGTCGCTGCTCGCGGCGGCGGTCGAGGTCCTGAAGTCCTGCGAATGGACGGCCGCGGCCATGGAAGGGAAGCTGCGCGAGGTCGCGACTTCGAAGAACATCAAGCCGGGCGACCTGTTCATGCCGATCCGGATCGCGGTGACGGGAAAGGCGGCGACGCCGCCGCTTACCGAGACAATGGAAGTCATCGGGAAGGAGAAGTGCCTCGCGAGGCTGGAGGCGGCGAGGAAGCGGCTGTCGCCGGGGTAGCGGCAAGGGCAACGAAACAAAAAACGAAAAACGAAAAACAAAAAACGAAAACCAGGGCCTGCACGGGGCGTACTTTTCGTTTTTTGTTTTTCGTTTTTCGTTTTTCCTTTCGTTGTTGCCGTTTTTCTCCTCCGCGGAGTCCCCCTGATGCCCCCGACTTCATTGCTCGTCGTCGGCTCGCTCGCCTTCGACACACTGGAAACTCCTTCCGGCCACGCCGCAGATGAGCTGGGCGGCAGCGCGACGTTCTTCTCGCACAGCGCGGCGTGGCTTGCGCCCAAGGTTCGCCTGGTCGGCGTCGTCGGCAGTGACTTCCCGAAGCGCCACATCGCCGAATTCGAGGAGCGCGGCATCGATGTCTCCGGCCTTCAGGTCATGCCGAAAGGGAAGACCTTCCGCTGGCACGGCCGCTACGGACGCGAGATGAACAACGCTGAAACGGTCAGCGTCGAGCTGAACGTCTTCGGGAAGTTCGAGCCGAAGATCCCCGCGCCCTTTCGCAATTCGCCGTTCGTATTCCTTGCGAACGGGTCCCCCAGGACGCAGCGGGCCGTGCTGGACCAGGTAGACCGCCCGAAGTTCATCCTCGCCGACACGATGAACCTCTGGATTGAAACCGAGCACGCCGCGCTTATCGATCTCATCCGGGACGTCGACGGCCTCATCCTCAACAACGCCGAGCTTCTCCAGCTCTCCGGCGAACCGAATGTCGTCGCCGGCGCGCGATGGGCGCTGGCCCAGGGGCCGAAGGTCGTCGTCGTGAAGAAGGGCGAACACGGCGCCATGCTCTTCACGGAAAAGGAAATCTTCGCTCTCCCCGCCTACCCGCTCGAGCGCATCGTCGACCCGACCGGCGCCGGAGACTCCTTCGCCGGAGGCTTCATGGGCCATCTCGCGCGGGCCGGCGCGACGACGTTCGACGAAATGAAACGCGCGCTCGTTTATGGCACCGTCCTCGCTTCGTTCGCGTGCGAGGACTTCGGCCTCAGAAGGCTTTTCTCGCTCGATGCGGGCGAAATCGAAAAGCGGGCGCGGGAGTATTGCCGGGTGTTCGCGGTGGACCTGGAGGGCGCACGGAAGCCGGCCCGGTCTAACCCTCGACGCCGCGCGTCCCCCGCCCGTAAATAGACGCCCTCTCCACCGGTTTGGAGGCGCAGCGCTGCACGAGATCATCCTTCTCGCGACCGGAATCGCCGTCGGATTCGTCGGGACGCTCCTGGGTCTCGGCGGCGGCTTCGTCCTCGTCCCCATCCTCCTCTACTGCTACAAGTTCGGCGTGCCTCAGGCGGTCGGCACCTCTCATCTGGTCATCGCGCTCAACGCGTTTTCTGGGGCCATCGCGTACGACCGCCAGCGGAAGATCGACTACCGCCTTGCGGTGATTCTCGGCGGCGTTGCCATTCCCTTCGTCCTTCTCTCGACGCTGCTCGTCATGAAACTCGAATCGCCCTGGTTCCGGGTCGGATTCGCCGTGATCCTCGGGACAATGGCCATTTACGTGGTAAAGCGGCAGGAAATCCTGGCGGCCGAGCGGGGAGAACCGCCGCCAGGGGCGTTGCGGTGGGCCGCCGCGGCATCGATCGTCGCGGCCTTCGTCGCCTCGCTCCTCGGAATCGGCGGGGGAGCGTTTCACGTCCCGATCCTCTGCCTCATTCTTGGCGTCCCGATCCATCGCGCCACGGCGACCTCTCAGTTCATCCTCTTTCTCACGTCGATGGCCGCAGCAACCTCGCTCATGCTCCAGGGAAAGTGCGAATTGGCATGTTCGAAAACTCCTCGGCAAAGCCTGAGTGACGCCGGGAGGCTCCGCGCGGATATCATGGGGACTTCCCCCTACGGAGCCTAACCCGCCCATGCGCCGCTTCCCCCTCGCCGCTTCAGCCGCGGCCGCCATCGCCCTCGCCGCTTCGCTTCTCGCTCCCGCGGAACAGCCCAAGCCTTCGATCGTCCGCTTTGAACTCGAAGCGAACCTGATGTGGGTCGATGTCCTTCTCGACGGCAAGGGGCCGTTCCGCATGGTGGTGGACACGGGGGCCTCCACGACCGTTGTCCTTCCCGGGCCGGCGAAAGAGAAGGGGCTGGTCAAGAAAGCGGGGTCGGGAGAGCTGTTCGTCGAAGGGACGCATTTTGTTCCGGTGGCGAAGGTGCAGGTCGGAGCCCTCACCGTCGAGAACCTGAAAGTTGCGATCATGTCGGTCCCGCAGATCGAGGTGCCGGCGGGATTGCTGGAGCTCAAGGCAGACGGCGTGCTCGGCTTCAACTTCCTCAGCCGCTTCGTCACGACCATCGATTACAAGATTCAGACGATCTCGTTTCTCGAGAACGATTTCGTACCCCCGGACCCCGAAATCAGCCTTCCGGGGATAACGAAAGGCGCGCGATGCTGGTTCGGGGTCCAGGTGGAAGAAGCGGACCCGCGGGAAGTGAAGTCGAACGGGTACGACGGGGGGCTGCTGGTGAATTCGGTCACGGAGCTGTCGCCTGCGGAGAAGGCGGGGATCAGGGAAGGCGACATCATCGTGGACATCGCCGGCACGCCGTCCGTAAAGCCGTTCGCTCTCAAGGATTTTCTGAGCCGGAGCGCGCCCGGGCAGAAGATCGTGATTACGTTCATCCGCAAGGGAGAGTTGTGGGAGGCGGATGTCGTGATCGGGAAGGTGCCTGAAAGGCTGAGGAAGTAGGCAGGTCGTAGCTGGTAGCGGGCAGGAAAGAAGAGAACCCGGATTCGAGGTGGTTCTTCCTGCCCACTACCTCCTACCCACTACCTACTCCTCTTCCTCGGTTTCACCGCGCGCCTGGACAAACCTCTCGAGAATGGTCGCATACTCGGGAAGCACCCAGCTCTCGACGGCTTCCTTCGCCGGCTTTTCCTTCGATTTCGCCTTCTTGCCGTGGTCCTCTTCCTCGCGCGCGACGGGGATGATCGCGAGCTGGCCGCCGTCTTTCGCGAACCTCTTGTCGATAAGGGCCATGCCGAGCTGGGCTTTGCCGACCAGCGTGCAGCTCGTGACTTCGCCGATTTTCTGGCCCTTGGAATTCGCGACAGGGTAGTGCGGGCGAATGGCTCTCGCCTTGTCGCTGTTCACCTTGAAGCGCACGACCGCGACCTTCGAGGCCTCTTCGCGCGCTATCAGCGCGTCGCGCCCGACGAAGAACGGCTTGTGGCGCTTCACGAACGCGCCGTAGCCCGCTTCGCTCGGAATGATCTCGCGGTCGCCGGCCAGTTCGTGGCCGTAAAGCGGGAATCCGACTTCGGTGCGCGTGGAGTCCCGGGCGCCAAGGCCGGCGCGCTGCAGGCCGTACTTCTCGCCCGCGGCGAGAAGGCCTTTCCAGACCTTCGGCGCGTGGTCCGGGTGGACATAGATCTCGAACCCGGTCGTCTCGCCGGTATAACCGGTGCGCGAAACCAGCGCCGGAACTTTCCCGCAGAGCGTGGTCTCGATGAAATCGGATTTCTTGCAGTCGCGAAGCGCGATCTTGCCGGCCTTGTCATCTGAAGCGCGCTGCATGATCGCGAGGGATTTCGGCCCCTGGACGGCGATGTCGACGAGCTGTTCTTCGCCGCTGGATTCGTCCTTGAGGTTCCGCAACGTGACGTCCCCCTCGATCTCGAGCGCCGGCCTGCTGTTGTCGAGGACGTAGCGGCGCGCGGCGACGCCGGTAAACCACGCCCAGAGCTTGTCCGCGTTCGAGGCATTCACGACGAGGAGGAAGCGGTCCCAGGCGCGGCGATAGATGAGGATGTCGTCGAGGACGCGGCCGTCCGGGTCGAGAACGTAGGAGTATTGCGTCTGGCCATCGCGCAGTTTCGGCGCGAAATTGGTCGTCACGAGGTCGATGAAACGCTGGGCGTTGGGGCCCGAGACTTCCATGGTGCCCATGTGCGTGATGTCGAAGATCCCCGCGCGTTGACGCACCGCGTCATGCTCGTCGCCGATGGTCGTGTACAGCACCGGCATCTCCCACCCCGCAAACGGCACCATCCGCCCCTTCGCGCCTTTCGCGTCCTTCTCGAGATGCTGCGCCCAGAGGCAGGATTTCTTGAGCGGCCCTTCGTATTCCTTCCAGACGAACTTTTCCTTCTTCGCAGCCTGCGCCGCAACCTTTCGACAGCCGAGGAAGTACGGCTTCGTCAGGTCCGGCTTCGCCTCGTCGCGCTTCGCCGCCTCCCGCGCCCTCACGCCCGCCGGGACCGCGCCTGCAGCCTTCAGCTTCGTCCACGCCCGAAGCGCTTCGTCCGGCCGGAAGAACAGCACGTACCACTCGCTTGCGCCGGGCCGCGCGCAGAGGGCCTGCGCACCGTCGATCGCGCCCTGCGCCCACTTGCCGGGCTGAAGCGCTCCGAAGGGCGCGCAGACGGCTTTGAGTACGGTCGCAGCCCTGGGGCCCGCGAGCCCGAGCGCGAACTGGCGGCGTTCGGGGCGGCGCGCCGAGCGCAGGTCGTCGACGGCGACGGGACCGTCGATTTTCGAGTGAAGGTCATTGGGGTCAAACCGCACGAACCCGTCGGAGAGCGCTTCCAGCCACCCGCGCGTCCGGCTGTCGGCGTCGAAGAGCCAGTACTCGTCGGAGCCGCCAGCGTGTTCCGGGAGCCTGAGAATGACGGGTTCGTCGGTGGTTTCGCCCGACGGCGACAGAAGGACGGCCGGGCCGCACTCTCCCGGGGCGAAGCGCGTCCTGCTCGCGAAAACCTCGGCGATGAACGGCCGCGCGCGTTCTCCGCGGACGGCGAACAGGGGCCGGTCGCTCCAGTCGAAAAGCGCGGCTCCCTTGTCGACCGCCGCCCGCTCGGCCGTCGGTTCGCCGAAGTGGACGGGCGTCAGCCAGCCGTCTTTTTCTTCGATCGACGCTTTCGCCTCGCGGTGCGCCGAGGTCAGCGGCGTCTCGTGACGGTCCGCGAGGATGCGCGTCGTGCCGACTTCGGCCGCGTCCCAGCGCCCCTCCGCGGCGAGCTTTCGCACGCCTTCGCGGATCGACTGCATCGCCTCAGGCGCGATCTTGGCCCGCCCCGCCGCGCCCGCGCCGCCGTCGACCTCGTAAGGCTCGCACTCTTTCAGCGTCCTCGCGATCAGCCCGGCCAGCGTCGACATGTGGCTCTCGGTCAGCCCGCGCTGCGTCACGAAGCACGTCCCGATCCGCAAGCCGCTGGGCCGCGCCGCGACGGCGTCGCCGGGAAGCGTGTTCTTGTTGAGCGTGATCCCGCAGAGGTCCAGGATGTTCGCCGCGACGTCGCCCGAGAGGGGCACCGCCGTCTTCGTCTCGAGCCCCTTCAGGTCGACCGTGAAGAGGTGCGCGTAGTTGTGCTCCTTCTTCTTTGCCTTCGGGTCGTTCTCGCTCTGCGCGTTCAGGCGTTCGGGGAGGGCGACGCCGCCCGCCAGCGGGATGCCTTCTTTCACGAGAGCCCGGATCAGCGCCTTCGTGTTCGCAACAATCTGCTTCATCAGTGCGCGGAACTTCGGCGTCTTCGCGATCCCGAAGCACACTGCTTTCGCCGCAATCTGGTGCAAGTGAGGCCCGCCCTGCTCGCCCGGGAAGACGGCGCCGTCGAGGGCGCGTGCGAACCCTGAATCCGTCGAGATCAGGATCGCCCCGCGCGGCCCGCACAGCGTCTTGTGGGTCGTCATCGACACCACGTCCGCCACGCCGACCGGGTTCGACAGTTGCCCGGCCGCGATCAGCCCCGCAGGGTGGCTCACGTCCGCGAGCAGGATCGCCCCGCACGAATCGGCGATCGTCCGCAGCCGCGCCCAGTCGATGTCGTACGGATAGGCCGAACCGCCGCCGATCAGCAGCTTCGGCTTCGCCTCCGCGCACACTCGCGCGATCTCGTCGTAATTCAGCAGCCCCGTCTCCGTGTCCAGGTGGTAGGGCGTCACCGCGTACCGCTTTCCGCTCCGGTTCGCCGGGCTCCCGTGCGTCAGGTGCCCGCCGTGCGCGAGGTTCAGACCCACAACCGCGTCCCCCGGCTTCAGAAATGCCTCATACACGGCGTTGTTCGCGGCCGCCCCCGAAAGCGGCTGCACATTCACGTACAGCCTCTCCGTCGGGAACTCTGCCGTCGCGAAGACTTCAGCCGCGCGACGCTGCGCCAGCACCTCCACCATGTCCGCAAACTCTGTCCCTTTGTAGAAACGACGGTCGCCATAGCGCCGGTGATAGGCGGCGAAGCGCTCGAAGTCCTCGACTCGATCCGACTCCCGGCGGGCGAGCCGGTTGGAAGGGTAGCCCTCGGCGTAAATATTGGCGAACGCGGACGCCATGGCCTCCCGGACCGCGCGCGGCGCGACCGACTCGCTGGCGATGAGCGTGATTCCTTCGCCCTGCCGGTCTTCTTCCCAGCGCGAAAGCAGCCCCGTGTCCGGATCCAGCTCGTCGAGTGGTTCCCTGAAGAGGAAATCGGCGACGGGTGTGCGCGGCGGGGCGGGCGGGGACTTGACGGCTTTCATGGTGCCTCGCGGGAAGGACTCGTACGAGAAGGGCTGCGGCCGAAAATGAGGGGGGAAGTCTATGCGTGAAGAGGCGAAGTGTCCACCGCACGCGCTCAAGAACGTCCGACGTCGCGCGCCTTCAGGCGATCCCCACCCGCGTTCTCATTCGCCGTCCTTCGGAGGCTCCGGCGGCGGATCGTACGTATCTTCTTTCTCCTGCCACCAGTCCCGCGCGTTCTTCAGCCAGGCGGATCGATTCTCTCCCAGCTGTTCTTCAAACAGAGTGTGGGTGGAGAACGCCCTGGCAAGGTCGGCGCACACGGCTTTCTCTTCCGCAGTCTTCCCGCCGGCCATTTTCTCGAATTGAGACAGGTAGAGTTCGACCAGTTTCTTGCTCCGAACGGTCACGGATTTCGAGATTGCGTCCACGGCAAGAACCAGATTTTCGCTCTTGATCGCCCTGATGAAGTAATCCACGACGTCGGCTCCACCCATTTCCGACATCGCCGACAGGCACTCCTTGACGAGCACCAGCGCATTTTCCCACTCGAGCCCTGCATTTCCGGCCGCCACCGATTCGCCTTCGGGTTTCCGCTTCGACACCTTCGGAACCAGCCTGTCCAGCATTTTCCCCAACTCCGCCTTGGCCGTCTTGACCTCCTGGTTCGACTTCATGTAATTGAGCGCGGCCATCCTGATCCCCGCGTCAGTGTCGTCCAGCATGTCCGCAATCGCGGCTGCCATCTCCTTGCTCCGGTGGTTCATGTGCTCGTTGTTCAGCTTCCCGATCTTGTCCAGCGCCTCTTTCCGCTTCATCGGGTCCTTGTGCTTCCGGAACTTGACGAACGCCTTCAGCTCATCGTCCTGCTCCTTCTGGTGCCGGATGCACATTTTTTCCGCCATGCAGCCGTCGCAATCCCCGGCGAACGCGCGGCAGGTGGCGAAGATGAGGAGGGAAGCGGCGAGGGCGACCTGGCGCATGGTTCGGTGGCTCCGGAAGGGTGACCCGGGAATTTTCCCCGGCGAGAGCCCTCGCGGCAAGCGAGAACTGGCTTCGCGTTCTCGCCAGTTGCACCGCGCCCGCCCCGCCGTTAGCATGTGCGCCCGACAGCCCTTCCGGCGTGCGCGCCAGCGTGGGAGCCACCTCAGATGTTCGGCAAGAAGCCCGTTTCCAACGATCTCAAGGAAATCAGCGACAAGGTCCGCTTCAAGCTCGTCCGCAAGATCGCGGAGGGGGGAATGGGATCGGTCTACGAGGGCGTCCTGGCGGGCGGCGAGGGATTCGAGAAAACCGTCGCGATCAAGACGATCCAGGAGTCGCTCTCGAACGACCCCGAGTTCGTCGAGATGTTCATCGGCGAGGCCAAGCTGGTGGCGGACCTCGTGCACCAGTACATCGTTCAGATCTACCAGATGGGAAAGGTCGGCTCGATCTACTACATGGCGATGGAGTACGTCGAGGGCGTGAATCTCCAGGAGTTCATGAACCGCCATTACGAGCGGCGCATGAAGCTCCCGATCGACATCGGGACCTACATCATCTCGCGCGTCTGCCGGGGCCTCGAATACGCGCACCGCAAGACCGACAGGGCGGGAAACCTCCTCAACGTCGTCCACCGCGACATCTCTCCCAAGAACATCATGATCTCCACCGAAGGCTTCGTGAAACTCACCGACTTCGGCATCGCCAAGGCCCGGAATCTCATGAAGAACCAGGAAGGCGAGGTCCTCATGGGAAAGGCGCAGTACATGTCCCCCGAGCAGGCCCAGTACATGCAGACCGACGGCCGCAGCGACCTCTTCTCCCTCGGGATCGTCGCGTGGGAACTCCTCACGGGCCAGACGCTGTTCGGAAGCGAGAACACCGGGATCATCCTGGAGAACGTCGTCTACAAGGAAATTCTCCCGGCGCGGCGCGTGAACCCGGAAATCCCGGAGGAAGTCGAGCGCATCCTGAACAAGGCCCTTCAGCGCGACATGAACAACCGCTATCAGGACGCGAGCCGTATGGCGTACGACCTCGAGTATTACATGTATCACAACCGCTTCGGCCCCACGAACGTGACGCTCGAAAAATACATGCAGCGCATGTTCCCGGAGATCTTCAAGGCGACTCCCCGGCGGACCGACAGCGAGATTTTCCCCGCGGATACCGACCCGGCGGCAAAGGGGAAAAAGCTCTAGCGGTTGAGAGGAGTTGATTCATCACTTTGGTCTGACCCTCATAGCGGAAGTGCGCCCGGGGCATGCCCCGGGCCTCCACCACAATCGAATCAATGCCCAGTTCTTGCCCCTTCCCTCCCAGCGGGATAAAATCCCGACGAATCACGGTGGGTATAGCTCAACTTGGCTAGAGCATCAGATTGTGGCTCTGAACGTTGCGGGTTCAAATCCCGTTACCCACCTCTGCGGAAGGAAGCGCGCCGGCGACCGCCTGCCGGCGCAGCGATTCAAAGGGTCCTGAAGGTTTCATGTCTCACCAGAGTTCAACGCCCGGCAAACACGACTCGCGACCCCCGACGTCGCCGGGTAAGGGCTTTCACGACGGCGGCAGGTTTTTCTTCGCGTGCGATTACGCGCCGGTCACCGAGCGGGGTTTCAAGGGCGCGGGCGAAGTCAACCTCTGGGTCGAGACGGAGGGGACCGGGCCGCCGCTTCTCCTCCTGCACGGCGGCCCTGACTTCGATCACCGCGCATTTCATCCGGGGATGTCGGTGCTGGCTTCGAAGCGGCGGTTGATCTATGTGGATCTGCGCGGCAGGTGCATGAGCCGGACGCGGCAACCGGTGGGGCTTGACCGGGACGTGCACGACGTGGCTGCGGTGCTGACGACACTGGGTCTGGAGGCGGTCGAGGTGCTCGGGCACTCGCACGGGGGATATGTCGCGGCCGCGTTCGCGTACGCCTTTCCTGGGCGCGTGCGGCGTCTGATCACGGTCGGCACCGCGTGGGGCGAGGCACCGGAGGAAGCGCGGGCGCGGGTGCTCCGGGCACCTTCAACGGGGCCCGCGAGGACGCTCGACGAGCAGCGCCGGCTGCGGGACGGGTTGTTCTTCCTGAAGCCTCCGGAGAAGGAGGCGCGCCGTCACTACGACCGGTGTGTGGAGTGGCTGGAATCCCCCGGAGCGCTGGACTTCGCGCGGCAATATGCTGAATCCGGCGGCGCCGGGCCGGGAGAGACTGAACTGAAGCGGACTCTCTGCCCGGTGCTGCTGATGGCGGGCGATCAGGACCCGTTCGCGTCCGTCGAGAAACTGCGCGCCGCGGCCGGCCGGATGGGCCCGCGCTTCAAGGTGGCCGCGATCGCCGGTTCCAAGCACATGCCCTGGATCGAGCAGCCGCAACTCTTCCGCGAAGCCGTCGAATCGTTTCTGGCCTGAATCAGGCGCCGCAGATCGAAGCCGGTCTTCGGTCAATACCGCACTACCCACTACCGACCACCCACTACTCACTGCCCTTAGGGCATCGGCGACCAGGCCCGGGTTGACCCCACTTCCAGGTGTGCGCTGACGGGCGCGAGGAAACGCGCCACGGTTTCAAGGAACATGACTTCATCGGGCGCGAAGCCGTCGACTTTCTGCGACTGCGCATCGAGAATTCCGAGGCACCGGTCTCCGATCCGGAGGGGCACGCAGATTTCCGACTGAACGCCCGGGATGCGCGCCACATACGTTTCGTTCTTGGAGACGTCGCGGACGTGCACCGTTTCTCCGAGCCTGAACGCGTAGCCGATCAGGCCCACCGTGAATTTTTGAGTCGCCCCGGGAACCACGTCGATCTCTCCCTTGCACCGCTGCGCGACAAGGACCAGTTCCTCGCGGTCGTAGTCGCCATGGAAGAGCCCGACGTAGAAGCACTCAAGGAGCCCGTTGATCACTTCCACCGCGCGCTGCACCACCGTCATCGGCGGCAGAACCCCGCCTCCGATCCTCGAAATGTGATAGAGCGCTTCGCACTGCTGGGCCCTGCGCCGTTCGATTTCGTAGACCTCCGCGTTCCGGAGCGCGATGGCGCACTGTGCCGCCATCATTTCAAGGAGTGCCACGTGCTCCTTGTTGAACGCGTTTTTCAGGGCCGATTCCAGGTTCAGCACGCCCAGCAGCCGTCCTTCCGCCATGACGGGGACCGCGAGCTCCGATTTGTGCGTCGAAGTGTTACCGACGTACCGTTTGTCCTTGGCGGTGTCGTTGACGATGAGTGGCTTGCGATGGGAAGCGACCCACCCGGTGACGCCCTCGGTGCGGATTCGCTGGAAGAACTTCCGGTCCAGCTTGCCGTAGTGAGGCCCGCTGGCGAGATGCTGGACGAACTCCCGGCCTTCGTGGTCGAGCATGAGCAGCGTCGTATCCGACACGCCGAAAAAGGTGCGCGTGAGGTCGACGATTTCGGGGAGCAGGACCGCGGGGTCCAGCGAGGAAAGCCAGCGCTTGCTGATGTCGAGCAGCAGCGACGAGAGGTCCCGGCTACCCGCGGGCTTCCGCGCACGGGCGGGTTTAGGAGATTTCCGGGGTTTCATGGGTTGGGAAGCCTATCGTCAAGGGCGGAAGGGGGCAACGCAAAGCCTCGGCGCGGTTCCTATTCGGGTGGAGTGGAACCGTTTCCGTTCCCCTTGCCGCCGAAAAGCCGGAAAATCGAGAAGCCGGCGGGTTTCTGCGTCGGCGGAGTGAACCGGCCCGTGATGTCGTTGCCTTCCTTATCGGGAATGCCGGTGTTCTGAAAAGCGAGCAGCGTTTTCTGCAGGGCCGGAGTGGCGCGGACATTGCCGTTCGCCATGCTCTCCGCCAGCTCGAAATGCGGGACCCGCACAGGTTGCTCATGAGCGGTGGTGTACACGAGGTAAGTGGGCCCTTCCCGTCGCACCTTCCAGAGCGGCCGACGAAGGATCCGCTCCAGGAGGACCTGAATCTGGAAATCCGTGTAGTTGGTATTCGGCGGGGGCATCTTGGCCGAGGTGATTGCGGAGCCTTCCAAGTTAGGTATTTTGAGAGATTTATCGGCCTAAGACAAGCCTGAAGTCCAGTAGCCTTCGAAAGTTAAGTGAGCGCGAAGAGGTGCGAGCGGGCCTGGCTGCGTCGGCCCGGATTGAGATTACAGTACGGCTTCGCACTTGCGGGCCGACTTCGCCAGACCCACCCCCACCTCTTCGCGCTCAGAACGACTTGACGGACCGAGTCCACCGCGATGCCCATTGAAACCTTGACGCTCCGAATCTTGTCGATGCCGTGGACCGGGCCTACATTGGGCGCCCTTCCCGCTCCCCGAAAGAGGTTCCCTTGAGAGATCCCCGCGTCGTCAAGCTCGCGAAGACCATCGTCGGCTACTCCTGTAACGTGCAGCCGGGCGAAAAAGTGCTGCTCGAGGCGTTCGACATCCCTTCGGACGTCGTCGGAATCGTCGTCGAGGAAATCTCCGCAGCCGGAGGAGTTCCCCTGGTTCACATCAGGCAGAACGAGGTCACGAGGGCGCTTCTGATTAATGCGAAAGAGGAAACCTGGAAGGCCCATGGCGCCGCGGATCTCGCGCTCATGAAGGAAGCGCAGGCCTATATTGCGCTCCGCGGATCGAACAATGTGGCTGAAATCAGCGACGTGCCGAACGGGCCCATGCAGTGGTACCAGACGCATTACATGCAGCCCGTGCATTTCAAGCGGCGCATCACGAACACCAAGTGGTGCGTCCTTCGCTGGCCGACCCCGTCGTTTGCTCAGCAGGCGGGAATGTCGACGCGGGCATTCGAGGATTTCTACTTCGAAGTCTGCACGATGGACTACGCGAAGATGGCGGGCGCCATGAAGCCGCTCGCCGAGCGGATGCAGAAAACGAATACCGTGCGGATCAAAGCGCCCGAGACCGACCTCACCATGTCCATCAAGGGCATCCCCGCAATCCCCTGCACCGGCGACAAGAACATCCCGGACGGGGAGGTCTTCACCGCGCCCGTGAAGAACTCGGTCAACGGGAAGATCCGCTTCAACGCCCCCACGATCTACACCGGATCCCGTTTCGAAAACGTCCGCCTCGAATTTCGCAACGGCAAGGTCATCAACGCGACGAGCTCGGACACGAAGCGGCTCAACGAGATTCTCGACAGCGACGAGGGCGGGCGCTACCTCGGCGAATTTGCCATCGGGTTTCACCCGCTCATCAAGAAGCCGATGCTCGACATTCTTTTCGACGAGAAGATCATGGGCTCGCTTCACATGGCCCTCGGAAACGCCTACGACATCGCGGACAACGGGAACAAGAGCAAGATCCACTGGGACATGGTGCTGATCCAGACCCCGGAGGCCGGGGGAGGCGAGATCTGGTTCGACGACCAGTGCATCCGGCGCAACGGGCGCTTCATCGTGCCGGAGCTGGAGTGCCTGAATCCCGAAAACCTCCTCGGCAGCCCCGCGCCGCCGAAGACCGCGCCGTTCGGGTCCGGGGGGACGGGCTCGAAGAAGAAGGAGCGGGCGACGGCGACTCGCAAGTGACGTTCCGCGTCGTCTTCCTGTGGGACGTTCCGGCGCGCGTGAGGGACCTGTTCCGGTCGCGCTGCCCGCAGTTCGACCTGGTGTTTCCGGACGGGGAACTCGGGAGCCCGTCGCTGGTCGCCGAGGCTGATGCGGCCGTCGGCTGGCGCATTTCGCCCGAGCAGCTCGACGCGGCGAAGCGGCTTCGACTGTTCCAGACCCCGGCCGCTGGCCCCGAGTGGCACGTGCCGCTCTTCCGCCGCTTCCCCCACATCCCGGCGTGCAATTCGCACGGCAACGCGCGGTCCGTCGCGGAATCGACGGTGACCCTGCTGCTCGCGCAGATGAAGCAGGTCGCGTTCCACGACCGCGCGATGCGGGCGGGGGAGTGGCGGCTCTGGCTGGACGACCGGCCGAGCGGGCTGGTCGAAGGCAAGACGCTCGGGCTGCTTGGGCTCGGCGCCATCGCGCGGCGCGTCGCTGATCTCGCGCGCGCGTTCGGGATGAAAGTGCGGGCAGTGAAGCGGTCACCGGCGCCCGAGCCTGGATTCGAATGGATCGGCGGTCCTGCCGAAGTGAAGTCGCTTCTCGCGGCGAGCGACGCCGTCGTCGTGGCGATTCCGCTGACGCCGGAAACAAAGGGGATGCTGAACCGTGAGACGCTCGCGGCCGCGAAGCCCGGCCTGGTCCTCGTCAACGTCTCGCGCGGGGAAGTCGTGGAAGAAGATGCGCTCTTCGACGCGCTGAAAAACGGCCCTCTCGGCGGCGCGGCGCTTGACGTCTGGTATGACTACAGGCCCAGTCCCGATGCGCAGGGGCGGAAGTTCCCCTGGCACCGGCCCTTCCACGAACTCCCCAACGTCACGCTCTCCCCGCACCGCGCCGCCAGCCCGCTCGACGACCTCGGTCGATGGGAGGACATCATCGAAAACCTGGAGCGCGTCGCGCGCGGCGAGCCTCCGCTCAACCGGATCGACCTCGAGCGGGGTTACTGACCGAAAAGTGAACCTCTTCGTCGCGCGAGCTATCCTATGGAGAGCAGAAAACCGCCCCCATAGCTCAGTCCGGAAGAGCACCGGTTTTCTAAACCGATGGTCGCAGGTTCAAATCCTGCTGGGGGTATCGACTTACGTCGAGCAGTACCCCCTCGGGGGCCTCTACGGGGGCCCATGTCCCCTCGGAAGGGACCATAAAAGCGAGGGGGAGGGGGCCTTCTCTCACAGGGCCGACGCCCCGCTTTCGACGGCGGGGGAGCCGGAAAGCCCGAGGGCCTTCCCGAGTTTCTCCACGGCGGACCGGCCACTCTCGGGAGCGAAGTGAGAGTAGCGCATCGTCACGGCCAGCGTGGAGTGGCCGAGGATTTTCGCCACGTCGAAGAGCGGGACGCCCGCCGCGACCATCATCGAAGCGCATGAGTGGCGGAGTGAGTGGAAGCAAACCTTGGGCTTCTTCTCCGCTGGGATCGCCGTGCAAGCGCGAAGGGCGGCGGGGAGTCCCTTCCGCAAGACTTCGCCCGTGAGCGCCGCGCCGTTCGCCTGAAGGAAGACCGGATCGTTCCCTTCAAGCGCCTTCACCGTCCGGCCCTTGCGAAGCGCGAGCAATTCCGCGAGCAGGTCCACCGTGAGCGGAACGACGCGCCCGCGCCCGGACTTCTCATTCTCCGCCCGGATGATGATTTCCTTCCGGTCGAAGTCCACGTCGCGCCAGCACAGGCGGAGCAATTCGCCGCGCCGGGCTCCGGTCGAAAGCGCCGCCGCCAGCACAGGCCGCATGATCGGGTTCGCGGCGTCCACAAGCGCCCGCGATTCCTCCGCCGTGAGATACGTTTCCCGAGCCCGCCCGCGTTCGGAGAATTTCTCCACGCGCCGGAGCGGGTTTTCTTTCGCGTATCCCATTTTCTCCGCCCAACGGAAGAGCGCCGAAGCGAGGGCCAGGTCGCGATTGATCGTAGCGCCCGACACTTTCCGCCGCCGGTCTTCCGTCCAACGCATGAAGTCCACGGGCCGCAAGTCGGGGAGGGACTTCGACGCCCACGGCGAGGAATTCAAAAGCTGGAAGCGCCCCTTGTCCCCGTGAAAGGTGGACTCCTTCACGCGCCCTTCCCGGTACTGCATGAACAGCGCCGACGCATCCCGGAACGAAAGCCGGTTCGCCTTCCCGCCCCCGAAGACTTCGGCCACGGCATCATCAAAGGGGACGCCGTTTTCCAGCTTCACGTGGAGTTTCGCCAGCTTGCTTGTCGCGTTCTCTCGCGACGGTCCCGCGTGGCGCTTCAGCGAAAGACCGCGCCAGCGAAGGCGAACGTAGAAACCCGGACGCCCCGCCTTTTCGTAAACCTGCCCGAAGTCGCGCCTACGCATTGCGGGCCCCCTTCGTTGTCTTCCGCGCCTTGAGCGCGTCTTCAATCAGCACGCGGACAAAATCACTCACCTTGCGCCGATCCGCCTCCGCCGCCTGTTCAAGTTCCCGGAGAAGCGCGTCCGGGAGCCGCACGCCGAGCGTTTTCCTCATGGTCTTCTTTCCCTTCCGTTGAAGTGTCATGAAAGCATTGTACAGCACTGTGAAGCGAAGTCAAGCGACGATGTGGGGAGCCCGTGATATCAGCCTCCCGGGGGGAAGTGAAGCGGTCAGGGAGGCGGGCTAGGGCGCGGCGGCGAATCGGGGGAGGGCCGGGCCGCCCGCTACGGCAGGGATGGAAGCGCGGCGAGGGGATCGCACGGCAAGCGCGAACGTGGCGCAAGCGGAGGGCAGATAGTGGGTGCCGTCGAAACAGGTCGTTCGCCCCCTCGAAAAGGGGGGTGCGGAAGCATACGATGCGTCGAGTGCCGAGATGGGAGTCCAAATCAACCCGATTCCGCAATCAAGACTTCAGGAGCGAACTGTGAGTCGAAACATCGTTGTTGAAACCGAGCTTCGAATCATGAACGAGCTGTTGAACTCGAACGTGCTGGCACGGTTAGTTGACAAGGCGAGTAGCGGGGTTATCGGAGAATTCGAAAAGATGAAGTCGAAGCGGACTTCAAACCCGTTGCAGGAACTCACCTTCCTCGTGGGAGCAATCGCCCAAGACCAAAGCAAACACCAGGTCATTGCCGAAATGCACGCGCGAGTCATGCGTTCCGCGTTGGACGCCGTGCTTCGGGGGCTCTCGGAGCAGAGTTACCGGATGGTTGCGAAGGAACTTAAGAGCCTGCGGCTGAAGGACGTTCTCGCTGCGCGGTAGTCCCGTGTCCGGATTGGTGTTCGCTTCTCAACTCAAGGGAGATCAAATCATGAAGAGCCCTAGCAGTTCCCAAGTGGTCGTTGCGGCAGTCGTGTTCGGAGTCGGATGCCTTGCCGGGTCACTATTACCGCGACGTGAAGCAAGTGCAGAGCCGCGTCCGGGAAAGGTCGGCTCCTACGCGTTGTGTCAAGGCGAGTTCAGGGACGGGAGCACAGGCGAGACAAAGATGGTCGGATTCTTTCGAATTAACACAGAAACGGGGGAGACGTGGATGTATCAGGATGTGCCGACTTCTGCGTACAGGGAGAAGGGAGCGGTTTCCAACTGGGGAGAGCCTATCTCCGAAACGGTGTTTCCAACCAAGAAGTGAGACCTTCGAGTCCCGCCATGTCGCCGAGTCAAGTTCATTTTCCCGTCAGCCTGTTGAGCGGGAAGGCGCTTGTATCGACCGCGAAAGGTCGCGGTGGCGGGGCCGGTTCCTTCTCTCCCCGCTTCACCCTTAGCCCCCCGCTTGTCGCCTTGAGGATCGCTTCTGAGAAATCGAGGACACGGGAAGCGTAGGCGAGTCTGGTTTCTTCCGGTACGTCGGCGGCGGTCGCACGCTCCGCCATGTAGCCGAGGACTTTTTCTATCGCGTCCGGGTTGGGCAGAGCCGGGCGGAGTTCCTCCCATGCCGGTAGCGTCCGCACGACAGGAGCAGGCTCCGGGAGATTGACTTCGTACCTCCGCGCCCATTCGGAATCGGACGGTTCGGAGTCTTGCCCCACTTCCGGCGGAGTCAGCACGTCTTTCAGGTGAGTCTCAAGCGTCTGCTCACGGGACCGCTCACCCGCCCGGCGGTTGTACTCGTTGACTTCATCGTTAGATCGTTCCATTCGATGTCCCCTTCCGTTTCTCTCGCTTCCAAGGCTTTGCAGGCGCTTCCAGCTGGCCCCGGAGCCAAGCGTCAAGCGCCGGGACGACGACGCGCACGGCACGCCCTACGCGCACGGCCTTGATCTCGCCCCTGTAGATCGCCCGTTCAATCGTCCGCGAGCAACAGCCGAGGGCTTGCGCCGTCTCCCGGATCGTGGCGAAGTTCCTGCCGTCCCCGAGCGTTTCAACACGCGGAATCATTCGCTATGCGTCCTTTCGAGTGGGGGAGTGGACGGTCGAGGTCGGGAGGGGCGCGTCCGCTTCGTGCGAATTTGTCCGCTCGCCGGTCTGCCGAGTCCACCGGATGAAGTCCACGATTCCCGCCTTGTGGCGACGGAGCAGCGCCAGCACCTCGGGAGTGACGATGCCCGGCGGAGCGGTCCACGCGAGCCCGGACGCGACTACGGAGAGGCGGACCCCAGCGGAGTACAAGTCGGCCATGATGTCGGGAACGCTCAAAGGACGCCCCCTTCCTCACGGTCTCCCGCCGCCTCATTCCCTCCATACTTTCCATTCTTTCCACTTTCCCTACTGTCAGAAGTACGCGAAGTATGGGAAGTATGGGGGTCGGGAGGCGCGGGGTCCGGCGTGCCGAGTTCCCAAAAAACCTGCCCGCCGAATCCGTTCCTGCGGACGATCCCGCCGATGCGACGGAGAGCGGAGCGAATCGCGCCGTCCCGGAATCCCGCCGCTTCCCCTTTGGCCATGACTTCGACAGAGTGGACGCGCCCGGGGGCGAGGATGTCCCGTAGGAAGTCGTCCGCCTTCTCACGCTTTACCTCGCGAGTCTCGCCCTTCGCCGACTTCGCCTCCGCCGAAATGATGTCCTCCGCCGTCACGTCCACCGGATCAGGCTCCCACGCGATGAAGGGAATCTCCCCCAGCTTGTCGAGTACCTTGACGCCGACGCGGTACGCGAGGGATTGCGGCATCAAGGCCAGGTTGGACTTCACCGGGAGCAGGAAGCGCCGGTCCCGGTCGTCGCTGTCTTCCGCAATGAGGGCGGCGGCGCGAGCGGCGGCGGTGAAAGCGAGTGAGCCGGAAGCGGAGTAGACGGCCTTGGTTGTCCCGCCTTTCGGTCGATGCGTCACGAAGACGACGGCCACGCCGAAGCGCGCGGCGAGTTCGGCGAGGGGAGCGAGCAGTTCCCGAACCTGCGCGTTGACGTAGGAATCCTTCCCGCCGAGGAAACAGGTCACGGGGTCGATGATGATTAGCCGAACGTCCCCCAGTGACTTGATCGCCTTTTCGAGCGGCCCGAGGTCGGCCAGCGTGAAAGAGGATTGCCTTCCGTCCGGCTTCCGAACCATCGTCAGGAAGTGGACGCGCGAAAGGTCCGCGCCCGCCGCCATGAGACGGGGCTTCAAAGTGTCGGCGGCGTCGTCTTCGGCAGACATCACAACGACGGAGCCGATTTCAGCCGGTCCCGATCCATCCGGCCACTTGGCCCCGGTGGTTACGCGGGCCGCGATGTCGAGCGTCATAAGCGACTTCCCGAGGGACGGGTCGCCGATCCAGCAAACGAGTTTCCCCGATGGAATCCAGCCCTTCCACGTCCAAGCGAGCGGCTTCGCTTCGATGGAGTCCGCCCGGATCAGGACGGGCTCCGATTCGGTTCGCGGCGGAGTTTTCGCGGGCTCGCCCCCGGATGCGAAGAGCGCCGACAGTTCGCCGATGATTCCTTCATCGGAAGAGCCCGTCCCCCTCCGCCACGAAATCCAATCCACTACGTCCGCACCTTCGCCGAGTCCCGCGATTCCCGGTAGCCTCACGATCCGGGCGCGAGCAGGCGGCGTGAGCTTCGACAGCCGGGCCGCCACGTCGAGCGCGAGCGCCTCCCCCGGCTTGTCGTTGTCCGGCAGGATTCGCACGTCACGGCCTGCGAGCGGCGCGAAGTCGGACTTGTCGGCGGCCTTCGCCCCATGCGCGTTTGTCGTCACGGTGAAGCCGAGCGCCGCGAGCGCATCGGCGCATTTCTCCCCTTCGACGTAGGCGACAAGCCGGGACTTGCCGAGAAGCGGGAGCCGGTAGAGCGGGAGCGGTGCGGGCGGATCGCCCACGCGCCAGCCGTCTACGTCACGGCGTACGGGCCGGTATTCCTTCGTGCTGAAGGGGCTTCCATCGTCGCCGGTCTTCGTCACGTTGAAGCGCAGAACGGCGAAGAGTTCGGAGGCGTCGGCGCGCTGGTAGATCCAGCGCCCGGCCTCCGGGCCTTCGATTCGCTTCGACAGCGCGAGAGCGGCGGCATCGAGCGAACCGTAACAGGAGCCGGGGGACTTGACTGGCGCGGCCACGCCCGGAGCGGAGGAGCCGTTCCCGCCGTCCGGCTTCCAGCCGAGCAGCGCCCGAAGAGCCGAGCCCTTGCCGGTTGCTTCGGAGCAGGAACAGGCGGATGCGTCCTTCGCCACGTCGAAGCCGAACGACGGCGACTTGTCTTCGTGATCCGGGAGCGGACAACGCCCTATCACTTTGTCCCCTACGCGGCGGCGGGAGCCCTTTGAATCGTCGGCGAGCAGGTAATTGGCGAAGGCTTCGGCCTCCGCCCGAAAGTCGCGGGTCATTAGCTTCTCACTCCAAACCAACGCTCGATTGTCGAGCGGCGGAATTCGGTTCGCCACTCACCTAGCCGCACGTCGCGGCGGGGGAAACGGTGAGAGCGGGTCAAGACTTCGCGCACGAAGTCGTCAACGTTGAGGCAGGCCAGGTACGCGGCCTGTTGAATCGTCAGCCATGCTTTCCCGTCGCCGTCGCGGTATCCGTTTCGCTCGCGAATCATTGGCGGCCTCCCCGAGGTGTCACCATCGCGACGTATTTCGGATCAGGACGCGGGAACGCGGTTCGCGCGTGCCCCGAGCAGGGAGGCGTGACGCGCATCCGTTCTACCGCACGTTGCAACTCGTCTTCCGGGAGCCTCCACACTCGCCCAATCTTGACGGCGGCCCCGAGCCTTCCGGCGGCCAGCATCGCGCGGACGGAAACGACGTGGAGCCGGAGCCGGTCGGCAACTTCGGCGGGAGTGAGGTAATTCATCGGGCCGCCTCCCGAAGCCGGTCTTCTTCCGCCACGATCATGCGGACTTGATCGGCGACTTCAGGCGGCCATAGGCGCGTGATGCCAACGCGCACGGGGACCGGAAGCCGGTCCCGGTAGACGAAGAGAAGTCTTTCGGCCCGAGCCCGCGTGATGCCGACGCATCGGCAGACTTGGGGAAGGGTAAGTCCCGGCCTTGTGACATCCATCGCGCCTCCAGTGAGGAGCGGTGGTTGCGGGCGCTCCCCCTAAATCCATGGAGTTCCGCGTCGCCGGGCCAAGTTCGTCTAAGTCGTCATTTTTCGTCCAAGTTCGCCGGTCGTGCCTGCTTGGTTACGTTCTTCACCGGATGAGAACGAATTGAAAGCGAATCGAGTCGCTTGCCGTCCGGTATCACTTCCCCTTTCCCCCAAGGTATGGGGTTGTTCAAGGCGCGGTCGTCTTCCGGCGACGCGGCCCATGGATCAGAGGAGACTCCCGCCGCCCTGAGCAATCCCACATGCCACCTTCTTACCGCTTCGGCATTGGCGAGCGGCTTCTTCCCGGGTCCTTTCGCCCATGAAACGGGACACGCGGAGTCGTTCTCGTGTCGGATGCGAAACTCTTTCCACGTCACCTTTCCCGAAAGTCCGAGAGCCTTGATTATGGCCTTCCCAGAATGCAAGTCAGGGCCTTCCGAGATACCACGCGAAGGTTGAGAGAAACCGCGATCAGGAACGCGAACCGCTCGAATCGCCGCGAGCGCCGATTCCCGATCCGGTCCCGAAGCCGGATCGAAACTGCCGTCATAGAGTCCCTCGGCGATACGGGCCAGGTCAGCGTGGCCAAGCGCCTTCACGCTTTCCACGAAGTCCGGGAATGAGGTCATCGTCAGCCGGTCCGGCCACTCGCTCACGACGGCGAGCCCGGCGGCGGCGGCAAGGGTGCGCACGCGCAACGGGGCGATGGATCGCGAGACAAGCTGTAGCAAGTCGCGGAGTAGGAAGTGTCTGTTCCCGTGGTTCCCGGTCAACCCGAAGCCCTGTTTTGCCCAATGGCCGAGCAGATCACAAGACGAAGCCCAAGGGAGCATGCTTTTCTGATGTAGGCCGATGCGTTCGGGGTCGGCGTGCGGCAAGCCCTTCATCGCGTCGAGACAAAACGCGGCCTCACGGGCGAGAGGATGCGCGGCGAGCCCCTCCGCAGGTCGCGTCAGCGGCCTCTTCTCTCGGGCGCGACGGTGCAGATTGTAGACATCTGCCATGAGGGAATAACTTGTGTATTTCTCGCGTCGGGCCTGCGGGAGCATCACGCCGAGACGGAATCGCCGCTCGCTCGCGGACAGTTTCTTTTTCTTCACGGGCTCCACTCCCGAAAGCGGACGGCGGCGGCCCGGTGGAGACGGGCTCGCCGCACGTCCGGGACTGGCGCGGGGATCAGCCACGCCGTTGAGAATTCTACGTCGAGCGGTGCGATTCCACAGGCGAGACTTCGGGGGCCTCTACGGGGGCCTTCGCGTGCCTGCAAGTGGCTCGGACGACTTGCGCCGACTTGCGCCCTTCCCTCGGGACGGGGGCCTTTCGCCCCGAGGGGAAATCCATTTCTAAACCGATGGTCGCAGGTTCAAATCCTGCTGGGGGTATCGGGAATCATGTCGGGCGTGGTCAGTGGGGACGCGCCAGCGCGACGCCCAGACGCGATGCAAGAGCAGGGGTGCGGGCGGCGAAAACGACTTCGACGGCGTTGCCGTTCCACGCGAAGACTGCGGCGGCGTCGTTGCGCGTGAAGTGAGACGTCAGGACAAAGCGGGACAGTTCGTGCCTACGGAAACCCTCGGCGATGGCGGCACGGCCGAGGGATTCGAGAAGCGAACGCGGCGCCGCGGCGTGTTCGGGGCGGACGGAACGGCGTTGCGGAGGCCCGGCGGCGGCGAGCCGGAACTGGCGAAACGCGGCATCGAAGAGCCATGCCGCGAGCGATTCGCCGAGCACGAAGGCAGGCGCCGGAGACCGTTTTCCGCGCGGCCCGCCTTCGTCGACCTGCACCACGGCGGCTTCGTGCGATCCCGCTTCTTCCAGCCCCTTGCGGATCGCGGCCGGAAGCAACCCGCCTTCCAGTTCAAGCCAGACCGGTCCGCAGTCCTGGCAGGTGCCGCGCGGCATCGCAATCATGAATCGGGAGGCTGCGACCGGCGCCAGCTTCAGCCCCTTCGCCGCTTCCTTCTTTCGCTTTTTCTCCAGCACCGGCAACACGTCTTCGGCGAGCGAAAGACCGAGATCCGTGTGCTGACCTCGAAGACGCAGGTTGCCGGTTGAAGCGCCTGCGCCGCGAAGGAACTCCGCCCAGGGTTCCGGGATCGGACCGACCAGAGCCTCCAGCCGCGCGAGGTCACCGGCGGACGCTTCCGCGATCAGGCCGAGCGGCGCCGCAAATCCGGCGAGGACCTCGGACACTCGAGGGTGCACGCAGGCTCCGTTTCAAGAAAGCGGGCCGGAGCTTTCGCCCCGGCCCGCGGTTGATGCGTCTTCGGTCGGTCGGCTAGCGCTTTCCGTAGACGTTGATCGTCGCCCTGCCGTCTTTGGTCGCCTTCACCGACTTGTAGTAGAACTCGATTTTCTTGACGAAGCGGTCCTTGCCGGGCAGGTCGATGAGGCGCGTGCGGTTGTTGTCGTCGAAGTAAAGCCGGGTTTTCGGCGACTGGGTTTCTCCGTTGCCGAAGGTGACAACGACGTCGAAAATCTCGAGATCGCCGTTTTCCACCTCGATCTGGAAAGAGCTGAATTTTCCCTCGCCGCGACAATCGAGCGTGTCGTGGTCGCCGCCGAAATTAACGACGCGCGACCCGAGGTGCTCCCAGCCGGGGAAGCGGTCCTTCGGCTCCTTGACCGGGGGCTTTACCTCGCCGCCGCCGCCTGCCGCGTGGCGGCCGAAGACGTGCAGCGTCGCCTTGCCCTTCTTGAATTCGGATTTGTACAAGAACTCGATCTTGCGGATGACACGAGCTTCGCCGGGGAGATCGATCGTGCGGCTCATCGATCCCTGGCGGAATTCGAGGCGCGTGTCCGGCGAGTGGTTGGTCCCGTCTCCGAAGGTCACGCGGATGTTCCACATGTCCTCCCACTTTTCCTTTGCCTCGTTCGCGTCGCCGCCGCCGCCGGCCTGCTTGCCGTAGAGGCGGACGCGCGCCTTGCCGTTCTTGATTTCAGACTTGTACCAGAACTCGATCTTGCGGATCACGCGCGCTTCGCCCGGGAGATCGATCGTCCGGCTCATCGACCCCTGCCGGAATTCGATGCGCGTCTCGGGTGAGAAATGCTCGTCGTTCCCGAAGGTGACCTTGATGTTCCACATGTCGACGCTGCCCTGCTCGACGTCGATCTTGATCTGCTTGAATTTCCCCTCGCTGGCCGTCACATCGATCGTGTCCTTGTCGGCTCCGAAGTCGACGATGCGCAAGCCGAGCAGTTCCCAGCCCTTGTCGTTGTCGGCCGGCGGATCCTTCACCGGCGGGCGAGGCTCTTCCGTCCCGCCGCCTCCGCCGCCCGCGCGCTTCCCGAACACCGTCACGGTCGCGCGCCCCTTCTTGAACTTCGACCGGTACCAGAACTCGATCTTCTTGATGTTGCGCGCGTCGCCCGGCAGGTAGATCGTGCGGCTGCGCGTTCCTTCGTTGAACTCGTAGCGCGTTCCGGGCGAAAACGGATCGCCGTTTCCGAACGTGATCTTCAGGTCGTACATCTCCAGATTTCCCTCATCCACGTCGATCTTGATCGCCGAGAATCTCCCGTCTCCCGTGCAGTCGATCGTGTCTTTCTCCGCTCCGAACGCGACGATGCGCGTCCCAAGCTTGTCCCAGTCGTCGGCGCGCGCTGTGGAAGCGGCGGCGGCGAGGAGGGCGACGGCGGCAAGGCCGAAGGCAAAGTTCTTCATGTTCTCTCCCTTTTCTCCCCTGCGGGTCTTGATGGTTGGGCGCGGATTTGAGCCTGCGAAGGGCAGGCGCGTCAATGGCAGGAATAAAACCCCGGTTGCGGAGGAATGTTGTTCGGACAGCGATATTCGCTCAACCTGTTTTACCGCCGGACTTTGCAGCGAAATCGTTGCGTATGAAAAACCTACGAATGACTCGCCGAATTCGGGAATCCGCCGGCTACAGCCGCTTCTCCATAATGACCGACCGGTAATTGGTCACATCCCACTGCGTCTCCGAAATCACGACGTAGCCCAGCTTCAGGTACCACCCGACCAGTCGCTGGAAGGGCTTCGCCGTGTCCAACCGCACCGCATGCAACCCGCGCCGAACGGCCTCAACTTCCGCGAAGGCCATGAGCCGCTTCCCCAGGCCGCGCTTCTGCTCCTCCGGCTCCACGCACATTCGATTCACGTAAAGCACTCCCGGCTGGTCCGGGTATTCCTGCAGCCGGATCGTCCCGATCAGCCGCCCGTTCTCGACCAGCTTCCACAACGCCTTCGCGCGGAACACTTCGCGCATGTCGTCCATCGTCTCGCGCGTGCCATAGAAATTGAACCCGAGAGCCTTGTTGGCCGCGTAGGCGCGGTGCGTGAGGCTGAGAAGCGGCTCGAGGTCACCGGCTTCCGCGCGCAGAATTTCGAGGGGATTGGATGTCATCGAGCCCGACACGATATCCCGCAGGTCGTTCCGGCTGGTCTAATTCAGACGCGAGTCGTTGAATCAGGACGTGAGTCCCGCCATCGAAATCGGCTGGAACGTCCTCCTCGCCGCCGCAGAGATCGGCCTCTTCCTCCGCCTCCGCGCCACCGGCGCGACGACGGGACGGGCCGCAACCCGCCTCGCCCTTCCTCTGCTCGTCGCCCTGGCCCTCTCCCTCCCGGTGGCTCAGGAGGGATTCGCGGTGATGCGACTCTGGGCCTGGGGAGTTTTCGCGCACGGCCCCTTTCTCTTTCTCGCGCTAGCTGTGCTGGCGAAAGGTCGGGCACGCGTCGCATTCGCTTCAGCGGCTGCCGTGGTACTGGCCGTCGCGACGGACGCATTCCTTATTGAACCGAAGCGCCTCGAGGTCGAGCACATCCGGCTCACTTCCGCCAAGTTGAAGTCTCCGATCCGTATCGCCATCCTCGCCGACATCCAGACGGACGACGTCGGTGCGCACGAGCGTCGCGCCGTTCGTGCCGCCATGCAGGAGAAGCCCGACCTCGTGCTCCTCTGCGGGGACTACATCGAGGAAGAGGACGACGCTCGAAGGCGAACCCAGCATGAAAGCCTTCGCCGGATCTTCCTGGAAGAGTCCCTCGCCGCCCCGCTAGGCGTTTTTGCCGTGGAAGGGGATAACGACTGGGGGGACTGGCTTGACATCTTCACGGGACTTCCTGTTCGAACATCAAAGGTGACTTTTGATGCCCAGGCCGGAGCGGTGTCCCTCATAGGACTGTCCCTTCGCGACTCCCGCCGCACCAACCTCGTCGTCGCGCCTGTTTCCAGTTTTCTGATCGTCTTTGGTCACGCCCCGGATTTCGCGCTCTCCAATCCGCCGGCAGACCTCCTCGTCGCGGGGCACACCCACGGCGGACAGGTGCAGATCCCGATTTTTGGGCCGCCGATCACGCTCTCCCTCGTGCCGCGCGACTGGGCCGCGGGCGGCGCTCACGATCTCGGCGGCGGTCGGACCCTCGTGGTCTCCCGCGGGATTGGAATGGAGCGGGGAAGCGCGCCGCGCCTGCGTTTCTGGTGCCCCCCGCACGTCGTCATCATCGACGTGGTCCCCGCCTCGGATCAGCGCGGCGCCACGTCAAAGTGATGCGAGAGCTGGATCAGCTGGCGGGACAGTCTGGAATTGTCCGTGACCCGAAACGAGGTGGAAGCCGCGCCCTTGCCATCGAGTACACGGATCTCGACGCGGCCGTCGACCGGAACGCGGAAATTGAGGTAATAGAGTCCGTGGTGGGCGATCGTGACGTCGCGCGATGATCCTTCCAGCGACCCGACCGGGGAAAACCAGGTGAACCTGAGCGTTCCGCCCTTGACCGGCGTGTTGCTGTCATCGCGAATCGTCGTCTCGAGACGAACCGCGCTTCCGGCCTGGAGTCCGTCAGGCAGGTCCACCCGCACTTCCGGAGGAGGGGCAGGCGTCACCGGAGAAGCGTTTTTTCTCGGACCTCCCGGGGCCGAATCAACGATGACGACCGGCGATTTCGACATTGCCTGCAATCCACCCACCGCGGCCGCCAGCACGCCGACCATGAGGAGGCCGCAGGTCAGGAGAATCAGGATTCGCGGCGTCGAGAGCGTCATGATGCTGGATTAGACGTTGCGGCGGACCTTGAGGTTCGGCCTGAATTCGAAATCTCGAGTCCTCATCGGCGCTCCCCGGGTGAAAAGGCGTCCCCTTTCAGGATTCCGGCGAGCGAGGCATCGAGATCCGGACTGTCGGGATCCAGCCGCGCGATCGCCGCGATGTTCTCGCCGAGCCAGGCCTCGCCGATCGCGAGTTCCTCTGCGTCTGTTTGACGCACGGCGTCAAAAAACGCCCGCGCCGCGTCCGAAGCTCCTTTCACTCCGCGCGGCGAAAGGCGCACGTCCAGCCGCTTCAGCGCCGCCCCGCGCCGGTGGAGCCACACCGCCGCGCACGCGTCGTCGGCCGAGGGGAGGATGAATATCGAGCGCTCCGGCAGCCGCCTCGAAGGGCGCGGGTGCGCGGCCGACTGGACATTGATCAGTCCTTCGCGCAGCTCCCGGATGAGGCGATGCTCATGGAGAAGCGCCTCGAGCTCGCTTCCGGCGATCGAGATCTCGATCTCGCGCAGCCGCTTTGTAATGGTCAGCCACTTTGCGTCCGGCTGCCGCGGCACGAGGAAGTACGAGGCGACGCGATTGCGCAGGTTCCGCGCCTTGCCGACGTAGAAGACCGAGCCGCCGCCGTCGAGAAACCGGTACGTCCCGGGCGTCTCCGGGAGCGTCGAGAGGAACTCCGCGTCGAAGCGGTAGGGCGCCAGGTCGAGGCGCGGCCGCGGGCGCTCGGCGAACTCACGCAGCGCCTCGAATCCGTGGACGTCGCGCTCGGCGGCGAGGTCGCGGGCGCGTTCCCAGAGAGCGGACAAGGTGTGAAGGGCTCCCGCCGCATCGTCGCCGGCGCCGTGCGGGAGGCGCCATTCTTCGGCGGCGCGGGCGGCCGTGGTAAACGCGCGGCCGGGGTCGAGCGCACGGCAGAGTGCGCGCAGGGGAAGGGCGCCGGGGAGGGCTTCGAAGGCGATGGCGGCGCGGCCCTTCGGAAGCGCCGCGATGACCGAGATCTTGATTTCACCGAGGCGGTTGCCGGACCAGTCCGCCCACACCGCACGGTCCGCTTCCGTAGCGACCAGCAACACGGACTCCTCGTCAAGCGGTGCCTCCGCCTTCAGTCGCCAGAGGGATCCGTCACGCTCCGCCCAGGACGCCTTCGCCAGTGCCGCTTCCGCGACCTTCGCGACGATCGCCTCAGGCCCCGAGAGCCCCAGCGCCTCGCGCGCAAGCGCCGCGGACGACTTCGGACCCGCGGCCAGCGCAGCTTTCAGGAGAACATCGAGCGTGGGCATGGCTATTCGTAGCGCTTCATCTTCTGCCGTGCCTCTTCCGGTATCCGCACCGGCTTCACCTGCTTCTCGTCCATCATCACGAGCACTGTCCGCGCCTCGGCCACCACGCGCTTGCCGGCCGCAAGGAGGTAGGCAAGCTCGAAGGAAGAATTGCCGATCTTCGCGACCGTTACGCTGATGTCGATTTCGTCCCGCCACGTCACGCTCGACCGGTAGTCGATCTCCACCCTCACCAGCGTGAATGGAAAAATGTCGTAAGTCCCCGCGACGTCCTTCCACCACGCTTCCCGCGCGTTCTCAAGATACGTCAGGTACACCGCGTTGTTCACGTGCCGAAGCGCGTCCATGTCGCGCCAGACGGGCTTCACGCGGTGCACGAACGCGCTCACGCGCCGGCTCCCGCGAACGCGCGCTCGACGCAGCCGCGAGGGCAGGCGACCCGCCAGACGCTCTCGACGTCTTCGGCAGGCGCCCGCCGCCGGCCGTTCACGGCCAGCGCGTCGCCGCATTTCGGGCAGACGGACCGCACCTCCCGGTCGCTCGAATACTCCTCGAACGCCTTGAACGTCGACAGTCCCTCAGGCGAAGCGTCCGGCTCGCGCGTCGCCTCGTTCCAGCCGCGCCCGCCGAGCGCCATCGGGAAATAGTCGGCGTGCGAAGGCGCGTCGCCGCGATTCAGCGAGCCCAGGCGATCGATCCAGGTTTCGAGAAGCGGAATGAGCGAAGCGACGTTGACGCCCTTGTACCCGGGCGAGTAAGGGATCAGCTTTCGCCGCGAAGATCGAAACAGCCGGTAAGCCGCGCGCAGAAAATTCGTGTCCACCCGGTGAAACGCCGCCGCGACCTGGATCAGTCCCTGCAGAAACAGCCGGTTCGGGTGCCCCTTAGGCTCGTCCAGCCAGATCGCTTCCCACTCCTCGTGCGCCTCAAAGCGCTTGCCTGAATTGAAGAGTTCGAACCCGAGGTTATAGAGGCGATTCTTCCAGTCGCCGGACTTATCGACCGCGCGCGTCATGGATGCGGTTATAGCAGGGCTGTCTGGGGCTGTCGCGCTGAATGCGGCGCACCGCCGCTCATTCGCTGTCTCAGCCGATCGCGCCCTTCAGATAGATGTTGTCCTCGATTTCACGGAGGACCTGCCAGACGTGGCTTCCATCTCGCATGCGATCTTCCTGTGGCGCTCGCCCAGGGGCAGGAGGTATTGCGCGAACCTCTCTGCGTCCATCATCGAGGAGATCGAAAGGTACCCCGTGACGGCGTAAATGATGCGTCCATCTTTGTCGCAGAAAAACAGCCGGATGTTCCCGCCGCCGACGCCTTCATACACGGTGTCAAACTGCTCCGATGGGTAGGGAATCGGCTTTCGCGTGTCGGCCGTGTTGTTGCAGTAGAGACCCGGGCACTGGTTGTGCCAGGTGGAAACCCAGTTCTCTTCGATCAAGCGCTTCACTCCTGGATCCGAGAGCGTCACGGCTCTCAGGACGTGCGCTGCGAGTCACAACCTGCCATCGAGGTCGCCGACGACGGAGAGCACGAGGAGCGGTTTGCGCTCTTTCTTCGCGAGTTCGCGAGCGGCGTCGTTGCTCAGAGAAAACGCAGCCGGCGGCGCCGAAGCGCACCCGCAGGCGGACAACGCCAGCAACACAAAGGAACACCGCATTCCCGGATTGTCTCCCGACTCCCGTCTCCGAACTTTCCGTTGAACCCTGACCGGGTTCGCCTCACTACCCTCACTTCATGATCCGCCCCTCGGCCTCCTCCTCCCAGTCTCCCAGCACGATCACCGCTTCCTGCCCGATCGCTCCTTCCATCTGAGCGTAGGTCGTCGCGCGCAACCGAAGCGCCGCGACGCGCCGGGCGACGGCGGACTCGCGCACGGGCCGCCTCATTTCTTCAGGATTCGCAGCGGCCAGCTCGTTTGCCGCCTTGATCAGCTCGTCCGCGCCCCTCGCCCGCAGATCCTTCGCCGCGTCGAGCGACTTCGCCCCGGCGCACGCCAGGCCGCGCTCGCATTCCTCCCGGAAGCGGCCGGCGGGCCACCAGCCCTGGGTCGCGTGGCGGACGATTCCCTCAGGGGAGCAGAAGACCGCGCGGACGTTCGTGCCGCCGCCGCCCTCGGGGTAGGCGGCGATTTCTTCCCTGGAGTAGGTGGGCTGAAGCGCGCCGAGGCCCGCGGCGGTGGCTTCCGGCTTGATGTCGTACCACGCGAGGACGAACGTCCGGTTCATCCACGCGCACAGGTCGGCATCCGCGAACGTCACGGTTCGCATGAGGTGGCCGCCGAGTCACGAGAAGCTGTCGGGAGCGCCAGGGGTGGCCATGACGAGAAGTGGCTTCTTTTCCGCGCGCGCCTTCGCGACCGCGGCGGTGACGTCTGTTATCCACTGGATGCGGCCTATTTTCGCCAGGATTTCGGTGAGCCGCGCGCGCGCCTCGGCGTCGGTCGACGCCGCGAGAGAATCCTGAAGCGTTTTCTTCCACGCGATGTCGAGCGACTCGATGCGCCGCTGCGCCTCGTCGCGCTTCACGGAATCGTCGTCGGAAAGCTGCGCGATCCAGCCGCGGACGTCCTGCTCGGTGGGTGGGTCGGCGAGGACGGGGAGAGCGGCGACGACGAAGGCGAGGACGATCGCGGGGAAGCGCATGCGGGGCTCCGTAGTGGGCGTACCGGTAAGACGCGCGATTCTGGCGCGAAGTTCGGGAATTACCGGCAGTAATTTCCGGAAGGGGATTGACGGAGCCGAATTCCATGTTAGTATTATGTTCGCCTTCGGAGAAACCACATGCCCCTGACCGCCAACGCCCGCGCCGTTCTCGAAAAACGCTACCTCCTCAAGGATTCCAACGGCCGCGCCGCCGAATCCCCCGAGGCGCTCTTCCTGCGCGTCGCGACCGACATTGCTTCTGCGGAAGCGGCGTTCGGCAACTCGCCGCGTCCGTGGGTGCGCCGCTTCCACGAGTTGATGATGGAAGGGGATTTCCTGCCGAATTCGCCGACGCTGATGAACGCGGGGCGCGAGTTGCAGCAGCTCGCGGCGTGCTTTGTTCTGCCGGTCGAAGATTCGATCGATTCGATTTTCGGCACGCTGCGGGCGTCCGCGCTCATCCACAAGTCCGGCGGCGGGACCGGGTTTTCGTTTTCGCGGCTGCGGCCGAAAGGCGACCGCGTCGCGACGTCGCAGGGCGCGGCGAGCGGGCCGGTGTCGTTCATCCGCGTGTTCAACGCGGCGACGAACGCGATCAACCAGGGCGGGTTCCGGCGCGGCGCGAACATGGCGGTGCTGGCGGCCGACCATCCGGACGTCGAGGAATTCGTGCGCGCCAAGCGCGACCGCGGCGAGCTGTCGAACTTCAACGTCTCCGTTCTCGTCACAGACGACTTCATGCGCAAGGCCGCGGCCGGCGAGCCGTGGGCGCTCGTCAGCCCGCGCACCCGCCTTGTCGCGAAACACATTCGCGCCGACAAGCTCTTCGAAGCGCTCGTCGAGGAAGCCCACGACTCCGGCGAGCCCGGCATCCTCTTCCGCGACCGCATCGAGCGCGACAACCCGACTCCCGGCCTCGGCGCGATCGAGGCGACTAATCCGTGTGGGGAGCAGCCGCTTCTTCCGAACGAGGCCTGCACGCTCGGCTCCATCAACCTCGCGCGCTTCGTCAAACCCTCCGGCTTCGATCTCGCCCGCCTCGAACAGGTCGTCGCCGATTCGGTCCGCTTCCTCGACGACGTCCTCGAGCGCAACCGGTATCCGTTGCCGGCGATTGAGCGGCTGACGCGCGCCAACCGCAAAATCGGCCTCGGCATCATGGGCTGGGCGGACGCGCTTGTCCTGCTGGGCGTGCCGTACGACTCGGAAGAGGCGATCGCGCTCGCCGACCGCACGATGGCCGCTTTTTCCCGCGCGGCGCGCGCGGCTTCTCAGCAGCTCGCCCGCGAGCGCGGCCCGTTCCCGAACTACCCCGAGTCGATCCACGCGCGCGGTTCCGGCTATCCGATCCGCAACGCGACCGTCTCGACCGTGGCCCCGACCGGCACGCTCTCGATCCTCGCCGGCACCAGCGGCGGCATCGAGCCGCTCTTCGCCCTCGCCTTCAACCGGCACGTGCTGGACGGGGAAGTCCTGCCGGAAGCGCACCCGGAGTTCGCGCGGCTGGCGCGCGAAGGCGGGTTCGACCGGCCGGAGGTGTGGGCGCACGTGAAGAAGACGGGCGGCGTGCGCGGCTGCGAAGCGGTCCCCGAGCGGATCCGGCGCGCGTTCGCAACGGCCGCGGACATCGCGCCGTCCTGGCACGTCCGCATGCAGGCGGCGTTCCAGCGGCATGTCGACAGCGCCGTTTCGAAGACGGTGAATTTCCCGAAAGAGGCGACGCGGCCGCAGGTGGCGGAGGCATTCCGCGCGGCCTGGGAGGCCGGCTGCAAGGGAATCACCGTCTACCGCGACGGTTGCCGCGCGGGGCAGGCGATGGCGAAGGGCGATTGCTCCGGTCCGGCGTGCGTCGCCTGAAGAAAAACGGCGTACGCAGATAAGGCGGATTCTGCAGAAACGTCGGCAGATACGGCCGGCCGTTCGGTGAAGGTCGCCGTATCTGCCGACGTTTCTGCAAGATCCACTTTCATCTGCGTACAAGCACTTCCGGCGGTTCCTAATCCGTGCCCGGCGGGCGCACGCTTTTGTACTCTCCGGACATGAACCGAACCCGCGCCCTCCTCGCCTCGCTCGCCATCCTCACCGCCGGCTGCGGCTCTTCCGAAAAGCCCGTCGACGAAAACCCACCGGAGCGCACCATCGCCCAGGACATCGCCGACATCCAGCGCCTCGAGGACACACGCGCGCCGGGCGCACTTGTCGAACCCTTCCTTTCACACGAAAACGAAACCGTCCGCCGCCGCGCGCTCCTCGCGCTCGGCCGCATCGGCGACCCGAAATCCGTCAGTGCCGTCGCGGCGCTTCTCCGCGACCCCGAAACAAAAGTGGTCGAGGACGCGGCCTTCGCGCTCGGGCTGATCGGCGACCCGGCGATTGCGGAGCCTCTTCGACCGGCGCTGAAGAGCCCCGAGCCGGAGGTGCGCGCGCTGGCGATCCAGGCGCTGAGTCGCCTTGGCCGACCCGGGGACCTCGGGCTGGCGGCGGGCATGGCGCGGGACGCGAGTGCGCGCGTCCGGGGTGAGCTCGGGATGGCCGTCGCACGCATGGCGGCGAGGGCGGAAAGCGATGAGGACAAATCGAAGCTGAAGGACGCCGTGCTCGCGCTCAAGCCGCTTCTCCACGACCCCGATGACGCAGCCCGCTGGCGGACAGCGTGCGGACTCTCGAGAGTTGACGCTTCGCCGCTCCGGGCGGAGATCGAAGCAGCGACGGTCGACCAGGAGGCGCTGGTGCGGGCGTTCGCGACGCGGGCGCTGGGCCGGATCGTGGATCCCGAGCAGGAAAAGAAGACCCGGGCCGCGGAAAAGACGCTGATCCGTTCGGCGGGAGACTCGGATCCACGGGTGGCCTGGGAGGGCGTGAATGCGCTGGAAAAGTGCGTGAGCGGGGAAGTGAGCGAAGCGTTGAACAAGGCGGCGTCGGGCGGCGAGTCCGTGACGATCGCCCGGGCGCTCGAGATTCTCGGGATGCGCGGCGAAGCGACGCCCGGCACGATCAAGGCGGCGCTGCGGCACCCGAGCGTGACGGTACGCGGGGTGGCGCTGTGGGCGAAGGCATTCAGGCACGGGATGGAGGCTTTCGACGAGTCAATGACCGCGCTGAAATCCGGGGACGCGATGTCGCGCCGGGCGGCCGTTAGGGCGCTCGTGGCGATCGGCACCTCGAAGGCGCACGGCGAACTCGAACGCGTGATGCTCGGAAACGAGAGGGCGCTCCAGGTGCAGCTGATGGCCGAGATCGCGGACCACCACAAGCGGCACCCGCAGCTGCACGCGGACTGGGACGGCTACGTGAAGTCGGCGCTGGACGTCCCGGATGCGGGGGTGCGTGAAGCGGCCGTGGGGGCGCTTGCGGGGAGGGAGGAGGACGCCTCGTGGGACGCCGCGCTCGAGAAGGCGTACCGCGCCAGCGGCGGGAAGGACATGGTGGACCCGCGGATGGCGGTGCTGATGTGGTTCGAGAAGGCGAAGCGCGGACGGTCGCTGGCCTTCGAGGCGACGAAGGACGACGTGCCGGCGGTGAGAGCCCAGGCCGTGAAAACTCTGAAGGCGAGCAACGAATCCGCGGAAGCGGCGCCGGCGCCGCCTCCCGCGGCGATTGAACCGACCAGGCTGGAGGAGATCGGCTTCTCGATGATCGTGAAGCTGGAGACGACGCGCGGCGTGATCCGGATCCGGATGCTGCCGGGCGCTGCGCCCGCGATGGCGTCGTCGTTCGTCCGTCTCGTGAGGAGCGGCTTCTACGACGGGAAAACGTGGCACCGGGTAGTGCCGAACTTCGTCATCCAGGGCGGCGACCCGAAGGGAGACGGCACGGGCGACGCGGGATTCACGGTGCGAGACGAGTGGTCGCGCGAGCCGTTCGACGCGGGCGCGGTCGGGATGGCGACCTCCGGCAAGGACACCGGCAGTTGCCAGTTGTTCATCATGAGCGCGCCTGCGCCGCATCTCGACGGCAGGTACACGGTATTCGCGCGGCTGGAGAGCGGCATGGACGTGGTGCGCGCGATCGAGGTCGGGGACCGCATCGCGAAGGCGTCCGTTGAGCGATAGCCGTCGTCACGGACTCGGAAGTCGGGAGACAGGAGACGGGAGTTCGGAGATCAAGGCGCCCGGTCGCAACTCCCGACTCCCGACTCCCGACTGCCGTTAATCTTCCTTCCCCGGCTTCACGTCTTCCTCTTCCTCGACCGCCTGTGCTTCGCCCATTTCCGCCGCCGCGATCTCGCCGGGCGTCGGAAGCGCCGACTCGACGACGCCCTTTCCGGGAAGCATCACGACTTTCGCCTGCTGGTCCTCAAGGAAGATCCCGATGTGGCGGTACTTCTGGTAGCGCGTTTCGACGAGCTTGTCGATCGGGATCGCCTTCAGCTCGGTCAGTGTCTTGGTGAGATACGCCTTGATCGTTTCCATCGCGGCCGCCGGGTTGGTGTGCGCGCCCCCTAGCGGTTCGGGGACGATGTCGTCGAAGATGCCGAGGCCCTTCAGATCTTTCGGCGTGAGCTTCAGCACCTCCGCCGCGCGATTCGCCTTCTCCGAGTCCTTCCAGAGAATCGCCGCGCATCCTTCGGGCGAGATGACGCTGAAGTATGCGTTTTCCATGATCGCCAGCCGGTCGCCGACGCCGATGCCGAGCGCTCCGCCGCTTCCGCCCTCGCCGATCACGAGGCAGAGAATCGGGGTGCGCAGGCGGCTCATCTCGAAGATGTTCTCGGCAATCGCGTGAGCCTGGCCGCGCTCCTCGGCGCCGATGCCGGGGTAGGCGCCCGGAGTGTTGATGAGGCAGACGACCGGGAGGTGGAATTTTTCGGCGAGCTTCATCTTGCGAAGCGCCTTGCGATACCCCTCGGGGTGCGGCGAGCCGAAATTGCAGCGCAGCCGCTCCTTCGTGTTCTTGCCTTTGCGCTGCCCGATGAACATCACCTTGTGGCCGCCGATGATCCCGGTGCCGCAGACGATCGCCGGGTCGTCGCCGAAAAACCGGTCGCCGTGGAGCTCCTGGAACTTCTCCACGAAGGTCGCGATGATGTCCATCGTGTCCGGCCGCCCCGGATTGCGCGCAAGCTGCACGCGCTGCCACGGCGTCAGCTTGTTGTAGATCTCCCGCTTCAGCAGATCGAGCTGCTTCCGGAGCTCCTCAATCGACCCCGAGAGATCGACGTCCATCTGCTCCGAGAATTTCTTCAGCTCCTCTATCTTCTTCTCGACGTCCTTGATCGGCTGCTCGAATTCGAGGAAATCTTCCACGTCAATCTCCTATGCCGGGTCGGGAGTGCGCTGATTTGCGGACGGCATCGACCTGAACGCGCAGGGCCTGGATCGTTGAAGCGACGTCGAGCTGGCAGGAGCGCGAAAGGGCTTCGAGCTCCTCGATCCGTTTTTCGATCTGCTTGAGAGTTTTGTCGAACTCTCTCGTGGCGTCCAACCGGGGTGTCCCTCTTGGTGGGGGCGAAGAGGTTGATGGTATCGCGGCGGGGTACGGGGGGGTCAAGAGAAAGAAAAAGGTGGTAGGGTAGGGAGGAGGGGATACGATGGCGGGGGCAGCGGGCGGTTGAAAGTGCGCAGTCGTAAGACGTTAATACATAACGATTTAGAGAAGGTCTCACCATGAATATCTGGCAGATTGAGACGGCGATCAAGCCTGGGCTTGCCGATCCAGCGGGGAAGTCGATCCTCGCCGATGCGCGAGAGGCCGGGTTTTCATCACTTACGGATGTTCGTGTTGTTCGGGTCTTCTTTATCCAGGCTGAATTCGACCGCGCTTCCGCCGAGCGCGTGGCCCGCGACCTCTTCGCAGATCCCGTCACCGACTTCTGGACCATCGGCGAACCCGTCTCCAAAAAACTCGAGGGCGCCTGGAACGCCATCACCATTACGCGCAAACCCGGCGTCATGGACCCCGTCGAGGAGTCTTCCCTCAAAGCGCTTCGCGACCTCGGCCTCCACCCAAAATCCGTCCGCACCGGACGCAAGGTCCTCTACGCCGGCGACGCTTCGCCCGGCCTGGAACAATGGGCGGGCAAAGCGCTCGCGAACGCCGTCGTCGACGAAATCGCGTTCGAGGACCGGACGATTCAGGAAATCCCGGCCTCGCGCGTCCCGCCCTTCAGGAAAATCGTCGTGCCACTTCTCGACGCCGACGACGCCGCCCTCGAGAAGATCAGCAAGGACGGCCAGTTGTCGCTGACGCTTCGCGAGATGCAGGCAATCCGCGACCACTTCCGGTCCGAGAAACGCGACCCGACCGACGCCGAGCTGGAGACGATCGCGCAGACCTGGAGCGAGCACTGCAAGCACAAGACCTTGACGGGCGTGATCGAATTCGGAAGTGAGAAGATCGACAACCTGCTCAAGAGCACCATCGTCAAAGCGACGGAGTTCATCAACGCGCCATGGTGCCTCAGCGTCTTCAAGGACAACGCGGGGGTCATCGCGTTCGACGACGAGTGGGCGCTGACCTTCAAGGTCGAGACGCACAACCACCCGAGCGCGCTGGAACCGTACGGCGGCGCCGGCACCGGCATCGGCGGCGTGCTGCGCGACACGATGGGGGTCGGACTCGGCGCGAAGCCGATCGCAAGCACGGACGTCTTCTGCGTCGCGCCGCCGGACACGAACCCGGAGTCGATTCCGCCGGGCGTCCTGCACCCGAAGAAAGTCCTGAAGGGCGTCGTGCAGGGCGTGAAGGACTACGGCAACCGCATGGGAATCCCGACGGTCAACGGCGCGGTCCTCTTCGACGACCGCTACCTCGGCAATCCGCTCGTCTACGCCGGCAACGTCGGCCTCCTCCCGCGCACGATGGTCGAAAAGGAATCGCTTCCCGGCGACATCGTCGTCGTCGCGGGCGGGCGCACCGGACGCGACGGGATCCACGGCGCGACGTTCTCGAGCGCCGAACTGACCCACGAAAGCGAGTCGCTGAGCGGCGGCGCTGTCCAGATCGGTAACGCGATCACGGAGAAGCGGCTGCTCGACGTGATGCTGCAGGCGCGCGACAGAGGGATGTACCGGGGCGTCACGGACTGCGGCGCCGGCGGGCTGTCGAGCGCGGTCGGCGAGATGGGGGAAAGGTGCGGCGCGGAAGTTCACCTGGAGAAGGTGCCGCTCAAGTACGACGGCCTCACTTACACCGAGATCTGGATCAGCGAAGCGCAGGAACGCATGGTCTTTGCGGTCCCGCCGGAGAAACTCGACGACATGCTGCGACTTTTCGCGAGCGAGGACGTCGAAGCGACGCCGATCGGCAAGTTCACCGACACCGGACGGCTCAGGCTGCTCTTCAATGAAACCGAAGTCGCCAATCTCGAGATGCACTTCCTCCACAAAGGAGTCCCCCAGTGGACGCGCAAGGCCGAGTGGAAGATGCCTCGGCTGTCGGAGCCGTCGCGGCCGAAAGAGCTGGACTGGGGGAAGGAAGTCCTGAAGCTGCTCGGGTCGTGGAACGTGGCGTCGAAGGAATGGATCGTCAGGTTGTACGACCACGAGGTGCAGGGGCGGCTCGTCGTGAAGCCCTTCGTGGGGCCGAAGTCCGGCCCCGGGGACGCCGCGGTGATCCGTCCGGTCTTCGGCTCGAACCGCGGCGCCGCGATCGGCTGCGGAATGTGCCCTCGCTACGGCGACATCGACCCGCACGGCATGGCGCTGGCGGCAATCGACGAGGCTCTGCGGAATGTCGTTGCCGTCGGAGGCGATCCGAAGCAGTGCGCGATCCTCGACAATTTCTCGTGGGGCAACTGCGCCAAGCCCGACCGGTTGGGATCGCTGGTCCGTGCCGCGCAGGGCTGCCGCGACGGCGCGATGGCGTACCGCACGCCGTTCATCAGCGGCAAGGACTCCCTCAACAACGAATTCTCCCATGGCGGCGAGACGATCGCCGTACCGCCGAGCCTTCTCATCAGCGCCCTCGCCATCGTCCCCGACGTGCGCCGAGCCGTGACCATGGACCTCAAGAAAGCCGGCAACGCCCTCTGGATCGTCGGCGAAACCCGCGAGGAAATGGGCGGCGGCGAGTGGTACAGACTCCACGGATGGCTCGGCATGCTGTCCCCGACGCCGGATATCCGTGAAGCGCCGAATGTCCTCGCAGCGATGCACGCCGCCATTTCGCAAGGTCTCGTACGGTCGTGCCACGACCTCTCCGACGGCGGCCTCGCCGTCGCCGCCGCTGAAATGGCGCTCGCTGGCGGCATCGGATGCGAAGTCGCTCTCGATTCCCTGCCAACGCCCGTGCCGCTCACCATCGACGCGCTGCTGTTCAGCGAGACCTGCACCCGCTTCCTCGTCGAAGTCGAAAAGACCAGCGAGGCGGCGTTCGCAAAGCTGTTCGAGAAGTTCCCCGCGCGAAGAGTCGGCGAAGTCACCGGTCGAAGCGGCATCTGGTTCACGAAGAGCGCGAAGGCGGTGTGCGTGGTGCCTGTTGAAGAGGCGGAACGGGCCTGGAAGGGGACGATGGACTGGTAGGTGCCGCCACCCGCCGGACGATCGATTCCAGCGCACCTCACGCTGCGCAGCGACGATTTCCGACGCTTCAATCAGTGATTGCGGCAACACGTGGTAACTCCAGGTAAGTCATTCCGCTTCGCGGACACGGAAACGCGCTGAAAAGCAGGAAAAGCGCTGCAAAACGACCACCGATCTGCGCCGTTCAGCGGTCGTTTCAGCGCGTTCCAGCGTCGGCGAAGCCAGCCTTCGCTTTTCCTGAAACACCCCTTCCGCCTTCACCCCCACTCACCAACCCATCCGTTACCCGCGGCCTCGACACGCGAGGCACGAGCGGGAACCACCGCTGCAGCCGCACGAACAGGAAGAACACCGCCAGCCAGAACGACACGCGGTGGACGTCCCCCGCGAGGACGCGGACGACCGCGCGGCGGACGTTGAATTGATTGACCGGGGGGCTCATGAAGCAGTCGAGCCAGGCGGGACGTTCGTAGAAGCCGCGGACAAAGCGGGTGTAGGTGTCCACGGACTGGAAAAACTCTCTCGAAGGACCGGCGAAATCCGCGGCACGAACGCAACCGCGCTTCCGGATCGCCCCGTCGATCGCCTCTGCGCTGATGATCGCGTGGCGCTGCGACAGGCAGAAGCCGGTGGAAAAGATCGGGTCGAGGAACGCGGCGGCATCGCCGACGAGGGACCAGCTTTCGCCGTGGGAGGGGTCGCAGCGGTTCGAGTAGTCGGCCTCCACGCGAACGGGAGAGACGCGCTTCGCTCGCGTCATGCGCTCGCGCAGATGCACGGACGCCTCGATGAGGTGGTCGAGCAGGTCGGCCGGCTCTCCGCGCCAGTGGTCGCGTACCTTGCGGTCGATCACGCAGCCGACGCTCGTCCGGTTGTGCCTGCCGTGGATCTCCAGCGGGATCACCCAGTACCACGCGTCGGCGGCGCAGACGACCGTGATGATTCCTTCGCGGATCCCCTCGGGGAGTTTCACGTCGTCGTAATGCGCGAAGACCGCGAACTTCGTCAGTGAGTCGATCGTGCGGCGCAGCCCGAGCCGCTTCCCCATGAAAGACTTGATTCCGGAACAATCGAGAAGCGCGTGCGCACACCCGGTGTGACTCGCCCCCGCCGGGTCGCGCCAGGTCACCTCGACTCCCGGATTCATCAGTTTCACATCCGTGACTCGGCAGCCATAGCGCACGTCGGCCCCGCACGACCGGGCGTGGTCAACCGCCGCCTTGTCGAACTTCGCGCGGTCGACCTGGATCGCGTCCTTCAGGTCCTCCTCCAGCCAGTCGCCGAACCAGAAGTGCGCGATGTCCTTGTTGTCCGCCGTGACGAAGTCCGCGCCGCCCTTGTACGGAAATCCCAGCGGCTGCAGCTTCTCCCACAGCCCGAGCCGCTTCCAGATCCTCACCGCCGCCGGAAGCATGGACTCCCCGATATGGAATCGGGGGAATTCCTCGGCCTCGAGGCAGAGGACGGAGCGCCGGGCCTGCGCAAGAACGGTTGAGGAGGCCGAGCCGGCCGGGCCGGCGCCGATCACGATGCAGTCGAGCAAGCTGGTGTCCTGAGAAGGGAAGTCCCCGAGGGCCGACAGTGTAGCGTCCGAAGTTTCAAAACTCACAAGCCCAACCGGTCGTTCAGGGCACCGCGCGAACGATGTCGCCTTTTGATTGTTGCCGTTTCCTTGCCTCTTGCCCTTTGCAGTTTGCCGTTTCCGGATCTCCCGGCAGCGTATAGTCTCGCGCCCCCGGGCAGACCTCCGCCCTCGCAACTTCATTCCACGAAAGGATCCGGCCCCATGCCTCCCCGTAACGTCGTCATCGTCGGCGCGACCGGTGCGGTCGGCCAGGAATTCCTCAAAGTCCTCGAGCAGCGCGAGTTTCCGGTGAAAAACCTGAAGCTTTGCGCGAGCGCGAAGTCGAAGGGGAAGACGATGAAGTTCCGGGGGGAGACGCTCAGGGTGGAAGAGCTGAAGGCGGAGTCGTTCAAGGGTCAGGAGATCGGGCTCTTCAGCGCGGGCAGCGGCGTCTCGAAGGAATTCGCGTGGATCGCGGCGAAGGCCGGGTGCATCGTCGTGGACAACACGAGCGCGTGGAGGATGGACCCGCGCGTGCCGCTGGTGGTGCCTGAGGTCAACCCGAAGGCGATCGCGCGGCACGAGGGCGTAATCGCGAACCCGAACTGCTCGACGATCGGGATGGTCGTCGTGCTGAAGCCGCTTCACGACAAGGCCCGCATCCGCCGCGTGGTGGTGACGACGTTCCAGAGCGTTAGCGGCGCGGGGGCTAAGGCGGTGGAAGAGTGCATCGAGGAGACGAGGGCGGTGCTGGCGGGGAAGGAGTACAAGCGGGCGATTTTCCCGCACCAGATCGCGTTCAACTGCATCCCGCAGATCGGGCAGAAGAAGGAGACGTTCGGGAAGGACGGGTACACGGACGAAGAGACGAAGATGATCCACGAGACGAAGAAGATCATGGAGGACGACACGATCGCGGTGGCGCCGACGTGCGTGCGTGTGCCGGTGCTGCGCGGGCACAGTGAGAGCGTGAACATCGAGACGGCGAAGCCGCTGACGCCGGAAAGGGCACGGGAGATCCTGGGTTCCTCTTCGGGGGTGAGGGTCGTGGACGATCCGTCGAGGATGGCGTATCCGCTCGCGACGGATGTGGCGGGGCACGACGAGTGCTATGTCGGGCGGATCCGGAGGGATCCGACGGTGGACAACGGGCTGCACCTGTGGATCGTGTCGGACAATATCCGGAAGGGCGCGGCGCTGAATGCGGTACAGATTGCTGAGATGCTCTGAGCGTGGGACAGCAGGGAGTAATGAGTCGTGAGTAGTGAGAAGTGAACAGGGAGCAGTGAGCAGGAATGACGTCCCGGGACGACGTCGGTGCGGTAATGTGAAATGATGAAGAACGGAATCGCCAGGGCGGGGCTCGTCACGGGCCTCGCCCTTTTTATTTGCGGGTCTCCGGTTGACGCGGATCCACGGGGGAAAATCCGTGAGGCGATCGCGCGCGGAGACGTGAAAGGCGCCTCAAGGAACCTCGCAGCAGAGGCGAACCGGCTCCGCATCACGGGACAGCCGCCGACGCTCGCGGCCGTCGTGGACATCCAGGACCTTTACCTTCAGATCGGCGAGACGTCCGGAGTGACCCTGGTCCGGATGATGCTCGAGCGGGAAGCGGACGAGGAGTACATCAAGGCTCGCGGCGTGCCGACCCGGGCGGCCTTCGAGAAGGTGCTCGCCCTCGATGCGAAACATCACGCGGCGAGGCGCGCAATCGCGACGATGGATGCGGAGGGCGGGAATTGGCCGGCAGCCCGCGCGGCGTTCGAAGACCTGCTCGCGGAAGACGCGGCGAACGCCGACACCCGGCACCGGTACGCCTTCGCGCTCTGCGGAGCTAATGAGCTGGACGCCGCGCTGGATCAGTGGGCTCGCGCGCTGGAGGAGAACCCGAAACACGCGGCCTCGTGGTACGGCTGCGGCGCTTTCTGGCTCAACCGCGGACAGTTCGAGTCGGCAGAAAAGGCGCTGATCAACGCCGTGGCATTCGACCCGCTTCACTGGGGCGCGCGCGAATCGCTGATCCAGGCGCTGGTCGGGCAGGGGAGATTCGCGGACGCAAAAATCCTTCGCGACAAATTGCGTGAGTTGGCGCCGAAACTCCCGCGGATCGGCGACCAAATCCTCGTCGCCGTCCTGCCGCGAGCGGGCGGCGCCGCGAAAGTCCGGGAAGCCCTGCTGGACGCCGTCCCCTGGATCTTCCGCATCGAGGTAATCGATAAGACCGGGCCAGGGCGCGGATTCGCCAGGGTCGAGGAATTGCGCCGGGACGGGGAAGCATTTGCCTGGGGCGATGTTTCGGAGAACGGCGAATTCCGGGCGGCGAAGAGTCTTGCCGCGCTTCCGGATCTGGAGCAGGTTGTGGCGAGAGCCAGGTGACCGGCGGCCGGTACCGGCAGGATTGCCCTCCCCGTGGGACACGGCCGCGGGGTAACCTGCCAGGATGAAGAGCGGAATCTCCAAAGCGGGACTCGTCCTGGGACTGGCCTTCGCGTGCCTCGCCAGCGGACAGGATCCCTCACCGAAACCCGTTCCCAGGCATCTGGCCTGGCGAAAAGACATGGTCAGGGGGAATCTGGAGACGATTCGAAAGGCGCTGAAGAGCATGAAAGAGGTGATGAAGTTCGGTTCCAGATTCGGTATCGGGTTCGAAGATGCGATCGACCTGCAGAATCTGGAAGCACAGCTTCCGCCCGACGGATCGAAGAGCGTCGTGGAGTGCTTCGGGCTGCCACCGGCCGACCTGGCGTACCTCCGGGCGCGATCCACGCCGACTCGCCAGGCGTTTGAAGCAGTCCTCGCGGAACACCCGAAGCACCGGCCTACGCGCCGTGCGCTGGCAACCATGGACGCTGACGACGGCAAGTGGGCCGAGGCTCGGCGGAAGTTCGAAGAGCTCGTCGCAGAAGACGGACGCGACGCGGAAACAAGGCACCGTTTCGCATTCGCCGCCTATTACCAGAGGGAAATCGACCTGGCGTTGGACCAATGGGGCGCGGCCCTGGCGGAGGATCCCGGCTGCTCCGAAGCCTGGTATGGGGTCGGAGTCGTGTGGCTCGGCCGCGGGCTGTACGAATCCGCTGAAAGGGCACTGACAAACGCACTCGAATTCGACCTGATTCACTGGCGCGCCCGCGAGGCAGCGATTCAGGCATTGGTCGGCCAGAACAAAATGGCCGAAGTAAGACGCGAACGCGAGCTGATGAGGGCCCGCGCGAGCCAGTTCCCAAAGCTCGGAGACCAGCTCAAAGTCGCGGTCCTTCCTCGCCCGGGAGGCGCTTCCATCACCCGCGAGGCCCTGCTAGACACCGTCCGTTGGCGTTTCCGCATCGAGCTGTTCGATAAAGCCCGGCCGGGCGGCAAACCGATAAAGATCATGGAGTTGCGTCGGGACGGTGAAGCGTTCGCATGGGGCGAAGTGGCGGAGAACGGCGAATTCCGCGCTTTCAAATCGCTCGCGACGCTTCCCGAACTCGAGCAGGTCCTGGAGGAGGCCAAGTGACCGACGTCGGAAAGCTGTCGCGGTCGTTCCTCGTGTGGTCGGTCTGCATCGCGCTGGCTGTGTACCTCATGAACCCGACTGCGGGAGAACTCGAACTGCTGCCGGACCGCGCGCCGTTCTACGGGAACATCGATGAAGTCGTCGCAACCGTGATCCTGATCAGCGGCCTTCGGTACTTCGGACTCGACGTCGCGAAATTCTTCCAGAAGGGGCCGGGCGAATGATGGGGGAGTCGAAGCGGAACATCCGGTTGACGATCGAGTACGAAGGGACGAACTACGCCGGGTGGCAGCTTCAGGACGACCAGCCGACGGTGCAGGCCGTGGTCATGATGGCGATCGAGAAGGCTCTGCGCGAACGCGTCACGGTGTACGGCGCTTCCAGGACGGACGCCGGTGTGCATGCGCGGGGGCAGGTCGCGAATTTCCGGACGGCGAGCGGGATGACGGCGTGGAAGATCGCGCACGCGCTGAACGCGCACCTGCCGGAGGACGTGGCGGTGACGGAGGCGGTGGACGCAGCGGAGGACTTCCATGCGCAGTTCATGGCGAAGGGGAAGTGGTACCAGTATCGAGTCCGCAACGACCGTTATCGTTCCGCGCTTGACCGGGCGTTCGCGCATCTCGTGAGAAACGGCCTGGACCTGAGAGCGATGCAGGATTCAGGGAAGCGGCTGGAGGGGGAGCACGACTTCCGGGCATTTGCGACGCAGATCGATGCAGACAAGAACTCGGTTCGCACGATGAAACGGGTTTCCTGGACGAAGGAAGGCCCGTCGATGCTCCTCGACGTCGAAGGCGACGGTTTCCTCTACAACATGGTGCGGACGTTCGCGGGAACGATGCTGAAAATCGGCGGCGGCGCCTGGCCGTCCTCGAAGATCGACGAGATCCTGAAGTCCAAGGACAGAAAGACGGCGGGTCCTGTCGCGCCGGCGAAGGGACTGACGTTGGTGGAAGTGAAATACTGACGGCAGGAAGAAAGGTGGGGATCGTGGAGCGGCGGATGCGAATAACGTCGGGGCGGGCAAGCGGGCGAGCGGGCGAGCGGGCAGGCTCATCCTGCCGAGGCGGGCGACTGCCGCACGCACATGAAGGCCTGCCCGCCTGCCCGCCTGCCCGCTTGCCCGCCGCTCGACCGGAAGGAGCGCCATGACCTGGCTGGACGCCTCCATTGTCTCAGTGCTCGTCCTCGGGGCCACCTTTGGTGCCCTGACGGGCGCGTTCTGGCAGATTGCCCGCGTCTCTATGGCCGTGCTCGGCGCCCTGGGCGCACTCCGCTGGGGATCCTGGGCCTCGGGAGTCCTCGAAAACCGGTTCAGTCCCGCCGTCGCTTCAGTCTTCGCATACTTCCTCGTTTTCCTGTTTCTTTACCTCGCGGCCTACGCGGCTCGGCGCCGCGAAGGCGACGGCGGCCGTTCTCGTCGCGCTCGCAGGATTGTCGATGTACCCGACGCGCGAATTCTCCGATGACATGCACTCCTCAGTCCTGGCACCCCTCTTGCTGCGCGGTGCGGAAGCCGCCCTCCCCGTTGAGGCAAAGTCCCGCGTTCGCTGGATGCTCGACGAGGCTCAGCGCCGCATCGAGCCGTTCTACGGCGACGCCACCGAGGCCCCTCGAGCGCTCGCTTCCGCTCTCGCGCCTGAGGGGCAGAGGTGAGCCGGCCGGTCCGCGTATTTCATGTCATCACGCGGATGATCCTCGGCGGCGCGCAGGAGAACACCCTGCTGACGGTCGAGGGGTTGCACCGGCGCGGTTGGGACGCCTGGCTGGTTACAGGACCCGCGGAGGGGCCGGAAGGGGAGTTGCTGACGCGGGCGAGGCGCGGAGGATTTCCGGTCGTGGAGATCCCGACGCTGCGGCGGGCGGTCAGGCCGGTTTCCGACATGCGCGCGTTCCACGCGCTCGCTTCGCTCTTCCGGCGCGAACGCCCCGATATCGTTCACACGCACTCGTCCAAGGCCGGCATCCTCGGCCGCTTCGCCGCGGCAGCCGCGGGCGTGCCGCGAGTGATCCACACCATTCACGGGCTGCCGTTTCATCCCTATGCGGCCCCCGCGGCGAATCTTGCGTTCATCTGGTCGGAACGCGCGGCCGCCGCGCTGACCGGGAAGATCGTCGTCGTGGCGGATGCCATGAAACAGAAAGCGCTCGCGGCCCGCGTGGGGCGCGAAGAACAATTCGTGCGCGTGTGGAGCGGGATGGAGGTCGAGCCATTCCTGAAACCGAACCGCGGGCGAGCGGACGTCCGCGCGGCGCTCGGAATCCCGCAGGACGCGCTCCTCGGCTGCAAGGTCGCGCGCCTCTTCGAGCTGAAAGGCCACGACTTCGTCCTGGAGGCTGCAGCCAGGGCCGACCCGCGGATCCACTTCCTGTTCGTCGGCGATGGCCTCTGGCGCGAACGACTGACGCGCAAAGCCGAAGACCTGGGCCTGAAAGGAAGAATTCACTACGCGGGCCTGGTGCCGCCGCAGGACGTTCCGGACTACCTGCACGCTTCCGATTTCCTGGTGCACGCCTCATTGCGCGAAGGGCTCGCGCGCGTGCTGCCGCAGGCTCTCCTGGCAGGTCTCCCCGTGATTTCGTTCGACATCGACGGCGCGCGCGAGGTGATCGAGCATGGAGTTACGGGACTTCTGCTGAGTCCCGAGGATGTCGGCGGCCTGGCCGATGCACTGAATCGGGTTGCTTCAGACCTGCCTGCGGCGCAAAAGTGGGGCGTGCGGGGCAGAGACCTCTGTCGGGAGCGCTTCTCAGCAGACGCCATGGTTGAGTCGCTCGTGAACCTTTACGGCAAACGCGAGGCCGGAACGCTGTAGTTGATCAGGCCCGCGCGGAGGGTGACAACCATGAGGCGGGTCGGCGGAGTCGGCCCGCCTGCGGAGCACTTCTCGAATTCCCGCCGCCCGGCCGACTGCGCCCGACCCGCCTCATGGTTGTCACCCTCCGCGCGGCTGCTACAATTCGAGGCCACCCCCGGGGCCCGGAGCGTCTGACCTTGAGAGCCATCATTTCCGACATTCATGCAAACCTTGAGGCTCTCGAGGGGATCCTGAAGCACATCAAAGACCAGGGGATCACTCAGATCCAGTGCCTTGGAGATGTCGTCGGATACGGGCCCAATCCCGTCGAGTGCACGGACATCGCACGTTCGAGCGTCGAGTGGTGCCTGCTGGGGAATCATGATGAAGCGGTGGTCGACGAGGTCGTCGGCGGAATAGGATTCAACCCGCTGGCGCGCGGCGTCATCGACTGGCATCGCAAGGAGTTGAAGCCCGGCTGGCTTTCAAACCGGCAGAGGAAGGACCGCTGGGACTGGCTGCGGGGGCTTCCGCGCCTGAAGAAGGAAGGCGAGTTCATGTACGTCCACGGATCCCCCCGCGACCCTACGATGGAGTACGTACTGCGCTCCGACTGCGAGGACCTGATGGGCGGAATCCCTGACAAAATCCGCGAGTGTTTCGAGAAGATGGAGCAGTCGTGGATCTGCTTCAATGGCCATACTCACGACCCCGGCGTGATCACGGATGACGGCAAATTCCACACGCCCGCGGAGTTGAACATGGAGTACAAATTCGAGCAGGGCAAGAAGGCGCTCATCAACGTCGGCAGCATCGGGCAACCTCGCGACGGCGACCCGCGCTCCTGCTACGTGACGATCGAAGGGGACCAGCTCAAGTATCATCGGGTCGAATACGACTGGAAAAAGACCGCGGACAAAATCCGCGGGATTTCGGCGATCGATCCGCGGATGGGGGACAGGCTCGGGCTCGGACGTTGAGGGCCCGCGCCACACTCGAGAGGGGGACCTGCATGCGTGTCCAGATTGCCGTGAAGCACATGGACATCACGGAGGAAATGAAAGACTACGCGGAAGAGCGGGCGGCGAAACTGGAGCACTATTTCAACCGGATCAACTCGATGCAGGTCATCCTCAACCGCGACGCGAATTCCTACACGGCTGAAATGATCTGCGGCGGCGCACGCGGAATACAACTCGTCGCGCAGGAGAAACACAAGGACGTCTTCGCGGCGATGGACCTGGTGACGGACAAGATGGAACGGCAGTTGACCAAGCTGAAGGAAAAAGTGCGCGGGCACCACGTCAAGAAGGCGCCCAAGTCGGCGGAGCTGAGTTGAACAGGTAGGAGGACGGAACGGCGGCCGCGATTCCGCCGACTTCGGTGAGAGGCACACGGAACCATGAAGCTGACGGAGCTGGTGACCAGGGAGTCCGTCGTCGAGGACATCCAGTCCACGGACAAGAAGGGCGCGCTGCGCGAAGTCGCGGAAGCTCTCCGCGCCGCGCGCAAACCGACGGCCTTCAAGGCCGCGGACGTGCTCGAGGCGCTGCTCAAGCGCGAAAAAATGGGCACCACCGGCATGGGAGGCGGAGTTGCGCTTCCCCACGCCAAAGTCGAAGGATTGTCGGGACTCTACGGCGCGTTCGGGCGATCCAAAGCAGGGGTGGAATACGGCGCCGTGGACGGCGAGAGAGTCCACGTGATGTTCATGATCCTCTCGCCGCCGTCGGAGGCGAACGCGCACCTTGCGGCGTTGAAGCGACTTTCGGCGGGGATCCGACTGCCGAACATGCTGAAGTTCCTCAGGGCCGCGAAGGGAGCGAAGGAGATCTGGGATCTGCTTCGCGAGATGGACGAGACGGTGGGGGCCTGAACGCGGTGGTCGAAAAAACGGTGACGATCCAGAACGCGCACGGCCTGCACGTTCGGCCGGCGACGAAACTGGCCGACCTTGCCGGGAAATTCAAAAGCCAGGTGACGATTCACAAGGACGGGCAGGACGTGGCGGCACGAAGCATCATCGAGCTGCTGACGTTGGCCGCCGCGCAGGGGACGCAGCTGAAGATCCGTGCCGAGGGCCCCGACGCAGCGGAGGCGGTCGATGCGATTGAGAAGCTGGTGAACGCACGGTTCGGCCTCGATTGAAGCGAACCGCGCGGGCAGCCGGGCGATGAAACTGGCGTGAGCGACGACCGAAGCGGGACAGGGCAATGCAGATCCTGAAAGGAACCCCCGTCAGCCCCGGAATCGTGATCGGGGAGGCTTTCCTCCTCGATCTCGAGGAGTACCGCATGCCCCGGCGTGCCGTCGAGCCGGAGCAGATCGAGCAGGAAGTAGCCCGCTTCCAGACCGCGGTCGACGCGGTGGTCGGCGAAATCACGGAAGACGTCAGGCGGCTGAAAGCGGCGATGCCGGAGGACGACCTTCACAAGATTTTTGAAGGGCACGCGGCGATCGTGAATGACCTCGTGCCCTCCGTGGTCGATTCGATCCGGAAGTACCGTTTCACGCCGGAGCACGCCGTCTCGAAACGAGTCCGGACGATCGTCAAACAGCTGACTTCGAGGGACGACCCGAGCGGCCTCGCGGCACGCTTCGTGGTCGATTTCAACGACGTTGAGAAGCGGTTGCTTCGCGCGCTGTTCGGGGAGCGCGGTGGGCTCAAGGGCGGCGCGAACGGCAAGTCCGTCGTGTTCGCAAAGGACCTGACGCCCTCGCAAACAATCGGGCTCGACCGGACGAAAATCCTCGGGTTCGTGACCGAATTTGGCGGACGGACGAGCCATACGGCGATTCTGGCCCGTGCGCACGGGATTCCGGCCGTGGTCGGCATCGCGGACGTGACGCGGGACGTGAGCGGCGGCGACACGGTGATCGTGGACGGAACGAAGGGGATCGTGATCGTCGAGCCTGACGGGGAGACGTTGAAGAAGTACCGCGCGCTCGAGAAGAACTTCATCAGCTTCGAGCGGCGGACCGCGGACGAGATGCGTTCGCAGCCGTCCGAAACGCGCGACGGGATCGCGATCGCACTTCTGGCGAACATCGAGCGGCCCGAGGAAGCGGCGACGGCGAGGGATTATGGCGCCGGCGGGATCGGTCTGTTCCGCACCGAGTTTCTGTATTTCGACCCGCGCAATCTTCCCACCGAAAAAGAGCAGTTCGAAAAGTACCGGCAGGTCCTGAAGTCCATGGACGGTCGCCCCGTCACGATCCGCGCGCTCGACATCGGCGCGGACAAGGAAGTCTCCGGAATCACGGCGCAGGAACGCAACCCGTTCCTCGGATGCCGGGGCATCCGCCTGCTCTTCGAGCGCATGGACCTCTTCCGCACTCAGCTTCGCGCGATCCTGCGGGCCAGTGCGTTCGGCAAAGTCCGGCTCATGTTCCCGATGGTGTCGACGCTCGACGAGATCAAGCAAGCCAAGGCGATTGTCGCGGACGTTCGTGAAGAACTGGACGCCGAGGGCGTGTCGTTCGACCCGGAAATGCCTGTCGGGATCATGATCGAGGTCCCCAGCGCCGCAATCGCGGCGGATATTCTCTGTACCGAAGCGGAGTTCCTGTCGATCGGCACGAACGACCTCGTCCAGTACGTCATGGCCGTGGACCGCGTGAACGAGAAGATCGCGCCGCTGTACCAGCCCGCCCACCCTGCGGTATTGCGCCTGATCCGAAGCGTCATCGACGCTGGCGCCCGCGCCGAGCGCCCTGTTTCCATGTGCGGCGAGATGTCCGGCGACCCGCTCTTCACCGCCCTGCTCCTGGGCTTCGGCCTTCGCAGCTTCAGCGCCGTCCCGAGCGCCCTTCCCGAAGTCAAGAAGGTGCTCCGGTCGGTCTCGATCCCCGAAGCCAGGCAGATAGCGCAGGACGCGCTGGCGCTTCCCGACGCGCACCAGGTCGTCGAGTACCTCACGGAGAAAACCAGGCGAATCATCCCGGAACTCTTTTAGACTACGGGGGTTGCAATCAAGGGGGAAGGACTGCCCTTTCTTCAGTTCCAGACAGGAGCCCGCTCATGACGAAGCTGCTCGTTGCCGTCCTGGCCATGGCGCTCTTCTCGCCCGCCGCCGCGGAGACGATCCGGATGCGCGACGGCTCGTACCACTCCGGAGAAGTCGTGTCGGCCGACGACGACGTCGTGCGCATCAAGTTTGCAGAAAACGGGCTGGAACTTGAGCTGAAGTGGGACCAGCTGGCTTCCGGGGAGGCTCAGAGGCTGCGGACGCGCCAGGCGACGGAGAAGGCGTCTCGCTTCAAGATCGACGGGGAAGTCATCTACACGCGCAGCGACACGCTGGAGGGAATCGTCCTGGACGAGACCCCGGACAAGGTGAAACTGCGGACGGCGAGGGGAACGAAGGACGTCGCGAAGTCAGGGATCATGAAGCGAGAGAAGACCCAGATCAACATGCTCTCCGTGTACACGCCGGACGAGATGTACGCGGCGAAAGCGGCGCTTTACAAGCTTGAGACTCCCGCGGGCAATTTCGATCTCGCCGAGCTTTGCCTCGCGATCGGCCTCTTCGTGAAGGCGAAGGAACACTTCACGAAAGCCCTCGAGCTCGACCCCACCTGGAAAGGCCGCGTGGACCCGAAGCTGGCGAAAGCCGATTCCGGAATCAAGGAAGCCGAGGCGGCCGTGATGCTGAAAGAGGCGGAGAAGCTCGTGACGGACGACAAGCTGGAGGAGGCGGTCGCGAAGTTCAAGGAAATCATCGAGAAGTATCCGGGGACTGCGGCGGCGGTGAAGGCTGCGGACCTGGCCAACAAGGGCGAGGGGGACGTAACGGCGCTGAAGGGTGAGCAGAAGAAGGACGCGGACAAGAAGACGGCGAAGTCGTACTACGACGAAATGAAATCGCTGATCGGCAAGGTGATCGCGAAGAAAGACCTGACGTTCGACGACATCAAGGGATACGCGGAGAAGGGACTGGCGATCGAGATCCTGGACAACCTGGCGACCAAGCTCAAGGTCGATCGTAAGCAGCTCGAAATGGACTGGAAGGCGCGGGAGCTGGACGAATGGAAGACGGCTTCCTACGGCGAGGGGTCCTGGCTGATGGATCCGGCGGACCTCGCGATCGAAAAGGGGACGAGCCAGGACGACATTGCGAAGAAACGCGAGAAGGAAGCGCTGATCGCCAGCCTCAAGAAGCAGGCAGGCGACCAGCGGAAGCTCGTCAACGAGTGGTGGGCCAAACAGAATACGACGGCAAGGATCAACTGGCTCACTGCGTACGCGGCCGAGAAAACCATGATGATCAAGCCGGTGGAACACGTGAACTGCAACAAATGTGCGGGGAAAGGCCTGGTCGGCAGCTCTTCGCTCTGCCTCCGGTGCCTGGGGACGGGGCTGGACCGGGTGGTCTCCTACAAGTAGCGCCGCGGGGGGAGGCACGGCCAGCGTGAAGTGCCAGAGTTGCGGGCATGACAACCTGACGACCTCGCGATTTTGCGGCGGTTGCGGACTGTCCCTCGCGGCGGCGGGACCCACCGCCGCCTGCCCGCGGTGCCGCGCGCCGAATCCGCCCGGCTGCCGCTTCTGCAACCAGTGCGGATCGCGGCTTGGCACCTCGGCATTCCAGGACGAGGGGAAAGAGCGGCGGGTGGTGACGGTGCTGTTCGCGGACGTCAGCGGCTTCACTTCGCTGGCGGAACGGCTCGATCCCGAGGATGTGGAGGAGCGGATCCGGGCGTGCTGGGCGCGCCTGACGCCGGTGATCGAGAGGCACGGCGGGTACGTCGACAAGTACATCGGCGACGCGGTCATGGTGTTGTTCGGCGCGCCGACCGCGCACGAAGACGACCCCGAGCGCGCGGTGCGATGTTCCCTCGCGCTTCACCATGCTCTGCGGGACGACCGGCTGCGGCTGCGGATCGGCGTGCATACGGGCGAGGTGATCGTCGGTTCGGTATCCGACCGCGGGGAGAAGGACTACACCGCGATGGGCGACACGGTGAACACGGCCAGCCGGCTCCACACGCACACTCAGCCGGGGCGGACTGTCGTGAGCGCGGCGACGCAAAAGCTCGTGGAAGGGAAGTTCGCGGTGCGGCTGCTGGAACCTCTCCTGGTCAAGGGGAAGAGCGGAGCGCTGAGCGTTTTCGAGGTCGCGGGCCCCGCGCCGAGGATCGAGTCGGCGGCCGGGATTGCCACGCCGTTCGTCGGAAGATCTTCCGAGCTCGCCCGCCTGGACGCGCTGCTCGAAAAGTCACGTGCTTCGAATTCGATGGTCTCGATCGGAATCGCCGGGTCGCCGGGTGTCGGCAAAGCTCGACTTGTCTCGGAATGGCGCCGGCGGGTTGAGAAATGCTGGCCCGAGGCGGTCTTCCTCTCGGGCGACTCCGTTCCATACGGCGGCGAGCCGTCCCGCGCCGTGCGCGCCGCGGTGCTGGGGCGTTACGGCGAGGAAACGGAGGCGGACGAGCTCATGCGGTCGCTCGCCGAGGACCTCGCCACCGGCGGCGACCGCAACCCCGACCTCTCGGCAGGCTTCATCGGCCGGCTCTTCGGCATCGAGTCCGGCACGCGCGTCCGTCACCTGGATCCGCGCGACGTCCGCGTCGCCGCCTTCGCCGCCCTTCGCAACCTCCTTATCGGCCTCTCGCACCGCGGGCCCGTCGTCCTGCTCCTCAACGAACTCCAGTGGGCGGACTCCGGCACGACCGACTTCATCGAAAACCTGCTGAAGTCCCCGCTTCCCGCCCCCGTCGCGCTCGTCGCGGTCGCCCGTTCCGAAGCATTCCGGGAGCGGCCCTCGCTCGCGGAGATCGAAAGGGTCGAGCTGGCCGCGCTCTCGCCGGGCGAGACCGACGAACTGATCCGCGCCCTCCTCGGCGGACGCGACCTCCCGCGCGAACTCGCGGAGCTCATCCACCGCCGGTCGGAAGGGAATGCCTTCTTCATCGAGGAAATGCTCCGCAGCCTCGTCGAGGAGGGCGCGCTCGCCGAGGACACCGACGTCGAGCTCGACGGCGAAGGACTGGCCCTGAAGCCCAGCCGGACTCTCCGCCTCGCGCGGCCGATCGAGGAAGTCAGGCTTCCGCACACGGTCCAGGGCGTCGTGACCTCGCGCATCGACGCTCTTCCGGAAGACGCCCGCAAGGTGCTCAAGGCCGCAGCCGTCGCGGGCCGCACTTTTTCGCGGTCGATTCTCGAGCGCGTTCTTGAGCGCGGCGTGGATGAAGCGCTTGCCGAGCTGCTCCGCCGGGAGCTCATTCACGAACGCCCTGCGTCAAACGCCGGCGACCGCGACTTCGCTTTCGCCCACGCCCTCATCCCCGAGGTCGCCTACCGGGAGATCCTGAGGCGCAACCGGAAAGCACTCCACCGCGGCATCGCCGAAGCCCTCGAAGAACGCCTCGGCCCCCGGCGGCCCCTCGACCTCCTCGCCTCAGCCGCCAATCATTTCGAGCAGGCCGACGTTCGCGATCGCGCAGTCTCCCTCTTCCTCGAGGCCGCCGGCCGCGCGAGGCAGATCTATGCGAACCAGGAAGCGCTCTCCTGCTACGCCCGGGTCCTCGCGATGGACGAGCGCCCCGAGGCCCTTCGCGGCCGCGCGGAAGTCCTGATCCACATGGGACGCCAGGCCGAGGCCCTCGCCGACCACCGACGTCTCCGGGAGAAGCATGCGCTCGACGGCGACGTCGTCAACCGGCGTCTCGCCGAAAACGGCATCGCCCACACGCTCGCCTACATGGAACGCTTCGACGGCGCCGAATCCGAGGCCCGCAGGATCGCCGCCGAGGCCGCGAAGGACGGGGACGGCGTCGCGGAGTCCGCGGCGCTCAACACGCTCGGCGTCGTGATGGCGCGGCAGAGGCGCGACGGGGAAGCGGAAGACGCCTGGAAGCGTTGCGAGGCGGCGGCCCGGGCGGCGGGGGACCGGCGCACCGCTGCCGCGGCGCTGAACAATCTAGGGCTGCTGGCGATGCGCCGGAACGCGTTCGAGGAAGCCCGGAAACTTTTCGAGGATTCGATGACCCTCGAAAAAGAGGTCGGGAATCGCCCGGGCGTCATCGGGAGCCTCACCAACCTCGCTGAAGTCCAGGCGCGCCTCCAGGCGGAAGACACGGCGGTCGCGACCTACCAGGAGGCGATCCGTCTCGCCCGCGAAATAGGCCTCGTCTACGGCCTCGGCATCTGCCTCAACAATCTCGCGAACATCCACGCGCGCCGCTGCCGTTACCGGGAAGCGCTCGAGACCTACAACCAGGCGCTTTCGCTCCGGCGCGAAATGGGCGACCGATCCGGCGTCGCGACGACGCTCGGCAATGCGGCGATCGTGCGCCACCTGCTCGGCGACCTCGCCGGAGCTTCGACGGCACTGGACGCCGCCATTGCCCTCGCACGCGCGACCCGGCAGCAACGGGTGCTCGCGGCCGCCCTCGACGCGAGAGGCAATCTTTCCCGCCTGTCCGGAGACTTTGAAGCCGCCGAGCGCGACCATCGTGAATCCTCCGCCGTCGATCCAACGCGCTCGACAGATTGCCGCTTCATGCTTGCGCTCGACCTCCTTGAAGCGGGGAAGCGCGAGGAGGCGCTCGCAATTGCGGCCGACATGCCCCCGGCGCTGGCGCTCCAGATCCGCGCGAGCGCCGGAGACCCCGCCGCCGCCGCCGAAATCCTCGCCATCGCGCCATTGCCCACCCAGGATGGCGTCCTCTGGACCGCAACTGCCGTCGCCGCCCGGGCTCACCAGACGGAGCCGACCCTCCGCCGTTTCGCCGCCGAGGTCGAGTCTCTCGGCCTCCTGGGTATCGCCTGGCGCGTGCGAGCCGACCTGGCCTCAATTTCGGGTTCGCGGTCGGACGCCGAGGCGGCCGAACGCGAGGCCATGAGGCTAGCGGCCCTGCTTCCAGCCGGGAAACGCGAGCTTCTGGAGAGTCACCCGGCGCTGGTCAGGTGCCGCGCGCTACTCCGCGGCCGGCCCTGACTCCGCCCATTGTCCTCGATGGGAACGCTGTCATGCGCGAAGAGTGGGAGACATGCGATTGGCCCACTCTTCGCGCTTGATCAAGGACGTGCTCCGGACCTAGAATCAGCGTGGAAGTTCTGCCGTCAGGTCCGCCCAAACTCCCGGGGAATCAACAAGATGCAGGCGCGCCTCTTGGTCATCAAGGGCAAGAACGCCGGCGCATTCATCGAGGTGACGCCTAAGGCGGCGATCTCGATCGGACGCGGCGACGATTCCAGCATCCCCATGTTCGACCCGGGCCTTTCGCGCCGACATTTCGGCGTCTCGCAGGACAACGGCGGGTACGTACTCATCGACGCCAAGTCCACCAACGGCACCTACGTCAACAGCGAGCGCATCACCGGGACGGTCCCGCTTCATCACGGCGACATCGTCGCGGCCGGCTCCAGCCTCTTCGAGTTCCGCGTGCAGGACGACGTGAATGAGGAAACGACGCAGATTTTCCTCACGCACGAGGGAAAGAGCGAGGGCGGCGGCAAGGAAGAAACAAGCGTCGGCCTCGACCTGGACAAGTCGACCATCATGGCGCTTCCCCAGAGCGAAGCGGACATGCGCCAGGCCCACCGTGCGCTGACGACGCTGTACAAGGTCGGCAACCTGATCAACGGGGAAATCGACCTGCAGAAGGTGTTGAAGAGCACGATGGACGCGGTCATGAGCCAGATCCGGGCGGACCGCGGGACGCTGATCCTGATCGACCGGGAGCGCGGGACCTACGAGCCGGTGGTGGTGCACACGGGCGTCGACGATCCGACGGAAGACCCGAGCCAGGAAGTGCGGCCGTACCTGTCCCGGACGATTCTCGACAGCGTTGTGCGAAACGGGCAGTCGATCATTTCGAACGACGCGATGGGGGACGAGCGCTTCAAGGCAGGGGAGTCCGTGATCATCCAGCACATCCGAAGCGTGATGTGCGTACCGCTCGCCGCGAAGGAGAAGATCCTGGGAGCGATCTACCTCGATTCGACGGGGGTCGCCGACGTGTTCCAGCAGGCGGATCTCGAGCTCGTGACCGCCATCGCCCTTCAGGCCGGCCTCGCCATCGACCGCGCCAAGCTCATCGAAGACCTCGAGAGCCTCTTCTTCGAGAGCATCCGGACGATCGTTGCGGCGCTCGAAGCCAAGGACAAGTACACGTGCGGGCATTCCGAGCGCGTGACGACGTATGCGGTCGAGCTGGCGCGCGCGATGAACTGGAACGAGAAGGACCTGACGACGCTGAACCTGAGCGCGCTTCTGCACGACGTCGGCAAGATCGGCATTCCCGAGCGCGTGCTGCTGAAGCCCGGCAAGCTGACGGCGGAGGAGTACGAGGTGATGAAGCAGCATCCGGTGATCGGGGCGGAGATCATCAAGCACCTGAAGAACGCGGCGGCGATCATCGGCGGGATCCGGCACCACCACGAGCGGTGGGACGGGATGGGGTATCCGGACGGGCTGAGGGCGGAGCAGATTCCCGCGATGGCGCGGGTGATCCAGATGGCGGATTCGTACGACGCGATGACGAGCCACCGGCCGTACCGGCGGGGGATGACTCACGAAGAGGTGATGTTCGAAGTGGAGCGGTGCAAGGGAGCGCAGTTCGACCCGAAGGTGGCGGAGATTTTCCTCGCGTTGTTGAAGTCGGGGAGGATCCGGCCGCTGCTGATGAAGCAGCCGCACTACATGGAGCATTTCAGGGCGGAGGAATGAGCCGGGGTGGAAGTGGATATGGGCAACGAGGAAACGAAAAAAGAAAAACGAAAAAGGAAAAACGAAAAGAAAACGGCGGCCTCGATGGCCGCCGTTTTTGTTGAAGAGACGGGGAATATTATCGGACGTTTTCGCCCTTGAGCCGGACCACCATGCGGGCGGCGCCTGCCACGGCGGCCGGCGCCGTGAAGATGCCCATGAGCGGGATGATCGTGGTCAGAAACGCGCCGCAGCCGAATCCCAGCGACCGGCCGGGGTTGGCAACCGTGAACTTGTAGCGGTCGAGCAGGCCGTAGCCGTACGCCTCGAGTGAATAGTCGGCGAATTGGAACGCGAGCAGCAGAAACGTCACGCCCCCCGCGATGACCTGGCCAACGAGCGGAACCAGGCCGATGCCGAACAGCACGGCCTGGACACCGATGAAGATCGCCAGCTTGCCAGCCTCCTGGTAGATCGTTTTGAAGGCGATCTTCCAGAGCGGCCCCATGTCTGCAATCTGCCGGCCGGTGAGGTGAAGCAGGGTGGCCTCGGCGAGCTTCGTATAAAACGGCGCCGCAATCAGGCTCGAAAGAACCAGGGTCAGGACGATCACCGCCATGAGGCCGGCGACGATGACCAGAACCTGCAGCACGACGTACCAGAACGACCCCCAGTTCGACTTCGACTGTCCCAGCATCCAGTCCACGGCATTGTCCGCGTAGAGGAACACCAGGACCGCAAGGACGCCAAACAGCAGGGCATTCAGGATCATCGGGATGATCGCCCATTTGCGGATACTCCCGACCCTGAGGACGAGGCCGAAGCCCGCGAAGAAGTCACCCAGCCCGGCGAAGAAAGATGTCATGGGCGGGCATTCTCGGTTGCGGACTCGCAGGTTCCAATGGTTGATTCCTCGGCCCTCGTGGGAAGGGGCGTGGTTTCCCCAGGGAAATCGAGGACAGAACGGCGCCTGGCGCTATCCATCTGGACGCAACATAAGAGACATTATCGGACGTTCTACAGAGGGAAAGCCTGGCCACGAATGCCCTCTTCTAGACGATCAGGCGTCGCTTCATCAGCCTCACCGCGAGGATCATCAGAGGAGCTACCAGCGCCGCGAATCCCGCCAGGCGCACGAAGACTCCCATGTCCCAGTGCCCGAACGCGATCGAGCGCGTCACGGAAGTCAAGTGCGTCAGCGGCATGAACACAGCCACCTGCTGTGCCCACGCCGGCAGACCTTCGATCGGGAAATACGTCCCCCCGAAGAGGCTCATCGGCGTGATGAAGAGGAAGATCGGGTAGTTGAACGCGTCGATTCCGGGGGTGAACGAGGTGAAACACATCGCCACGGAAGCGAAGAAAAGGCCGCCCAGGAACGCCACAAACGGGAGCGCAATCAGGTCCGGGAACTGCATGAACCCGAAGGCGCGGACCACGACGCACATGATCGTGACCGAGATGAAGGACTTGGTCGCGCCCCAGAGGATTTCGCCGAGGATGACTTCTTCGAGGCTCAATGGCGTCGCGATGATCGCGTCGAAGGTCTTCTGGTAGTACATGCGGATGTACGAGCCGTACGTGCACTCGAAGAAGGACGAGAACATCACCGAAATCCCGATCATCCCGGGCGCGATGAAACTCGTGTAACCGACTTCCCCGCCCCTGTATGGAATCACCTTCACGAAACCGCCCAACCCCGCGCCGAACGCCAGCAGGTAGAACATCGGCTCAAGAAGCGGCGGCAGGAAGTTCACCTTCCACGTCACGAGGTAGACGTCGAGGTTCCGGCGCCAGACGGTCAGGATGCGCTGAAAGGGGTTCATTCGCGCAGATCCCTTCCCGTCAGCCGCAGAAAAACGTCCTCGAGCGTGCCTCGGCGGACGATGACCTGGTCGGCGTTGAACTTCGTGACGAGCTCGCGTTGAAGCGCCTCGCCGGCGTCCGGGTAGACGTAGAGCCGGTCGCCGAAGCGCTCGCAGGGCATGTTGCGCGCCTTGATCCACGCCTCGGCCGCGGCGGGAGGGTTCCAGACCTCGACGACCGTCGGGCGCGCATGCTTCGCGGTCAGCTCCGCCGGCGACCCCTTCACCAGGATTTTCGCCTTGTCCATGATCACGAGACGGTCGCAGAGCTGGGCGGCCTCTTCCATATAGTGGGTCGTCAGCAGGATCGTCACGCCCTTACGGCGCAGCTCGCGGATCTTGTCCCACAGCACGTGCCGGGCCTGCGGGTCGAGGCCGGTCGTCGGCTCGTCGAGGATGAGGAGCTTCGGCTTGTTGAGAAGCGCCCTCGCGAGGACGAGACGGCGCTTCATGCCGCCCGACAGCGCCATCACGGGTCCGCCGGCCTTTTCCCGAAGCGCCACGAAGTCGAGCAGTTCGTCGGCGCGCTTCGCGGCCTCAACGGGATCGATGCCGAAGTACCTGCAGTAGACGATCAGGTTCTTGCGGACGGTGAAGTCCGGGTCGAGATTGTCCTCCTGCGGGCAGACGCCGGTTTGCGCCCTGACTTCCCGCGATCGGGTCAGGACATCGAGTCCGAAGACTTCGAGGCGCCCGGAGGTCACGGGACTGAATCCGTACGTCATTTTCATCGTCGTCGTCTTCCCCGCCCCGTTCGGCCCGAGAAAGCCGAAGCACTCCCCTTCGCGAACCTCGAACGAAATCGCGTTCACCGCGACGGTGTCCTTGTAGTGCTTGGTGAGCGCTTGCGCGACGATGGCGGCCATTGCGGCGCGAATGATATACCGCGGTTGCGAGTTGCGGGTTACGAGTTGCGAGTGAACCGCGGCAAGGGTGCCCTTCCTCGCAACTCGCAACCCGCAACTCGCAACTCATGTGTATGATCCGCGCGTCATGCAAACAAGATGCGGCTACGTTTCGATCGTCGGCAAGCCGAACGTCGGCAAGTCGACGCTGCTCAACGCGTTCGCGGGGAAAAAGGTCTCGATCGTCAGCGAGAAGCCGGGAACGACGCGCCACCGCGTGTACGCGGCCGTCACGAAGGACAACGCGCAGGCGCTGTTCGCCGACACGCCGGGGCTGTTCAAGCCCACCAAGATGCTCGACAAGTTCATGGAGCGGATGGTCGTCCGCGCCGTCGAGGGCGTCGACCTTGTCCTGCTGGTGAGCGACGACGCCGGAGCCCGGGAAAACGACCGGAGAATGCTGACGACCATCAAGATCCGGGCGAAGGAAGTCCCCGTCATTCTCGTGCTGAACAAGATGGATCTCATGAAGCGCGGAAAGCTGATCACCGAGCTGGTCGAGAAGTGGCGCAAGCTCTACCAATTCCGGGCGATCCTGCCGATCTCCGCTCAGTCCGCAAAAGGTCTGCCGCTTCTCTGGCAGGCCATTGCGGAGGCGCTTCCGGAGCGGGAGTTTGAAGTGAAGGCTGACGAGGAAGTCGGGCTGGACGAAAAGCTGTGGGTGGCGGACCTGATCCGCGAAAAAGTGCTGACGCTGGTGCACCAGGAGGTCCCGCACGCGGTCGCTGTGATCGTGCAACAGTACGAGGAGAAAGAGACGCTGCTCAAGATCGTCGCGGACCTCGTCGTGGAGCGCGATTCGCAGAAGGGAATTCTCGTCGGCGCGGGCGGGAGCATGATCAAGGCGATCGGCACGGACGCGCGAAAGGACATCGAGAAGCAGCTCAACAAAAAGGTGTTTCTGGAGCTGTTCGTGAAAGTGCGCGAGAAATGGCGGAACAATCCGTCGCGGCTGAAGGAATACGGGTACGAGGACTAGTGGCCAGAAAAACGGGCGGGCAGCGTTTCCGCCGCCCGCCCGAGAGGTCGTTCCTACCCACTACCTCCTACCCCCTACCACCTGCCTATTGCCTCTTGAACTCAAAGGTGGTGGCGCGGCTGTCGGGCATCGGCGGTTTCGCCTTCAGCCCCGCCTTCTTGATCATCATGTCGACCTTCTGAACGAGCTCGTTCCCCTTCATCTCGCTCTTGTAGGTCCGGACGTAGGCGGTTCCTTCCATGTGGAAGTCTCCGCCCGTCGAGAAAGTCGCGCTCCACTGCTTGTTGAGAAGCTGGATGTCGTCCTCGGAGAAGCCGGAGAACTTGAACGTGTATTCCGTGCCTTTCTGGAGCTGCTCGCTCTTGTCAAACCAGTCGTTGGTTTCCTTGACGACCTTTGCGCTGCAGAGCTTCGCCGCTTCGTAAAGGCTCTCGGACATCGCGAGATCGCGGTCGGAGTCCCTGGCCATCCGGCGGTTGCCGTACTCCTGGTGATTGGCGAAGACTCGGCCGGAAACCATGTCCTTGGCGAACGCCTTGACGCCGGCGTTCACGGTGCCGTTCACGACTGAGACTTTGATGACGTTGAAACCGATGACGAGGCTGCCGCGGCTTCGAAGCGCCGTGAGGGTCCCCTGGTATTCCTGGTCGCCGGCGAACTCGGGGTTCTCGACGAACTTCTGGATGAAGGCCTCGGTCGCTTTCTCGCCGACGTTGCGCTCCTCGGCGATATCCGCCGCGATCTCGTCCCACAGGACCGCGTTGTAGCCCTGCTTGTTGTAGTACTCCGCCAACTGCCGGCCGAGGTCGCCGACCAGCTCCTTGTCGGCGTTCTTGCCGCCGTAGATCGCCAGGATCGCCTTCTTCTCCGCAATCTCCGTGCGAATCGTCCCCAGATCCTGCAGGACGTTTTTGATCCGCTGGTCGTCGATCACGACCCGCAGCTCCAGCCCGTACATCTGACCCCTCTGGAAAACCATATGGCGAAGTTCGCTGTGTGATTTCACGTACTTCGCGGGCTGCTGGAGGATCTGCCGGTCGATCTCCTTCTGGTTGCTCCGGTACTTGTCCGTGTCGCGAAGGTAGTCCTTCGTTGCCTGGTCCACGGCCTTACGGAAGCACTCGTCCTTCGCATCCTCTTTGGCGTTCGCAATCGTGTCCTGCACCGGCACCGACACCGAGACGTCGAACGCGTCGCCGTCGGAACGGACCGGGTTGTTCTCCCACTTCTCATCGCTCGTCTCGATGCTCCGGTCGTCCGGCGGCGGCGCCTGAGGCTTGTCGCTGCAGCCGGCCACGATCGCTGCCGCTGCGAGGGACAGCCCCTGCCAGAACTTCAGTCGCATGTCGTCTCCTTTCACCCCTGAATGTTTGGGTCGGGTTTTCGAAGGCCGCATCTGAAGCGGCTTCCGGCGTGTGCCCGGCCGGTTGGTTTCTACTTTCCTTTCGCGCTCGCCCTGTCGTGAGCTTTCCGGAACTGCCTGTTCCCCGGCTCCATGTCCAGCGCCGCCTTGTATTTCACGACCGCCTCCGACGCCATCCCCTGCGCTTCCCAGCAGACGCCGAGGTTGTACAGGTTCGCCGCCTGCTCCGCCGGCTTCCCTTCCTTGCCGACCTTTCGCAGGCGAATTTCCGCCCACGGCAGTGCGCCTTCCGCAAGCAGGTTGTACGCCATCTTGTCGCCACGGCGGTCCAGCTCGCCTGGAACCTCGCTCGTGCTCGGGCTGATGTCTTCATAGAACATCCGCGCCAGCTGCTTGAACTGGATCGCCTTGACCTCCGTCAGCGTCGGCGCGCCGTTCCCCTGCTTCGCGGCGTCGCTGCGGCCGAAGAGAAACAAACTCCGCGGCGCCGACTCGGTGGAAGCGTAGCGGAAGTCCGGGACGGTGTAGGACTTCTCGAAGACGACCCTGCCGTCGGGATACGGCGAGCGGATCCGGACGACCCCTGAAACGGCGCCGAAGACGTCGATCCGGTGAACGGAGATGGAACGCTTCGCGACGCGCGAAGTGGCGACGCCGTTCTGGTCGTAGTGAACGGTAGTAAGGGAGATTTCCTGGGGTTTCGCCGTGTAGTCGTCGCCGAACGCGCTGCTGATTTCAATCTCCACGACGCCGATCGAGCCGGGGTCGCCAATCATCTGGTTGATGAAGTCAACGGCGACCGTCGGACCGCCGGAGAGGTAGTTCGGGATTTTCCCGGACTTGCGCACCATTTCGAGCAGCTCGTCGTTGAGAACGGCGTAGCTCGAAGCGCAGAACTCGGCCGACATCGTGGCCTTCACGAGCGTCACGTTGTCGCTGGAGTCCTGCTTGTACCCGCCGGGGACGCTGCCGCGCTTCTCGGTCACATTTTCAAACATCAGCGTGCGAATCGAGCCCGGGATGGCGACCTTCGCCGGCTTGCGCATCGGGATCATGATCGCCTTTTGCGCGGCGCAGCTCGAGAGGAGCGCGACAAGCAGGAGAGCCGCCGTCAGACCAAGGCCAGCGCGTCGAAGAGCGGAGCGAGTCGATGGGCCTCTATTCATTGCGGGCCCCCGCCCTTCGCAATGCGAAGGGCGGCCTGAGCGAGCGAAGCGAGTCGAAGGGCCTCTATTCATTGCGAGCTCCCTTCTGCAATTCGATCAGGTTCGTCCCCTCCAGAAGCCTCGCGATACGCCCAAGGCCCGAAGCGAAGAAGACCGTCTCCGGATCGGACTCCACGGCCTTCCGGTACGCGATGATGGCGTCCTCGTAATACGCGGGGCCCTGCGCCTCCCAGGCCAGCCCGAGGTTGTACAAGTCCGGCGCGCGGTCTTCGGTTTTCTTGTACGCCCGGGTCCCCTGCTTCTGGTTCTGCGTGATCTGCCGGAGCAGCCTCGACGCTTCGCGATAGGCCCCCGCGCGAATCAGGTTGGCCGAGGTCTTGTCGCCGTCGGCAACCTCGATCTCGATTTCGGTCGTCGTCGGGCTGATCTGCTCCACGAATCCGTTGGCGGCCTCGTGCGACAGGTAGCTGAATACCTCAAGCGCGAGCGGGACGGTGCCGCCGGCGGGTTTCGACCCGGTCGATTCCGACTTCCCTTCCCGTCCGCCGCCGCCGAACCCGCCCCCCATGCCAAACGCGCCGCCACGGGTCTTCGAAATCACCATCCCTCCGCCCTCGTCCTGTCGAAGCGACTGCACAGTAGTGGTGACGAAGAGGATTTCAAGCCGTGGCCTGAAACGGACCGCGGTGTACTGGACGACGAGGACAGCCGAAGCGGTTTTGTAATCGGAGGCGACAAGCTCTTCGCGCGACGCCGTGATGCGCGCCTCCGGGCCACGGTAGTCCCAGTCCTCGAGGGTGACCTTTTCGTGCTTCACGCCGTCGGCCTCTAGGTACCCGACCCAGCAGCGGCCGAAGATCAGCGCATCCACCGTCCCCGGCTTGAACGTCGGCTGGCCGACGAGACCGGCCAGCCCGTCCATGTCGAAGATCTTCTCCTGCCCCTCGAGGTCCATGACCGAGTAGAAAGGCGTCTCGGCGAGCTTGCCGAGCAGGTCGTTCTTCACGCCGTCGGAAATCGCGCGGAGGTCGCTTCCCGGCAGCCGGTGCCTGTTCCAGCCCGCGCCCTCGGCGTTCGCCTGCCACGCGTCGAGATTTTCGGCTTTGAACCCACCGACGGCCACGCCTCGCACGCCGACGATGCGCGTCTTAGCCGGGACGGTGACGCGCAGCTTGACGGTGTCGACGGCGCAGCCGCAGAGCAGGGCGGCCGAAATCAGGACCGTGAGTTTCTTCACCGGATACCCTCCGCGAGCTTCGCCTTGCCGCGCATCAGCCGTTCGACCCGCCCCAGCCCTGCCGCGTAGTCCTCGTTCTCAGGATCGAATTCCAGTGCCTTCCGGTAGAAATGCACGGCCGCTTCCAGCAACGCCGTGTCTCCCGTCGCCTCATACGCCAACCCCAGGTTGTACAGGTCCGGCGCACGATCCTTTGTCGCGCTTTTCAAACCGGGCTCCAGCCGCTGAATCGCCTGATCGTACTGGCCGGACCGGATCATCGAAGCGGCCGATCCGTCGCCTCCCTTCGCGATCACCGCGGTGATTGTCTCCTGGTGCGGACTGATCGCCTTCACGAACTCCCGGATGGCGCGGTCCGCGGAGAGGCGCAGCAGCGCATCCTTGTTCCGCTCCCCCTTGGCTGCCGCCGCCTCCGCCCGCCCGGTCCAGAGGTCGTAGCTCGACGAAGAGCCGCCGCCGATCCGCTGACGGAACCCGCGGCCGCCCGAGAGCGCGGCGATCGTCTTCGACTCGACCCCGGAGACCTGCACGAGGTTGAGCTGGATGCTCACGAACGCCTTGACCACCTCATAGGTCTGCGTCTCGACCTTGTCGTGCGCCTCGGCAATGAACTTGACCCCCTTGTCCGTCGTTTCCCAGACCACATCGCTGGTCACTACCGGCTCGCGCAGCCCCTGGATGTGAACGAAGTCCGCCCACACCCGGCCGCGCAGGATCGCTTCGATTTTCAGGCCTGAAGCGGCGGACCTTTCGTTCGCCTCCGCCAGAGTCATCGCCTGAATCGCGCCTTCGCGATTAATGCCCGCGATGAACTGATCGCGGACGTAGCGGGCGATTGCGTCGTCGCCTTTCGTCGCGGACTCGAAGTCGGCAAAGGCCAGCACTTTCACGCTCGGCAGCTCCAAGGTGGGGGGGCGGCGCACCTGAAGCGTCGCCATGGGCGTTTTGCACCCGGAAAGTATGGCGGCGGCCACGATGAGAGTGGCCGCAAAATGTGGACGAAGCGGGACCATGGCGACCCCTTAGGCAATTCCCCCTGTGAACCGGAGCCGGAAGCCCCGATAGAGCGACTCGGGATTCTAGGGACGTCACGCTCAGCAGGCAAAGAATCGCTTCAGCGACGGCCGTACATGGCCCGCGCGCGCTCGAGATCCGCGCAGCACTTCACGCAGTAATCCCACGGGATCTCGCCGGTCGCGATGGCCATGGCGGCATTCGCCAGCACGGCGGCGAGCTTGGGCTTGGTCATGACGCATCCCGTGTCCGTGCAGTGACCGCCGCCGTCTTCGAAGCGGTGCTCGGGATTCGCGACCAGGCCGAGGGCGTGACCGAACTCGTGGACGAGGCAGGAGCGATCGATCTTGTCGGCGCCCAGGCCGAGGATCGCGCGGGACTTCAGCGTTCCCTTGAAGACGAAGATCTGCCAATGGGGGAACGGCTTTTCCAGGCGGCGGCAGAGACCGTTTGAGGCGTACGCTTCTCCCCAGGGGTTGACGGGGCAGTAGAGAACATGGACGTAGGCGACGCCGTCGGCGGCTTCCTGCCGGCCGCGGCACTCGTCGAGCGCCACTTCGATGGCGTCCCCGCGGCAGGATTTCCAGCGGGTGGCCGGGATTTCGGTGTCGCGCCGGATGGTCACGACCTTTCCGGGGCACTCGCGTTTCGCGACGACCGCCAGGCCCTCGAGCGCCACGTCATCCGGGGGAACCATGGCGAACCAGTCGACCTCGATGTCCACTCGCGTTGTGCCGCCGAGCGCGACCAGCCCTGGATCCGCCTCCGAAACCCATGCCGGCTCAGGGGGCGGATCGGAAGCGCATCCGGCGAGGATCGCGAAGATGAGAGGGAATGCGCGCCGCATCCGTGGATGGTACCCGGCTGGCGGGCAGGCGTAAAAAAACCGGGGCGACCGATGGTCGTCCCGGCTGTTCGTTGAATTGACTTCTACTTCGCCGCCGGCTCCTCGAACTCGATGTAGATGACGACCGCGTCCTCGGCATCCGCCAGTTTTCGTTCCGATTCCAGCTTCCGCAGTTCGTCCGACAGCTTTTCGCCCAGTTCCTTCTCGCGCCGGACCCGGCCTTCTACGTCGTCAGTGCCTCCGGCCTCGGGCTTCGGCTCGCCTGGATCCTTGTAGGTGTCGTCGCCGCGACCGCCGTCCTTGCCGTGCTCCTTCTTTTCTGCTTCCTCCGGCCGGTTTCCGCCCGCAATCACCGGCCCTGCGGGAGCCTTCGCGGGCTCTGAAGAGGCGCCCATGGCTTCTTCGTGATCGTGCTCGTCAGCGCCCTCAGCCGGGTCTACGGCCTTGGCGCCCGCACTGTCCTTTTCCTTTGAAGCGCCGTTCTTGCTTTTGCCGCTGAGGCCGCCTCCCCCTCCCGCTGTCACTTTCGGGTCCGAAGCCGGTGCCTTCTTCTCGTTCAACTTCTTCCCTTCTTCCTGCTTCTGGATTTCGCGGCGGGATTCGTCGATGTGCTGCCGCAGCGCTTCCTTGAGGTCGTCGGCGTCCGCGGTCAGACCTCCTTCGCCGCCCCCGGGCTGGCCATTCTTGTCCGACTTTCCAGCCTTCTGGTCGGTCTTCTTCAGGCGCTCCAGTGCGTCCAGGGACTGCCGGTCCGCGGCGCGGAATCCGCCGGGCATGGATCCCAGAGACGCGACGAGGCGGGTGGCCTCGCTTGCCGGAACCCGCACGAGAATCGCCTTCTTCTGCGTGGAATAGGTGTACCCGGACTCGCTGAGCAGTTTCTTGAGCTGCGACGTGTCCACGGCGATGTCGCTCGAGTAAACGGTGATGCGCTGCACGGCGAGACCCTGCGCTTTCTCTTCAGGCTGAGCGGCCCAGCCGGCCTTTTCGAGGTCGCCGGCCGCACCTTTTCTCGCAGCCGTGTCCGGAAGGCCACCTGCGTCCTGAGGTACCGCAGGGGCGGGCGGCGAAATGCCATCGGCAACCGGAGCGTACCCCCGGCCTTCGGGCGCGTCCTTCGCCGCGGCCAGCGAAGCGTCCAGGGTCTTGGAAGCGTTTTCTGCAGCACGCGCGTCGCCGGCCTTCTTCAGTCGAGCAATCTCGTCGACTTCGCCGGTCCGCTTCAGGGGCTCGTTCTTCGCCGCAACCCCGGTGGCCGGTGGGATGGCCTGGTCGACCTGCAAGGCGCGAACGCCGACCCACACGAGGCAGACCGCCGCAATGCTCGCCGCGAGGCGCATGAAGACCGTGGCGCTCCGGATCGGGGTGACCCGGGCAGGCCCCGCAGTGGCCGCCGCCGGCTCGGTCCGGATTTCCGCCATGACGCCCGCCGCGAAACCGCGCGGGGCGCGGACGCGGGGAAGGGCCTTGACTGCATCCAGCGTGCGGCGCAGATCGTCCATCTCCGCGCGGCACGAACCACACGTTGCGAGATGCGCATCGAACTCGGCGGCTTCCGCGTGCGGAAGCATCCGGTCGAGGTGCTCGCCCAGCCGTTCGATGATGTTTGTGCAGTTCATTTGGCGGTCCCTTCGGCCCCCAGCTCTACTTCCGCAAGGTCCTTTTCGCTCTCACGGATTTCTTCGGCGTATTTGCGAAGCTCGCGCAGCAAATCCTCGGCATTCGCGCCGCCGAAATGGTCCTCGCGCAAGTGTTCTTCCTGATTCTGGCCGATCTCAGGCTCCTGCGGCGCTTGCCGTTCCGGCTCCGCCTTTGAGTCGTCCTTCCCGGCAGGAGGCGGTGTCGCGGGCTTCGGTTTGTCGCCGGCCACTTCGCCACCGTCCGCGTGGCCCTTCTCGGGCTTCTCCTCGTCCGTCAGTTCCTTGCGAGCGCCGCCAGTCCACCCCGCTCCTTCCGCCGGAGCCGCGTCGGGAACGCCGGCCGCCCCGGCGGGTTCGCGCGCGTCGTCCGAGGGACGTTCGGCGGGGGAATCCCCGTGCTTCTTCTTGTCTTCCTTCCGGCCGCCCCGCTGCTTTTCGAAATTCTCGACACGGCGCCGGAGGGAACTTCCCGCCTTTGTCAGTGCCAGGAGTTTATCGCTTGTCGAGGCATCGGCCGCCTTCAGACGCCCTACCTGGGTCTTGTCCTGGAGCCGCTTCTCGAGCTCACCGCGGTCCCCGCGCCGCGCCGCGAGCGCGCCCGCAATGTCGCCCGCAATCCGGTCGGCGATCTCGAGGATGTTCTCGGTCGCTTCGTCGATCTGCGACCGGCCCGCCACTTCCAGCATTTCGCCGCGCCGCACGAGCACGGTCGTCAGCACCCGGAGCTTCTTTCCCTGAGTGACGAACGACCCGCGCACGAGCACGCCGGCCTTCAGAGCCTCGAGCACCTTGACGCCCTGCGCCTGGGCCTGCTCCACGTTGTCGCCGCCGCCCGAAGTCAGGCGCGCGTTGAATTCCTTCTTCATCGCCGCGGTGACTTCATCCCGATCCAGCGGATTGAGACCCTCGCGTGTGGCAAGGCTGGAAGCGATGAGCTCAGGAAGCGCGGATTCGAGCCAGCGGAGGTCCGAGCTTCCGGTGATGTTTTTGAAGTCGAGGAGAACGATACGGCCGTCGGCCTCGGTGGGCGTTTGCGGAACCGGCTGGACGCCGGAGCCGCTTCCGTTGGTTGCGACCGCGCCGGAGTTGTTCCCTGCGCCGATCGCCGCGCCGCTCCAGGGGCTGGAGTGAATGACGGCGGCGACGAGAAGGGTCGCCAGGACGCCCGCCATGGTCCAGGCGGCGACGCGGGCGCGGTCGGCGGGACCCACGACGACGGTTTCGTGCGGCCGCGCGGGGCCGTCCTTGCCGACGACTTTCTCCAGGTCGGCGACAAGCGCCGCGGCGTCCGCGTACCGCGAGTCGCGGCTCTTTGCGATCAGTTTCGCCACGATCGCGGCGAGCGAGGGCGGAACCTTCGGGTTCAGGTCGCGAAGGGCGAGCGGCTCGTCGTTGACGATTTTGGTGAAGAGCGCGAGGGGCGTTTCGGCGACGTGCGGAATGCGCCCGCCGAGCATCTCGTACATCACGACGCCGAGCGAGTAGAGGTCCGCGCGGCCGTCGATGTCGTTGGTCTGGCACTGTTCCGGGCTGGAGTACTCGGGGGTCCCGAGGTACGTCCCGTCCTGCGTGTGGCCGGAGGGAATCGTCGGGCGCGCGAGGCCGAAGTCCAGCACCTTGACGTTCCCGTCGGCGTCGATGATCAGGTTTCCGGGCTTGATGTCGCGGTGGATCAGCCCCGCCTTGTGCGCGGCGCCGAGCGCCTCCGCGGTCTGCTTCGCGATCCGCAGAACGCTCGAAAATGTCGGCCGCATTCCGTCGTGCAGCTCCTCAGCCAGCGTCCGGCCGCGCACGAGCTGCATCGCAATCCAGGCGCCCTGGTCGCTCGACCCGGCGGCGTAGACCGGCACGATTCGCGCATGGTCGAGCTTGCCGGCCATTCGGGCTTCACGGATGAAGCGCTCCGAGTATTCAGCATCGGCGCTGAGCGCGGGCGGGAGCAGTTTCAGCGCGACTTCGCGGTCAAGGGCCGCGTCATGGGCCCGATACACGACCCCCATCCCGCCTTTTCCCAGGATCCCGCGAATCTCGTAACCGCCGACTTTGCGGCCGATCATCGCGTCCGGGAGGACGAGTGTTTCCTTGCTGCTGACGGGGTCCTGGGTGCTCATGGTTCTTTGACTACAGGAGTTCGTGGAAAGTTCCGATTTTTGTTTTTTCTTGGTTTTGAATGAACCACCGGGACAGGAGGTACGGGGTAGTGAGTAGAAAAGACCAACGGCCCAGCGGCGACCGGCCGTTCCTACCTCCTACCCACTACCTCCTACCTACTTCTCCAGCTTGGTTTTCAACTTGTCCTTCAGAGCCTGCCTCGCCCTGTGCAGTCGGCTTCTCACCGTCCCGACAGGCACTTCCAGCACCTCCGCGATCTCCTCGTACGGCCGCCCCTCCATGTCCCTCAGCACGATCATCGTCCTGAACTCGTGCTCCAACTCGCCGATCGCTTCCTGCACCAGCCTCACCTTTTCGTTGTCCACCAGCTGCTCCACAGGCTCCGGCGCGTCGTCCGCGACATCCATCCCGCCTTCGCCGTCCTCGCCTCCGCTCATCGCGCTGTTCAGGCTCGTTGCCTTTCGCCGCTTCAGCCCGCGCCGGTCGCTGATGCACGCGTTGATGGCGATCCGGTAAATCCAGGTCCCGAATTGCGCGCGCCCCTCGAAGCTCCCCAGCGCGCGCCACCCTTTCACGAACGCCTCCTGCGCGATGTCCGCCGCCTGGTCCTCCCGGTTCACCATCCGGAAGACCGCGTTGTAGACGAGGTCCTGGTACTTCACGACGAGTTGCCCGTACGCGTCGCCGTCCCCGCGCTGCGCGCGACGGATCAGGTCCGCATCCCCGCCCGCTTCCGCGGCCGGCGGCGGCGTCGCTACCGGAAGCTCACTTTTCTTCATCGCCGTCCGCCGCGCATCGAAACCCGATCCCGGGAAATCCGAGATCGTCGTCTTCAAGCCAGCGCCACGTGAGGGCGCAGGAAGATTCGGGGAAGAGGAAACTGCCGCCTTTCGCGACGCGTTTGCCGTTATCAGTGGTGGAGGTCCATTCGGCGACGTTTCCCGCCATGTCCCGCGCGCCGCAGGGGCTCGCGCCTGCGGCATTCGAGCCGCACGCCCACGGCGCGGGCGACTTCGCGTTCGCCTTCGCGGCGTCCCAATCCGCTCCCCACGGATAGGCCCGGCCGTCGCCGGCACCGGCTGCGGCCAGCCACTCCGATTCCGTCGGAAGCCGCTTTCCCGCCCACGCCGCGTACGACGCCGCTTCCTTCGCGCTGATCCCCATTATGGGAAGCGAGCCATCGCCCTCGGGCTTGCCGGTGTTGCGCCAGCGCATCGGCACCGGCTGGCCTTCCGCGCGAAGGTACGTGCAGTACTGGGCCTCCGAGACTTCGGTCGGGTCGATATAGAACGCCTTCACTTTCGACTCCGTGCCGGCGGCGACGACCGTCGCCGCAGGGACCGCCAGCATCCCCCTGCGCACCGCCGCCGCCTTCACCTCGGGGAGCAGCTTCGCCGCGGCGGCGCATTCCTTGTTCAACGAGAGCGCCAACTCGAGCTTTTCGCGGGTCTCCCGCCACTCCTTTTTCTCGTACAGCTTCAAGGCCTCGTCGAGAAACTTCTCGCTGTCCGTCACGTACGCCTGCGTTTCTTCCAGCGCTTTCTTCCACTCCTCCCTCGCCTCCAGCCCGATCGCCTCCTTCAGCTTCGCGATCGCCGTCGTCATGCGGCCCTCAGACTTCGCGGTCACCCCCTCCCGCGCCAGCCCCTCGGCCCGCTTCGCCAGATCCGACTTTTCTCCGTCGTCAAGCCGCGCCTGAAGCGCCGCGAGCCGCTTCGCGACGGCGTCCGCTGCCGCGTCCTGCACGGCTTCCGAAGGATGCGCGGCGAAATACTCCTTCGCATCGCGATTCTCCGCGGCCGTGGAAACCTGTCGCCAGGATTCGATCGCCAGGGGCACGCAGCCGTCCTTCTCCGCCGCCTGCGCGCGCTGCACCGCGGCCGTCAATTCCGCCGCAGCCTGCCGGCCGCGCAGATCGCTCGCCTCCCGGATCCGCCGGGCTTCCTCCAGCTTCGCCGCCTCTGCCGTCGGGTCGCCCGCCTTCCTCGCTTCAGCGGCTTCCGCGATCAACATGGCGCGCTTCTCCTCCTCGACCGCTTCCTCGAGCCTTCCTTTCAGGACGGCATTCCCCGTATCCAGCGCGACCGCGCGCTCGAGCGCCTTGCGGGCCAGCTCCCACTGTCCGGCTTTCTCCGCATTATCGGCGGCCTCGAGGGAAGCGGCGATCTGGCCGGCGCGGGGGTCCGGGGGCGTCGCCGGCGCGGGAGGTTGCGAGTGGCGAACAAAGTAGAGGCCGACGAAGCCGGCGGCGAGGCCGACGAAAAGGAGGGGGGCGAGGATGCTGAAGGGTTTCCCCCGGGCCGCCATGGGTGCTCCGCGACTTAAATGGTTGGCGCTGAACGACGTGCGGCGAGACGGGGAGAATAGCAGCCCCGCAAGCGCCGCGTCAAACCTGACTGTATATAGGACGTCCAGTGCAGCGGGTTCATTGGAAAATTCCAGCCGCAGGGTGAGGCAGGAAGGCGGAGGCTGGCGAAGGCTGGCGAAGGCTGGCGGAGGCTAACGGCATTTGCCTCGGCATTCTGCTCTATGGAGGGCCCTCATTGACGACGGTTCAACGAATTGCCTCCCGAAAGAGCATGGTCCTTAGCTTTCGCCAGCCTCCGCCAGCCTCCGCAGCCTCCGCCATCCTTCTCCTCCTCTCCAAGCGCACGTACCATCGCCCCCATGCGCGCGCGCACTGGCTGTTTCGAATGCGTCCTCGACGACGTCATCGGCGCCGCCAGGCTCGAAGCGGATTCGCCGGAAGTCCGCGACCACGTGCGCTCCGCCGTTCTCGATTATCTCAACGGCAGGTTCGACCTGGAACGCGAACCCAGCGAGTTCATCACCGGTGTCCACAGAATCCTCAAGCAGATCCTCGGGCGAGAAATGCCCTTCAAGGCGCTTCGCGACAAGTGCAATGAAATCGGCATCTCGCTTTCAAATCGCGTCGAGACCGACACGCAGAAACTTTCAGAGGCGGAACGATTCCGGCTGCGCCTGCGCTGGGCGATCGCCGGCAACGAACTCGATTTCAGGACGGTAGGCGCGGGGTACGACATGACGGAAGCGGACATTCACGCGCGGCTGTCGGACAGCGTCGCGAAGCCGCTCGCGGTGGACCAGGTAGAGGCGATCCACGCGATCTGTCGGGGCGCGAAGGACCTGCTCTACATTCCGGACAATGTCGGCGAACTTGCCTTCGACCGGGTTCTCGTGAAGGAAATCCGCGCGTTCGGCGCTCGCGTCACGGTCCCGCTCCGCGGCGGGCCGATCACCAGCGACGCCGTCGTCGCCGACGGCGACACCTGCGGCATCCCCGAGGTCGCCGACCGGGTCATCGTTGCCGGGCCCGACACGCTCGGAATCTCCTGGAGGGAAATGAGCCGGGATCTGCGCGAAGCGATCGCCTCGGCCGACGTCGTCATCGGCAAAGGCCAGGCAAATTATTACGTGCTGAGCGAGCACAAGGACGAAATCCCCGGCCGCGTGGTGTCGCTCTTGCGCACGAAATGCGACTACGTCAGCGGCGAGTTCGGACTGAAGGGGAAGGTCAGCATCGCGGCGGTTCTGAAGTAGAACCCGGATTTACAGCTTCAGTTTCCGAAGTGTTTCCTTCGCGCCGAACATGTAATCCACGCCGCTGAGCGCCGTGACCGCCGCCATGATCGCCATCGCCCACCAGCCGGTCCGGTGCAGGAGTTCCGGCGTCACGGCGAATCCGCCGACCTCGAGCGCCGCGCCCCGCTTCGCGATCCACGCGTCGAGGACGACGAAGATGAGGAGGAGGTTGATCACGATGAACTGGCAGATCGCCTTCAGCTTCCCGCTGGTCCTGGCAGCCATCACGATGTTATTGGCGGCCGAGAACATGCGAAGAGTTGCGACGAACGAGTCGCGATAGAAAAGGACGAGGAGCATCCAGAGCTGGCCCCAGCCGGCGAGGATGAGGCACAGGGTGAACGTGAAGCGCGAGATGGAGTCGGCGAGCGGATCTACGAGTTTGCCGAAGTCGGTGATGAGGTTCTTGCGGCGGGCGATGATGCCGTCGAGGAGATCGGTGAGTTCGCAGAGGAGCGAAAGGCCGAGGGCGGCGAGTTTCGCGGAGAGCGACGGGAGGAAAAAGACGTAGGCGAAGACGGGGGTGAGGAGGATGCGGAGAGTGGTGAGCTGGTTGGGGAGGTTCATCCGGTGAACGACGGTAAGTGGAAAGGCGACGAAAGGAAAAACGAAAAACGAAAAACAAAAAACGAAAAGTGCGCTGGCAAGAGTCTCAGGGAGTTGAACGGCGGCCCTGCCGGAGAACCATCGCCGCGCGGAAGAGAGAATAGAGCGCGCCCGCCGCGGAGGCCGCCGCGGGGCCCGGCTGGCGATCCATCGCCTTGAGAACCGCCACCGCGGCAAATCCGGCGCCGAAGAGGCCGTAGACGGCCAGCGACAGCCAGAAGGCTTTCGGGCTCATCGACGCGCCCTGCGGCCCGGGATCGCGCCGAGCGCCGCCTCGAGTTGCGGAAGAAAGGTGCCCACGTCGGTGACCACTCCGATCGCGTGCGCCGTCCCGCGGTCGGCGAGTTTCGTGACGGTCGCGGGATTGATGTCGACGCAGACCGTGGTGACGTGACTGCCCAGAAGATTTCCGACAGCAACCGAATGCAGCAGCGTCGCGAACATGAGGACAACGCCAACCCCTTCCAGCGCCGCCCGCATCCGCTTCTGGGCCTCGATCGCATCCGTAACGACTTCCGGGAGCGGCCCGTCGTCGCGGATTGAGCCTGCGAGCAGGACAGGAATCCGGGCGCGGATCGCTTCGTACATCATTCCCGCCCGCAATCTCTTCTTCTTCACCAGCGCGGCCATCGACCCCGCGGCGCGCGCTTCGTTGATCGCGTACAGGTGATTGCGGTGGCCGCCCGGCCTGGACACGCCGTCCAGGTCGCAGCCAAGGCTCGTCCCGTAAAGCTGCCGCTCCAGGTCGTGGGCCGCCAGCGCATTGCCGGCGAAGAGGACGTCGACAACACCGCGGCGGATGAGGGAAGCGAGGGCTTCGGAGGCCCCGGTGTGAACGACTGCGGGGCCGGCGACGACGCAGACTTTCAGTCCGGCGGCCCGGGCCGCGCGGATCTCGGCGGCGATCCGCTCGATGAGAGACCGGGTGGGCTTCTCACTGGAGATTTCGCTCGACATGAAGCCGAAGGAAGCGCGTTCGGGGGCAGCGGTGTGCGGTGCGAGAATCCGGACGCCCTCGTCTCCGACGACCACTTTTTCTCCACGTCTGACATCTCCGATCGTCCGGCATTCGGCAGCGCCCCGGCGTTCCCGGACGACGATGACCGCGTCCATTTTCTGCCGCGAAACGCCTATCCAGCGGCCTTTCACGCGCACCTCGGTCGGGTGATTGGAGGTCGAGTGGAATCCTGCGGGGCACGCTCCGCCGCGAGAGACGCCGGCAAGGCGGGCGTTCTTGCCGTGCAACGGCTTTCCTCCGGCGGCGAGAATCGCCCGCTCGGGCGCCGCCAGAGCCGCGGTCGAGGGGCCGAGCAGCCGCACCACGGCTTCGGCGGGGTCCTGCCGCCGGCGGCCCATGCGGGACTCGACGAGCTCCCAATCCGCCCCCAGGCGCTTCAGCTCTTCCAGCGCCGCGGGGAAGCCGATGTCGCCGGTCGTCCCGCGGAATTCATATTCGCGCGTGCGCGTCACACGTTCCCGCTTACTTCTTCGTCGTGTTCTTGTAGTTCGCGGGCACTTCGAATTCCGCAGCCGCCAGGTCCACCTTCTTCACGTCGCTGTTGTCGACTTCGTTGGTCTCGAGGAAGGCGTCGCCGTCGAAATAGTAGGGAATAAAGGTCCCCTTCACGTGGAATCCCTTGAGCTCCCTCATTTTCTCCAGCACCGCAGGGCTGAACGCCCGGTAGGCGGCATAGAAATCGAGATACGCGTTCCATCCCTCGAGCTGCTCCGTCATCCAGCAGTCAAAAACGGTTTCCATCTCGCCCTTCGCGTTTTCTTCCGTGATGACGATCCGTTCGCAGTCCCATTCCCCGATCTTCTGCTTCTCGCCCGTACGCTTCAGCTCCACACTCGGCGTCTGTGTCAGAAGCCCGAGCACTTTCTTCGTATGCCAGATGTAGTTGCTCATGCGCGCCTGCTTGTCGCCCGTGAGCGATTCGACCTTGGTCTCAAAGTCCTCGACGCGCTTCTTCGCGGCATCGACCCGGTTTGTGAAGCCCTCGGCCGTGACTTCGCCGTAAGTTTCCTTGCGCGGGAAAGTGTCCCGCTGAAGAGTCTTTTCGCCGTCGAAGATGAACACCCTGGTGGGTTTGGCGGCGTCATCCGTGGCCGCGAGCTTCATCTTGCGTCCCTTGATCGAAGCGGCGTTGGTGGTGGTAGCGCGGCTGTCGTTGGCTCTCAGAATGGAGCTCGTCGTGACCTTGGCCTTCTCGGTGAACGTGACGTCGGCGGTGGCGAGGGCCGCGAGGAACAAAAGTGCGGTGGCGGTGAGAATACGCATGGAAGCTCCTGTAGGAATGGTTGCGGCCCCCTGGGGCACAGGAGGAAGGATAGCGCGAAGGTGGAAGGCCGGGCAAGGGGGATGCGGTCAGCGCCCCTGCGCGCGGCTTGCCGTGTCGTCGAGTTTCCACCCGCCGTCTTCCCTGACGAGAGCAATGGGTTGTGGCCGGCCTTCCGACGTGACACGCGCAACGTCTCCTTCGAGGGAGACCGAAGTTTCCACAATCCTGGAGACGCTCGCGCCTCCGGGCCGGCGAAATTCCCGTGTCAACGCCAGGATGGCCAGGTCTTCCGGTCCTGCCGCCGCCAGCTTGTCGGCCGCGACGCCCCAGCTCCGCGCTTCAGCGTCAAGCGAAGAACCCGAGAGCCGCCGGATCCTCGCCGCGTCGGCTCGATACAACGACGCCCTTTCGGCGCGCGTCCGCTTCGAAAGGCACGCCCAGGCACGCGCGCCGTCGCCCGCCGCCGCGCACGCCACCCAGGTTTTCCACGCCTCGATCGCCGCTTGCGCGTCGCTGGGCGGCGGCGCCGGCGCAGGCGGCGAGCCATTCCCCGCCTTCCGATCGCAGGCGGCGGCAGCCACCACGAGGAGAATGGCCAGGCCCCTTTTCATTTCTTCCCGCTCGAACGGGCCGTCTCCTGCAGGTCCGCCTTCCATTCGCCATCGTCCTTGACGATCGCAAGCGTGAGTTCGCGTCCGTCGCGGAGGCGGAAGCGGATGACGGCGCGGTCGCCGTCGGCGTCCGCTCCGAGAAACTCGCTCTTTTCCACCTTCTCCAGCTCGCCAGGCTGGTCGCGGAGCCGGTTGAGCATCGCGACCGTCGTTTCTTCGGCGAGCATTTCGGCGGGCATGGCGCGGAGCTTTGATTCGGCTTGCCCGGTCATCGTCTCAAGCAGTTTCCATTCCGCGTCCGGCATGACGCCCATCGACTTACCGGTCTTTTCGATGAGCACGCGCCGGTTCGACGCGCAGGTCATCGACCAGAGAGCGCGGCCGTCGCCCTTCGCAACGGCAGCACGCCATGTGTTCCAGAAGGCCTCAGCCTCCGCGGAGGAATTGCCCGCGGAGGCCGAAGAAGGATCGACGGAAGCGGACTTGTCAGCGTCACCATCACGAGAATCGCAGGCCGCGAGGACCGCAACCAGCACGGCCGAAACACCTGGCCTCAACCACGACATGGTTCCGCTCCTGACATTGGCCACCGTTACTTTTCCTTCAGCTTGTCGGTTTCTTCGATGTCGATTTTCCAGGTACCGCCCTCTTTCACCAGGGCGGCCTTCTCCTCCTTGCCGTCGGCCTCGATCGTCGTCGCAATGGCCTTGTCGCCGTCGATCTTCGCTTCCTTCCACTTTGTTTCTCTCGCCTTCTTCTGTTCGCTCTCCTCCTTGACGACCTGGTTCATCTGGAGAAGCATGATTTCCTCGTTCGACAGCTTCTTGAATTCTGCGGGCGTGACGCCCATGTCCTTCACTATCACCCCGAGCTGCTCGTCCGGCATCCCCTTGAGCTGATCCATCTGTTTTCTGGCCTCATCGCTCTCCGTCATTTTCTTGCGGGACTTCTCGCAGATGCAGTTCCACAACCCCTTGCCGTCCTTCGCGAGCACCCGGGCCTGCATATCCTTGAAAGCTTCCTCGGGAGTCTTCTGTGAAGCGCCGGAAGACGTTGAGCCACCCGACGATCCTCCGCTTGAGGAAGAGCTCGAATCGTCCTTTCCGCATCCTGCGATGATGGCAAGCGCCAGCGCCGGCACGAGAAATCGCTTCATGATCGACGTTCTCCAATTTCGGGTGTGCGTCGCCGAAGGGCGGCGCTTCAGAAGCTCCAGCGGGAAACCCACTTCACAGGCTTGAAGGCTGGAATCGGGACAGGCCCCAACGGCGGTTCCGCGCCTGCGCGCATGTACTTCCGGAAATCAGCGCGCTCGCCGGTGCGGTAAAAGTTGGTCAGCCACGCGAAATCCGCGCGCCACCAGTCGGAAACCCACTGGTCGAGATCCCTGACGCCGGCTTCGTGCAGAAGCGCCATCGACAGCTGCGTCGCCTCCTTTTCATAGACGGCGATTTCCTTCAGCTCTTCCTCGGATTTCCTGAGGTTCGTGTCCTGCCCGATCTCGCGGAATCGTGGATGGGTGTTCCACTGGACGGTATGGCCGAAGAGGTGGATGAGGACGAAGACGGCGATTTCGATGTCATTGGCGTAGTCGATCTTGATCTGGACGCCGTCGAAATCGCCGGTGTTGGGGTCGAGGACGTCGGAGATCATGACGGGGATGCCGTAACGATCCTCGATATGGCGCTCGATGATGTTGAAGACTTCGACGAGGCGATCCTGTGTCGGGTGCACCGCGCTTTGCATCGCTACGCCCCTTCTCGCAGGCTGGCCGCTTCGCAGAACCATTGAATTGCGAAATCGCGGCTTGCGAGTCGCCCGTGCCAGAGGTCGAGCGGTTTGTCTGCGGCCACGAATGGCTGCGGGACGCCGGGCCAGAGGTCCTTTTCCGGGATCGCGAGCTTCGCAACTTCGAAGGTCTCAACCCTGCCGTAAGCGCCCGTCGATTCTTTCAGGTCCGAAAGAGACCCGGGCCGGCCGATCCAGTCGAGCCCCCGGACACCCGAGCACGAAACGCGCACGGTCGCCACGAACGCCTCCTTGGGCAGCACACTTTTCGCGACGTCTCCAAGCCCCACAAGCGCGGGGTGCGCGCCGCTCTTCGTCGCCGTCATCACGATCGACAGCCGGCCCGGCGCTTCCATCGCAAACCCCAGCAGGAGAGCCCCCCCGAACGCGTAGTGCGCACGCCACTTCGCGGGATCGTCGATCTTCTGTTGTTCGAAGAGCGGCAAGCTCGCGCGGGAGGCTGCGGACCCCTTACGGGATCAGCATCACCTTCCCCACTTTGCCCTCCTTCGAACGCATCGTCGCCATCGCCTTGTCGAATTCCGCGAGCGGAAACTTGTGCGTGATGACGGGCCGCGGGTCGAGCGCGCCGCTTCGCACCAGCCCGGCCATCTTGTACCACGTCTGGAACATCTCGCGCCCGTTGATCCCGATGACGCGGGCGCCCTTGAAGATGATGTCGTTGTTGAAGTCGATTTCGACGGGCTTGGAGGGGAGGCCGAACGCGGTGAAGCGGCCGCCTTTGCGGAGCGCCTTGAAGCCGGTCCTGATCGCCGAGGGTGCTCCGGACATTTCGAGAACGACATCGGCGCCGTCGCCGCCGGTGGACTCGAGGACGCGCTTCACGACCGCGTCAGGATCGCGAGCGTCGAGCGTCTCGTGCGCGCCGAGAGCCTTCGCCATTTCGAGACGGTTGGGGTTGACGTCGACGGCGAAGATGCGGGAAGCGCCCGCGGCGCGGCAGACGATGATGGAGAAGAGTCCGACGGGGCCGCAGCCGGTGATGAGGATGGAGGCGCCGGCGACGGGTTCGCAGAGGCTGGCGTAGACGGCGTTTCCCATCGGCTCCATGACGGTCGCGATTTCGATCGGCATCGACGGGTCATTTTTCCAGGCGCAGATCGCCGGGATCTTCACGTAGTCCGCGTAGACGCCGGCCGTGTCGACTCCGAGGATCTTGAGGTTCGTGCAGATGTGCTGCAGCCCCGTGCGGCAGACCGCGCACAGTCCGCACGGGATGTGGCTCTCGAGCGACACGAGGTCGCCCGCGGCAAATCCGGTCACCCCCGGTCCAACCTCGACGACGTGCCCGCAGCATTCGTGCCCGGTGACGAGCGGCGGCTTGATCCTTCCCTGCGCCCACTCGTCCCACTCGTAAATGTGAACGTCCGTGCCGCAGATTGAAGCGCCCGCCACCTTCACCAGCAACTCGCCATTCCCGATCTGAGGGATCGGGACCTCCACCAGCTGCACACCGGGGGCGGCTTTCCACTTGCCGATCGCTTTCATCGTGCCCTTCATGACGCGTAACTCCGGGTGTGTGTCAGGCGAAGCGTGTCGAAGCGCGATTCTAAGTGCCCGGGGAAAGAAGCGACAAGGAAGGGGATGCGGCGGGCCGCCCTTGTATCTTGCTCCGCTTCCGTGTTTGAATCATCCCGATGCCCGACCAGCCGCCCAAGCCACCCGAATCGGCGTTCTTCCATGGACTCGAGGACGCCCTTTCCTCGCCCGCGCCGGTGCAGGCGGGGACGCGGCACCTGGAGCACCTCCGGCGAATCCTCGACGTCTCGAAGGCGATCATCTCCACGCTGTCGCAGGACGTGCTGCTAGAGAGGGTGATGGATGCGATGCTGGAAGTGTCGCAGGCGGAGCGCGGGTTCCTGATGCTAAAGGATGCGAACGGGCACCTGCAGGTGGTGACGGCGCGCCGGATGCACCGGGAAAATCTTCCGCCCGAGGAGTTTCGCGTGTCTAACTCGATCGTCGAGCGGGTTCTCTCCACGCACGAGCCGCTCTACCTCCCCAATGTTTCCACCGACGAGTCGATTTCCCGCCAATCCAGCGTGGTGGAACTCGGCATTCGCAGCGCCATGTGCGCGCCGCTTCGCTTCCGCGACCACGTGAAAGGCGTCGTTTATGTCGACAGCCACGCGCCCGGCGACGCATCGACGCAGGAGGACTTCGAAGTCTTCCGCTCGCTGGCCGACCAGGCCGCGATCGCGCTTGAAAATGCCGAGCTGTACACGCGCGCGGTGACGGATCCGCTCACGACGCTCTACAACCGCTCCTATTTCCAGCGCCGCCTCGACGAGGAGCTCGACCGGGCACGCCGTTATGCGCGCCGCCTTTCGCTGCTGCTTGTCGACGTCGACCACTTCAAGCAGATCAACGACACCTTCGGCCACCAGGTCGGCGACCGGGTCCTGATCCGGGTCGCCCAGCTCATGCGCGCCGCCATCCGGGCCGCCGACGTCCCGGCGCGTTACGGCGGCGACGAATTCGCTCTGATCCTTCCCGAGACGGACGGCGAGGCGACCGGAAGCGCCGGCGTGGTCGCAGAACGTCTGCGCAAGGCCGTGGCCAACGAGGAATTTGCTCCGCTGGGCCTTACGCAGAAGATGTCGCTTTCGATCGGCCTGACGACGCTCAAGCCGGAGACGCCGGCGACGTCTTTCGAACTGCTGGAAAGAGCCGACCGCGCGCTCTACGAGGCGAAGCGCGGAGGCCGGAACCGCAGCGTCTCCGACACGCGGCGATACTGAATTCGTGAACAGGGGTCGATCTACGTCCCGGCCGATTCCAGTGCGGAGCTCATAATCGAACTGGCCGGGCCTCCGACCGACCCCTGCCCACGAATTCAATATCGCCGCGTGCCGGAGACGACGAAACCTCAGGGCGGAGGGGAACTTGATTGGCCAGATGCCAACGAACCTGCCTCGTCTGATCCGCAAGCTCGGTGAGGGCGGAATGGGGGAAGTCTGGCTTGCAGAGGACGACGCGCGCGGAACCGTCGCGGTCAAACAGCTTCACCCGGGACTCCTCGACGGCGATTCCCTCAGCCGCTTCCGCTCGGAATTCGCCTCTCTGGCGCGGCTGCGCCACCCGAACCTTGTCGAGGCGTACGATTATTTCGTCTACCCGAGCGGTCGCCACGGGTACACGATGGAATTCGTCCCCGGTCTCGATTTCACGGCCGCAACCGGCGGCCTCGACGCGATTGAAATCGTGCGGCTCGCCGAGCAGGTCTGCGAGGCCCTCGAGCACGTCCATTCCCACGACCTGATTCACGGCGACGTCAAGCCCGGGAATCTCCAGGTGAGAAACGGCGCGGTCAAGCTCATGGACTTCGGACTCGCCGAACGCCCCGGCCCGCGCGGCGTGCGCGGCTCCCTCGATTACCTCGCGCCCGAAGTCATCCAGGGCCGTCCTCGCGATCGCCGCGCCGACCTCTATGCCCTCGGCGCCGTCCTCTTCGAAGCCCTCACCCGCCATACTCCCTTCCACGGCGCTTCACGATTCGCCCTCCTCCGCGCCCACCTCCGCAGCCACCCGGAATTCCCGGCGCGCTCCCTCGAACTCATCCCCGAGCCCGTCCGCCGCGTCGTCCTCCGCCTTCTTTGCAAGGATCCCTCGGCTCGCTTTTTTACCGCCGCCGAAACGGCCGAAGCCCTCCGCGCCGCCATAGGCGCCGGCGGGAAACGCGAACTGCGGCCGGAGGGGATCGGCGGAAGCGGCGCGGTTGCGGGACGGGAGAGGGAGGTCGGTGCCCTGGAGCAGGCGCTTCGGGAAGCGGGGGCGGGCGCTTCACCGCAGGCGATCATCGTCGAAGGGCCTGCTGGATCCGGGAAGGGCGCGCTCCTGCGCGCCTTCGCCGCGCAGCTCCATTCCCGTCGCGTCGCCCACGCCTGGGCCACCGGAGCCCAGGGCGCGCCGCCTCTGGCCGCGGCCCGCGAGTGGCTCGCGGAACTCTCCCGGCACGTGACTCCCGAGTGGCCCCGCCTGCGCGCTGCCATCGTGGCCATCGACGCCGGAGCGCCCGGCGCCCCGCGAGCCGCCGCCTTCGCCCTCGAGTCCGCCGCGCGCCGCGTGCCGCTCGTGCTCTTCATGAACGCGGCGGAATGGGCGGATGAAGCGAGCGCTGCGCTCGTCGCAACGCTCCGCCTCTCACCGCGCGCGCGATTTCTGTTCGCCGGCGCGGCGACCTCCAGCGAAGGGATCGCGCCCTGGACCGGCATGCCCCGCCTCGTGCTGCGGCCGCTCGACGCCGCTGCGACCGCAGAGATTGCCCGCGACGCGACCGGAGCGCTCCGCGTCGAGCCGGCGTTCTCCTCGGCGCTTCACGCCGCCACGGGCGGATATCCGGGCGCGGCTCGCGCCTGCCTCCGCGCTCTCGCCGCTGAAGGCGCCCTGTCGATCCGCGACGGCGTCCTCCATTCGTCGGCCCCGCCGACCGGCGGCCCCGGGCTCGAGCGGGTGCTCGCCTTTCTCGGCACAGACGCGCGCATCGCAGCCGAGGCCCTCGCCGTCCTCGCCCGTCCGGCAACGCAGGAAGAAGTCGCCATCGTCGCGGGCCTCGCGCCCGATCGCGCCGCGAACGCGCTCTTCGACCTCGAGCGTCGAGGAATCGCCTCGCGCACCGACGCTCCTTCCG
>WSZJ01000295.1 GCA_009773755.1 Planctomycetota bacterium | reverse complement strand
GCTGAGGCTGCTCGCGCTTCTTCGGCGGCTCGATGCGCTGGGGCTGCTCGCGCTTCTTCGGCGGCTCGATGCGCTGGGGCTGTTCGCGCTTCTGCGGCTGCTCGATGCGCTGAGGCTGTTCGCGCTTCTGCGGCTGCTCAACGCGCTGAGGCTGCCCGCGCTTCTGCGGCTGCTCGATCCGCTGAGGCTGCTGCCCCCGCGCCGGCTGCACGGCCTGCGGCTGCACTTTCGCCGCTTCTACCCTCGAGCCCGATACCGACCGCCCCGCACGCGACGGCGAAACCGTGGACTTCACCGCCCCGGATCCCTTTGTCCCTCCCTCGACACGCACGGGAGAAACGGCAACGCGCACACGGGACGGAGAGACCGTGAAGTGGCTGCGACCGATCTCGACGTGCACATAGTCCCTCGCGTACGAATTCCAGCAGCCGTGGTGGTAGTGATGGCCGCACCCGACGCCGTGGACGTGGCCTCGCAGGAAGAGGAACGCCCAGCCGTCCCACACGCGGGCGCAGGGATCGCCGTCGTAGTAGAACCCGCTCGTGTCGCCGCACCAGGAGTATCCGAACTCGAGGTAGACGTGGTGTTCGGGGAAGAAGTGCCAGCAGCCGTGGTGGTACCAGTGGCCGCAGCCGAGGCCGTGGTAGTGAGAGTTCACGACCACGAAGGCGTGGCCGTCCCAGACCGGCTCGACTTCCTCGTAGGTGACCTCATCCCCAGCGTAGAGCCCTTCGTCCGCGTAGACCTCTTCCCCGGCATAAGCCCCCGGATTCGGCTCAATCACGGTATAGCGGCGGTGGACGCAGCCGGAGACGGCGAGTCCAGCAAGGAGGACACAGGTGATCGCTTTCATGGACAATTCCTCCGCGGGAAGCCTGGGAACAGGCCTTTGAAGTCTACGACAATGGCCTACGCAAGCGGCGTGCCTTTGTGAGTGCATGCCGACTACCCGGCGGGATTTCCAGAATCGCGATTTCCACCGGCGATAAACAGCGACCACGGAGTGCACAGAGAAAAACGACTTTGTTGTTTTTCTCTGCGACCTCTGTGGTTGCCGTTGAATTCGGGGCAATGCCCGAAGAATGAGTACGACCGAAAGTGCGGCGTCCGCGCATGGATCCGGTCAGGTTATTCTCGTGGCATGATCGACCTGACCCTCCATCCCCTGGATTCTTCGCGCCGCGAAGATTTCCTCGCCGTCATGAACAAGGGGAGCGAGGAATCAAGTCGCTGCCTGTGTACCGCTTATCACGGCGCTTCCCTCGAATCCCCAGGCGCGCCCGCAGCCTGCCGGGAGGCGCTTCTAAAGGGCGGCCCAGTCGACGGCTGGCTCTTCTACGTCGGAGGCGTTCCGTCCGGCTGGTGCCAGTGCGCGCCGTGGGAGTCGTTCGCCGTATTCTCGAAGCGGCCCCCGCCCGAACCCGGTGCGTGGGCGATCACCTGCCTCGTCATCGTCCCGGAATTGCGCGGCCGCGGCTTCGCGCACGAGCTCTTCCGGCGTGTCCTCGACGAGGTCCACCGCAAGGGCGCTCCGGCCGTCGTCGCGAGCGCACACCGGCTCGGGCCCGGATACTCGAGCCCGCTTCCGGAGCTGCCGGAATCTGTCTGCATCTCGGCCGGAATGACGCTCCTGAAGGACGACCCCGAGTGCCCTCTCTACATTCTTCGCTTCGTCCGCGGTTGACTCCGCCCGGGAAAAATCGCAATCTGTCCGGTGACCACACATTCCTCAGCCGGGAGAAGAAAATGAATCTCCGTTTGCTCGCAGCCGCTGCGTTCGCCTTCGCTCTCGCTTCCGCATCGATCGCCGAGGACTGCGCCAACTGCAAGGACGGCAAAGTCTGTCTTTCGCACGAGGCGGCGGACGACATTGCGATCCGGGAAGCGGACATCAAGCTGAAGACGAAGGACATGATGGGGAAGCGCGAGGCGGTGAACGGTCTGGCGGACGCGCAGTTGAAGCACATGAATGTGCGGTCGAAGAAGATCACGATGTCGCTGGCGAAGGCGCTTGCGGACCCGGACGTGGACGTGAAGATGCTGGCGGCGGAGAAGATTTCGACGCTGGGGGATCCGGCGGTGGCGGTGCAGGGGTTGACGTCGCAGACGGCGTACTACAAGAAGCTGCTGGGGAATTCGAAGCCGAAGAAGCCGGCGGAGCTGCCGGCGTGGGAATCGAATCTGAAGCTGCTGACGGCGATGTACGACACGCTGGGCGTTGTGAAAGACCCGGCCGCCGCGACGCCGTTCGTGGAGGACCTGACGAGCCCGTCTCCGTTCGTGGCCAAGGCCGCGGCGGACGCGACGGCGCCCTTCAAGGGGAACAAGGAAATCATCCGTGAGCTGTGGGCGGGCCTGAACAAATGGCTGGGGCCGTCGCAGCAGCCGGCGCGTCCGGAGGGGTCTTTCGAAGCGTTCCTGGCGATGTCGATGGCGCTGGAGAAGATTGTCGATGATCCGCCGAAGGGGCTGGGGGGAAAGACGCAGCCCCAGCAGATGTCGCTGTGGAATCCGTGGTGGAAAGCGAATGAGGCGAAGTACAAGTAAGGCGTGGCGCGCTGCGCGCGCCAGCGGGCGGGCGAGCGGGCGGGCGGGCGAGCGGGCGAGCGGGCGAGCGG
>WSZJ01000294.1 GCA_009773755.1 Planctomycetota bacterium | reverse complement strand
TCGACGCGGACCTCGCGTTCCCCCGGCACTCCCGCCGTCACGCGGCTGGTCAAGACCAGCACCGAACGCGGCGCCCGCGCCGCCCACGCCCCCGCGGCCGCCGCCGCTTCCATCCGCACCCTGTCGAACGTGTCCAGCACCAGCAGAAGCGGCGGGCGCAGCTCCAGAAGATCCCCGATCGCGTCCACCGGGGGGCGGTGGCGTGGAAGCGGCACGCCGAACGCCGCGGCCACCGCCTCCGCGACCGAGTCGATCCCTGCGGCTTCGGAAAGGTCCGCGAGCCACGCGCCGCCGTCGAATTTCGGCATGAGTCCGCTCGCGAGCCGCACTGCCAGCCGCGTCTTCCCGCAACCCGCCGGTCCCGTGAGCGAGACCACGCGAGCGCCTCCGGCCACGAAGTCTTCGAGATCCTTCACTTCTCGCTCGCGCCCCACGAACGACGTCGACTGCGGCGGCAGATTCGTGGGCAGACTCGCCGCCGCGGCGATCGGGGGAAAGGTCCGGCCGCACGACGCCAACTGCCAGATCCGCTCCGGCAGTTCGAGGCCCCGCAAGCGGTGTTCACCGAGGTCGACGACGTCGGCGGTTGAAATAGAAGCGGCCGCCGCTTCGCGCGTGGCGGCGGACAGAAGCGCCTGCCCGGCGTGCGCCGCCGCGCAAAGTCGGGCCGCCCGGTTCACGGCGATGCCAAAATAATCTGCGCGTCCCGTGACCGGATCGCGCTCGAGAATCGGCTCGCCCGTGTTCAGGCCGGCGCGCACCGGAGCTGAGCCTCCCGGCCATTCGAGTCGCCCGGACTCGAGAAGCGTGTCCGCGGCAAATTGCGCGGCGTCACCGGCATTCGCGAATGCGGCCATCACCCCGGCCACCGTCGCCTTGACCAGGTAGCCGCCCCCCTTCGCGACCCGCGCCTGGGACACTTCTCTCCAACGGGAAACCGTCTCCGCGAACGCGGTCCCGTGGCGCGCTTCGAGCTCGAGCGCGCCGGCCAGGTCGGCGAAGACGAGAGTTACAGTGCCGGAGGGCGGTTCCACGGGAGGGAATCGTACTCGGAGTGCGCGAGTGTTGCTCGCGCTCTCAGGAGAGCCGCTTCACATCCGGCAGGAGGTCGGCAAGAACGGAGTTTCGCGGGCCGTGGGAACGAAGCAGCCGTTCGGCGAGCGCTGCGGCTTCGCGGGCGGCGGCTTGAGCATCCGCCGCCGCGCCGGTCCGTTCCAGGAGGAGGGCGCTGGTGGCGAAGATCGCGAATCGATCCAGCGTGGGGAGGTGCGGGGGGACGCCTGCGGGGAATTCGCGGGCGAAGACCTCCTGGGCTTCTGCGGCGCGGTCGAGCCGGACGAGTGCGCGCACGCCGAGAGCGGCGGCGACGGCGGCCTTGCAGACGTCCTCGTCGGCGCGCGCCTGCCGGACAGCGTCGGGGAATTCGGCCGCGGCGCGCGCGGCGTCGCCGAGAGACAGGAGCGTCTCGAGGCGGTGGCAACTCCAGATCGCGCGCAGCGCGATGCTCCCCAGGCGATCCAGTTGCGCGCGGGCCTCGTCGAGCAGTGCAAGCGCGGCCGCCGGGTCGCCCAGCGCGCGGACGGCGACGGAGCGCCGGATGAGGCCGAACATCAGGTAGATCTGCCGGCCGAGTCGGCGGTCGATTTCGGCCGCGCGGTCGAAGGACTCGAGCGCGGCGGCGAAGTCGCCGACGTCGCACAGCGCGTCCCCCACGTTTCCGAGCCGCATCGCCAGCCCGGTTTCGTGCCCGAGGCGCTCGTCGATCTCCATCGCCTCGCGAAACAGCCGGATCGCCCGCTGCGGGTCGTCCGCGTCCGACAGCGCATTGGCGACGCCGTTGAGCGCTTCCGCAATCGCGTCCTCGCGCTCCGGGTACTTCCTCGCCAGCGCCAGCGCCTCCTCCGCCACGGCCAGCGCCCCTGCCGCGTTGCCGAGCGCGCGGATTCGGACGGTTTTGAGGAAGAGGCAGCTGACGAGGCGGAGCGGGTTGTCGGACGCCCGCGCAATCCGCTCCGATTCCGCGAGGGCCGCGTCGGAACGCGCGTGTTCGCTGAACGATCCTGCGATGTAGGCAAGATCCCAGAGGGCCTCGGACATCAGGCCCGCAGGCGGAATCCCCCTGCCGAGCCGCACCGCCTCCTCCGCAATCACCAGCGCTTCCTTCCACTTCCCCACCGCACGGAGCAGCCTCGAATGTCCCAGCGCCAGCTTCACGGCCGTCGGCACGTCGGCGGCGAGGTCTTCCGGCGAGAGGGCCTGCCGGGCCCGCGCGAAGCGGTCCTCGCCTTCCTGCAGCGGCCCGGTCCAGATGAGCGTGGAGCGGATCGAAGCGACGACGACGGCGACGAGTCCCTGGCGTCCTTTGCGACCCTCGAGCCGGTCCTGGATCGCGAAGACGTTTTCGATCTCCGAACGCGCCAGGTCGCGGGCGTCCTTGAGCGCGGGCGCGCCTTCCAGCGTCGCGGCGAATCTCGCGAACCACCCGGCGTGACGCTCCTCCGCGGCCTCACGCCCCTCGGGCCCGGCGGCGGGGAGCCGGCCGGCGGCGTAATCGAGGAGCGTGCGGGACATGGCGAAACGGGTGCCGAGGTCGCTCTCGCGCGCGACGAGGAGGCCGCGGGCGACGAG
>WSZJ01000036.1 GCA_009773755.1 Planctomycetota bacterium | reverse complement strand
GCTCGCCGCGGCGGTGGACGAGTTCTACGGCGTGCTTGGCCGCGCCCGCGACCTGGGATCGACGTCGCTGGCGCGACGAGCCCACGCGGGCCTCGGCCGCGCGCTTCACGCATTGCATCTGGGTCGTTCGGCCCGCGACCATCTGCGCCTGGCGCTGGACCTCCTGCGGGACGCGCTGACTCACGTTCCGCAGGCGGACCAGGCGGCATTTCTCGCGCTTCCCGAGAATGCGGAAGTGCGCTCGTCAATCCTTCTGCTTACCGCCGAATGAGCTTCATCGCACGCGCCTTGAATTCGCGCGGCGAGACCGGCTTCGACATGAATTCGTCCGCGCCCGTCTCGAGGGCGCGCGCCGCGTTGTCCGCTCCTCCCATCCCGGTCACCATCAGGACGGGAATCTTCTCGTGGCCGGGAAGCGCGCGCAGCCGCTTGATGAGCTTCAGCCCGCTCGTGTCGGGCAGCCCCTCGTCCAGCACGACGAGCGCCACGGGCCCTTTCTTCGCCTCCGCTTCCGCCGTCGCCGCGTCACGGCAAGGCACGGCATGCAGTCCGAGCGACTGAATCAGGCTCACGAATAGGGCGAGCACCTGCGGGTCGTCGTCCACAACGAGAGCACGCGCCGGACCTGCGGGTGGCGAGGAAACGGCGGGCGCGGCGGCCGCGCCTGATGCCAGGTCGAGCGCGTCTGCAAAGGCGGCAGCATTCTGAAAGCGCTCGGATCGTTCTCTGGCCGTCGCCCTGACGATGATCTCCTCGATCTCGGCCGGGACGTCGGCCCTGAGCGTTCGAACCCGGGGAACCGTTTCAGACTGAGCGCGCCGGAGCATTTCGACGCCTCCCGGCGCAGGGAAGATCACCCGACCTGTCAGCAGGAAATACAGGCTCGCCCCGAGGGAAAACACATCCGAGCGGGCGTCGACCATCTGGACCATCCCCCTCGCCGCTTCCGGCGACATGAACGACGGAGTCCCCATGATCACGATTCCGCCGATCCCAGTCACCCCCGGCACGGAAATCGGCTTCGCCAGGCCGAAGTCCATCAGGTAAACCCGCCCGTCCTGATCCCTCATCATGTTCGCAGGCTTGACGTCACGGTGAATGATCCCCCGCGCGTGCGCGTGCGCGAGCCCTCGCGACGCCTGGCGGATCGCGTCTACGACAGCGCTGATTTCCGTCGGCTGCCCCGCCGGCATCCGGAACTTCTCCTCCAGCGTGCTCCCCTCGATCAGCTTCATCACGATGTAATGCCGACCGGTGACCTCGCCGAGGTCGTAGACCGGCGCAATATTCGGATGATCAAGCGCCGCCGCCGTCTTCGCTTCCCGCCGGAAACGCGCGAGATCCTCGGGAGAGACATCCTGGAACCTCATCACCTTCACGGCGACCCACCGCTTCAGCGACGAGTCCCATCCTCGCCAGACCTGACCCATGGCGCCTTTCCCCAGCACGGTGACCAGCACGTACCGCCCCACCCGGTTCTCCGTCTCTGACATCGCCTGCGCCACCTCCGCAGGCGGCGCCTCGGGAGCGGGCGGCTGCGCCGAAGGCGCCTTCGCAGAAACGACCATCGCCGCGCCGCAGTTCGGACACGAGTAACGGGCGGCGGGGTTGTAGTTCTGCGCCGCCGAGATCTTGCGGCACGCGGGACACGTCAGGCTCGTCTGTTCGCTCATCGACGCCGCTTCTCCCGCGCCACCCCGATCAGTACGCGCTTCTCCCAGGCCACGTCGTTCCCCTCGGAGCGTCCGGGTAGAACTCCCGGATCTCGACCAGATCCGCCCACCGCTCGAGGAACAGCGTCACAAGGTCCATGTCGAACTGCTTTCCGCCCTGCGCCACCAACTCCTCTTTCGCCCTCTCCGCCGGCCACGGCTCCTTGTACGGCCGCCGCGACGTCAGCGCATCGAACACGTCGCAGACCGAGACGATCCGGGCCGCCAGCGGAATCTCCTCCCCGCCCAGCCCCGCCGGATACCCCTTCCCGTCCCACCGCTCGTGATGCGACATCGCCACCTGTTCGGAGAGCCGAAGAAGCGGCGAATTGCCGCCCGCCAGCAACGCCGCGCCGATCAGCGTGTGCGTCTTCATGATTTCCCATTCCTCCGGCGTCAGCTTCGCCGGCTTCAGCAGGATCGCGTCCGGAATGCCGACCTTCCCGATGTCGTGCATTGCCGCCGCTTCACGCACTACCGCCATCTGCTCCGGCGACAGCCCCGTCCCCCGGGAAAGCACCTCGGATGTCCGGCTCACCCGCTGAATGTGGTGCCCTGTATCGTCGTCCCGGTACTCCGAGCAACGGCTCAGCCGCCGGATCAGGTCCTTGTGGCTCTCGAGCAACTCCTTGGTCCCCGCTTCCACGCGTTCCTGCAGGAAGAGATTCTTCTGCTCTACTTCGTCCTGCAGCACTTTTACTTTCAGCAGATTCCTCAACCTCGAGACGACCTCAGCCCGCCGGAAGGGCTTCCCGATGAAATCCTGGGCGCCGCTCTGAAGCGCCTTCGTGACCGTGTCGCCGTCGTTTTCTCCGCTGACGACGACGATCGGAATCCATCGGTCGCCCGCGAGATCGCGAATCTGCGCCATGACTTCCAGGCCGCTCATTCCCGGCATGTTCAGGTCCAGGATCACCAGATTCGGCTCGAAGCCGATGAATGCGCCTGCTGCTTCACGGGCGTCGTTGACGGCCCGAATGGCGACGAAGCCCTCGACCTTAAGCAGGATCTCGAGCATCCCCGTGAATGAGGGCTCGTCGTCCACGACCAGGATCTTCGACTTATGAATGGAGCCTTGCGCCATCGCAACGGCCTCCTGTTCGACGCATGTCGCGATCCGGTGTCCATCCCTGCGAGTCCCGGTCCGGGCTCATCCCGCCGCTTCCTTCATGTCATCCAGCGCCGCGCGCACGCGCTGCGCCAGAATTCCCGGCGCAAACGGCTTCGGAAGCAACTCGCTCTTCTCGCTTTCGATCGCGCCGCTTCGAAGCTTCTCTTCACTATTATAGCCGCTCATGAACAGGACTCGAAGCGCAGGTTTTCGCGACTGAAGCCTTTCGTAGAGCGCCTGTCCGCCCATCCCGTTCATGACCAGATCGCTCACCAGCAGGTCGATCGCGTATCCCTGCCGCTCCGCGACGGCAAGAGCGTCGATTCCGTCGCAGGCGCACAGCACCTGATACCCCTGCTGCCGGAGGGCTTGCGCGCACACTCGCCTCACCGCGGGATCGTCTTCCACCAGCATCAACGTCTCCCCGCCGCCGCGCTTCACCAGTGCGATCGGGGTTTTCGTGGCGGTGTCTTGGGGCCCAGCCGCGCACAAAGGGAACGAAACGATGAATTCGCTCCCCTTGCCGACCTCGGTTTCGACCCGTATCTCCCCTCCCGCCGAGCTCACGATCCCGTTGCACGCGGCCAGCCCGAGACCGGTCCCCCGACCGATTTCCTTGGTTGTAAAGAAGGGCTGAAAGAGCCGCTTTTTGGTGTCCTCCGTCATTCCAGTCCCCGTGTCCTTGACCCGGACTTCCAGCCAGTCCCCGGCCGTTCCGCTGGAATTGGCACACGAAATCGTGAGCTTGCCTCCGGACGGCATGGCGTCGCGAGCGTTGATCACCAGGTTCATGACCACGACGTCGAGTTCCATGGGATCCATGAATACCCAGGGCCGCACGGCGTTGAAGTGCGTGACGAATGCGATGTCCTCGCTGACGACCCGCCTGAGCATGCGCTCGGTTTCACGCAGGTGCGCTTCCGCATCCAGGAGCACGGGCTCTACCTTCTTGCTCCTGGCGAATTGCAGGAGCTGCTTGGTCAGGTGCGAGGCGCGCTCCGATGCTCCGAGAATGATGTCGAAATCGGCGCGGGTTTCGTTGCCTGCGGGAAGCAGGTCGGCGCGCAGTTCTGCGACGCCCATGATGACGGTGAGGAGGTTATTGAAGTCGTGCGCCACGCCCGCGGCGAGCCGGCCAAGGGCCTCCATTTTCTGGGCGTGCAGAAGCGTCTCGTTGACCCACTCGAGATCGTCCGGAGCCATGGGGCCCCGGACGTTCTCTGCAGAGAGCCCCGGCTCGACCTGCTGAGCGGGGTCCGAAGACCTCGGTGAGGGTTCGCCGGGTCCACGAGATTCCTGGTCAAGCCCGTTCATGAGACCTCTCCGGAGGGGTCCATGCTGCAATCAGGTCGTCGATGGACTGCAGGTCGTAAGTCAGGAGGTGGGCGCCGAACGCTTCGAACCTGTTCCGCAAGTCCCACGCCAGTTCGAGCAACGGTGAAGGCACGTACACGTGCAACCGCACATCCGGCCCGAGGAAGCACTTCCAGCGAAGCGGGGCTTCCTCGTTCAGGGTCGCGGCGGTTTCGACCTCGACGAAACGGACTATTTGCGTCCCTTCCCAGACTTCGAGCTGAGGATGCAGGTGGCGCCCCTCGACTTCGAGCGCGCGCAAGCAGCGATGTCCGTCATTCACGCGGGTGAAGAATCCGTTGCGCTCGAACCAGCGAGCGATTCGAAAGAGCACCTCCCTGCGTTCCTCGGCTTGATCGATCATCACTGGACCTGAGTCGTCCGGGATGTCGTAACCGTCTGGCCCATGTTGGGACCGGCCAGAGGCGTGGAGCAGAATTCCCAGACGAGAGTGTCCCCCGACTGGAGGGTCAACGGGACCAGGTTGACGTTCCAGGTTTTGTCGAGGTGATAGGAATGGGGCCAGTCGCTGGTGACGCTGTTGAAGGTTAGACCGACATACGTGCCGTTTTTCTTGCACCTCAGGAGCGCTGAGACGGGGTAGGAACACCAGGAAGTGCCTGAGATATCGCAATTTGTGGCGGAGGCGGCGATGGTTTCGGGAGCGATTTCGTTGAGTTCCGGAAGGCTGGGCGGCATTCCGGTGTGACCGGGAGCAACGAGCGTTAGGAGGGCAACCAAGGGAATGGTGAACAGCATCGGGCTGCGCATTGAGGCCTCCAAGGGAAGTGAGAGTCGCGTCGAGTCGCGCCGTGCGATCGATGCAGGAGGTCTCCATTGCAAAGGAGTGCCCTAATTCTGCTTGGGCGACGATTATGATGTAAAGGCTTACTCGGTATAATCTTCTGAAATACTGCAGAATTCTCCGCAGCGGCCAAATGAAACCCAAGATCCATTTTAGCCGAAACTGAAGTTTCACTTTTCGCTTGGAATTTGGCGGCCCGCCTAAGTCATTTTGGGCGAATGACTTACGCCATCGTCACGGAGACCGCGGACGTGGCGGTTTGAAACTCACGATTCGCCGCTTCGATAACTCCCTTAGGCTCAAGAACTTATGGATCGCGGCCATTTTTCTCAGTCCCTGGTAGGTCATGCCCAGTTTTTTCGCAGCCGCGGCGATATTCCCGTCGCATGAGATGATCGCCGCCTGCGCCCGCGCAACGCGCAACTTTCGAATCGAGTCTTCAAGTTCCTCAGAATCTTCCTTGACCGCCGCAATTTCACTCCCCAGGACTTGCCGCGCTTCGTCGAGTCCGATCCTCGACCCGCTCCCCGTTGAGAGCACTCCGGCGAAATGCTCCAGCTGGCGCACGTTCCCCGGCCATTGAAACGAAACCATCAGTTCCATGGCCTGCGGGTCCACCTCGAACTTCCCGCGCCTTCCGAGGAAATTTCGGACGAGCTCCGGGATGTCTTCCCGGCGTTCCCTCAGCGCAGGAACGAAGACCCGAAACGAAGCCAGCCTGAAGAACAGATCGCTCCGGAATTTTCCCGCGACGACGAGTTTCTCCAGATCCCGGTTGGTCGCGGCCACGACCCGGACCTTGACCGAGTAAGTCCGATCCGATCCCACCGGCCGGAGCTTTCCGTCATCGAGAACCCTCAGCAGTTTTGCCTGGAGTCCGCGCTCCAGGTCGCCGACTTCGTCCAGGAAGAGCACTCCACCGTCCGCCTGCCGGAATAAACCCGCGCGATCGGCAGACGCCCCGCTGAACGCCCCCTTCACGTGCCCGAACAATTCGCTCTCCATGAGCAGCGGTGAAATAGCCGCGCAGTTTTCCGCCACGTAGGGACCGGTCGCGCAGGGTCCGTTTGCATGAAGCGCCCTGGCGACAAGCTCTTTCCCCACGCCGGTTTCTCCCTGGATGAGCACCGGCGACGCCTGGTCCGTGGCCCGGTCCAGGGAGCGCAGCATCTCCATCATCGCCGTTCCACGGCCCACGATCGCCGGGTACCTGTATTTCAGGCCGGCATCCGCGTCGCCCTGCCCCCGCAGTTCCACCTCCTCGAGCCGGTGCGCGAGCCGCTGCGCGCGTTCCGCCAGCGCCGACTTCTGACGGCCTGACTCCTCGAACATCTGCGCATTTTCGATGGCGACGGCGGCCAGGTCGGAGAGCGTCTGGAGGGCGTCGATCGCCCCCGGATCGAACGCGTCGGCTTTGCTCCGGTGATCGAGGTAGAGGGAACCCAGGATGCGGCCCTGCAACCGGAAGGGCATGCACACCACGGAATGGACGTTCAGCCGCGGGATGCTCACGCTGTCCTGCAACCGGCCGTCCTGCATGGCGTCGCCGCTGAAGAATGCGGCTCCTGAGAGAATGACCTTGTCTGAGATCGTGGAGCTGAACGCGTCCGCCGCCCCGAGACCGCACTTTTCCGGCCGGGCCGCCCGCACTTCGAAGCGGTCGCTGTCGACCAGCACAAGGCAGCCGCGTTCGGCGCCGGAAATCGCGATCGCCGAGTCGAGGACCTTGTCCAGCACCTGCGACGCGAGGCTCTTCGGCGCCACGGCGTGCTCCCCTTCCCCCGGCGATGTCTTCACCTGCGATTCGAGATGGTGTTGCCGCTCCCAGGAGGCGGCCTCGTCCGGTCTGCCGGCCTCGCGAGCCGATACGGAGGCCGCAGCCAGCCACTCTCGCCGTGCTGCCACCCCCGCTTCCGGGAGAAAACCCCGCACGCCATCCAGGTGCTTCATGGCCGCCACTGCCTGCGATTCCAGTTTCGCTCGAGCCACCGCCGCCCAGACTTCAATCAAGGGGGAGTCCGGAAGAGGCGACAGCGCGCCCACGAGTTGCTCTGCGATCCCCTTCTCTCCCGCGGCCGCGCAGGAAACCGCCGCGCGCGCCGCCGCTTCGCAGCCCAGAAGCCGGTGCGAATGCGTGAGCTGGAGAATTCCAGCGGTCCACCTCGCCGCCTCAATCGGATCGCGCGCTTTCAGCGCGGCCTCCATCTTGATCCAACTGCACATGCCCTCCGCGTGCCGATCCCCCGGAATTGTCTCCGGAAGCCCTTGCGCCTCGGCGATCCATCCGGCTTTGTCTCCCGATTCCCGCCGGGCAAGCGCCGTTACGGCGCGCATGAACGCCGCTCCGGAAGTGTCCCCAGCGGCCCGAAATAACTCCGCGGCTTCGCCGGCGTGTGCCCCCGCCTGGTCACACTTTCCGAGGTCGAGAAGCGCAAGACACTGCGGTAAAGCCTCCCACGCCCGGTAGGCTTGAATGCCATTCCTTGATTCGTCCTCGAGAACCTTGAGTGCTTCGGCAGCCTTGCCGGCAAACCTCAGAAGGAGTGCATGAAGGGACCGACCACGCTCTTGCATGTCAGGAGCTAACGACAGGATTGTGACAAGCCGGTCATAGTCGTGAGCGGCGGCGAGACCGCGGCCGACGCGGCCTGAGGCCGAGGCAAGCGTCGCCTGCGCTCCGAGCAGGGACGGCATCGCCACGGCACGCCCAACGCGGTTGGCGACGGCCTGACCGAAAGCGAGCACACTTCTGGCGCGAGACTTGTGTCCGCTGGAGATCAAGCCCGCAACCGCATCTTCAATCGCCTGTCCGAAATCACGCCAGGATCTCTGCCGCATAGCGAACTTCGCGGCGCGCAACGCACCCCGCGTCGAGCCCCGGAAGTCACCGCGAAATGCCCGCCTCCAGGCGACGAAGCGCGCCTCCGTTACGGTGGCGCACTGGTCCAGATCCTGGCCAATTCCGCCGTCCTCGCCCATGTCTCCGCTGGCGGACTTGCGGATCGCCTCGGCAAACGCGGCGCGCTGGGTGACCCAGTCTCCCACGTCCGGCGCCATCCGTCTCGCAGCCGCCTGCAGTTCGTCCCATCGACGAATCCGGTGCCACTGGCAAAGTGCAACCGCGGCCATTTGCCGCTTCAGCTTCGTATCCGAGGCCAGCCCCGCGAGTTCCTCGGCGCGCCGGGCGATCCCCTCGTGGGCGCGCTCGTGCGAATCGACTACGACGGCCGCGGCGTCGATGCGAATCCGGTCCGGGTGATGCTCCGGGGCCAGCTCGCGCGCCGCGGCGAGCAGGGTTCGCGCACTGTGGAGGTCGCCCAGCTCACGAAGTTCCTCAGCCGCCGCCAGCGATGCTTCGATCCCGGGCGACGCTTCACCGGCCCGCACCCAGTGCCATGCGGAGACCCAGGGCGGTGCGCCCGTCTCGACGATCAGGGCTGCGAGGCGGCGGTGTATGCAGGCGCGCTCCGCGGGACTGAGCCGTTCGGTCGCGGCGTTGCCGACCGCGGCATCGACAGGGACGACGCTCGCACCCTCCGTTCGGACCATTCCTTCCTCTTCCAGCCGCTCCAGGTCGTCGGGGGAGCACTCGGCCGCGACGGGGAGAGCCGCGCGCGAGATGGAGCCGGACGCGAGCGAAATGGCGGCCAGCATGAGCTGCGAGCGCCGGTCCAGGGCGCCGACGAGCGGGCGCGCGGCGTCGGCGGCGTCGATCGGGACGGGGATCGGCGCCTGGGGGCGAAGCGCCCACGAGCCGAGACGGAATTCGATGGCCCCGGTGGTGACGGCGGCGCGAGCTACGGAGACGGCGTAACGCGGGCACCCTCCGGTCAATTCTGCGAGCCTGCGCACTTCTTCCGGCGAGATCTCGTCCACACCCGAGACCTGGCGGAAAATGTTCTCCACCTGGTCGGGGCCGACCGGGCCCAGGACGCGCCGGTCGAGAGCCCACTGGGGCGGATCGGCGGAGGCGGTTGCGAGGACGAGCACGCCGGTCGCGCGGACGTTCGCCAGTCCCTGAACCGCTCGCGAAACCGCTTCCGCGTTGCCTGCACCATCGATGTCGTCGATGGCGACGAGGAGCGGCTTCAGGCCGCGCTCCCAACGCGTGGCGAGTTCGGCCACGCCGCCGCGGGCTTCGTGTTCGACGATCCAGCCGCGCGCTGCGGCTTCCCATGCCGCGCGGCGGAGCAGGTCGGTTTTGCCCATGCCAGGCTCGCCGAGGAACAGCAGTCCGGTTGCGGGCTGAACACCTCCCTGAAGCAATGCCAGCACCTTCGCAATCTCCGCGTCCCGGCACTTCCGCCTCGGTCCGCACACCGGGCGTCCGCGCTCCGCGGCAAATTCGCGCGCCGCGCTGATCCTCACCTGGGGATCCGGGGACACCAATCCTTCGGCCAGGCGTGAAACCTCGCGAGATCGCGCGGCGCCGCGTTGGCGGAGAGATGCGCCGAGTCCGTAGAGGTCGCTCGCGGCCGTCCTGAAACCACCGGCATTGACCTCGGGCGCGATGAATCCGCGGCGGCCCGCCGGTGCGGCCTCCCGATCGGTCGCAAGGCCGAAATCGAGCAGGCGCGCGGCGTACCCCGATCGCGCGGCCATGATGTTTCCCGGGTGAACATCGCCGTGAATGACGCCGCATGCGGCCAGATACAGAAGTGCATGGACGGCAGCGCCTGCAAACTCCAGCTCGTCCGCGCCCGCCTGCAGTCCTTCTTCGAGCAGAGTCCCATCGAGCCAGTGAGTCGCGGACCAGAAGGTGCCGCCATCGACACCGCAGCCCGCGAGGCGGGGCACGGCCGGATGGTCGAGCTCGGCGAGCAGCCGGAACTCGTCCGTGGGCGACGCCTGAAACGCGAGTTTCACCAGGGCTTGCGCCCCGTCGTCAGCATGCGCCAGCCACGCGCCGCCGAGAGGCCCGGACGCTAATTTACGCTGCAGTCGAAATGACCCCACTCGGGAAGACATTTCAGATTCTCCTCTCCGCCATCGCGCAGCAGGGCGGAAGTGTACTTGAATTGAGGACAGGGCCGGACAGACAAATCAAGCAAGGCGAAATGGGAAGAAACGGTTCGAGGGCAACCCGGCCGACCGGCATTCTTCCAGGTACTTCTGCACATACCCCAGGTAGTTCGCTGCCCCCTCCGCCCCCTTTCGGCGCTCCTCCGGTGTCAGCGGCCGCTTCACCGTTGCCGGGGCACCAACGACCAGCGAACCCGCAGGCGCCCGGAATCCTTCGGTCACCAGGGCGCGCGCGGCGACAATGCATTCGTCACCTATTTCGCACCGGTCCATGAGAAGCGCGCCCATGCCGACGAGGACGCGACTCCCGATGGTGCACCCGTGGATCACGGCGGCGTGCCCGACTGTGACGTCGTCGCCGACCGTGGTGGGACAGGTATCGTGGGTCACGTGGATTGTGGCGTTGTCCTGGACGTTCGTCCGCTTCCCCAGTCGCACCCAGTGCACGTCTCCACGCACGACCGAGTTGAACCACAGGCTCGAGTGTTCGCCGATTTCCACGTCGCCGATGACCCTCGCGCCGTCCGCGGCGAAAACGCTCCCGTGAACTCGCGGCCGCTTCCCCCGGTAGGACAGGATCGTCACGCTCATCAGAAGGCCGGCTTTCCGTTCGTCTTCACGCACCAGATCGCCAGCGCGGCCGCCGCCGGCCATGCCAGCGCGTAGGCTACGATCCAGCCTTTCGACTTACCTTCGCCCTCGTCCCGCCCGACGATCCATGCGGTCCAGACGAGCGGCAGCAGAATTCCGAGTTCGATGAGCATGGTCTTCACGGCTGAAGCGAAGGGCGTCTGCAGGATGCGGATGTCCGCGTTCGGCAGGATCGCGATGTGAAAACCGATCGCGTGCCAGTCGAAAGGCGCGAGCCAGGTCACTCCAGCCAGCGTGGCTGAATCTACGAGGGCCTGGCTTGAATGGGCGGCGAAGAGAACCAGGGCCCCGGACCAGAACGACTCGCGAAGGTGCGGGAACGCGCCGGCCAGCGCCCCGGCCGCCAGCAGGCCGCAGGAAAACCCGTGAAGCAGCGCCACGACGTCCCACTTCTGCGCGCCGCCAGCCGACTGCACTCCGCTCGCGACGAACAGCGCCGGCATGTCCGGCAGTACCGCCATGGCCACGCAGACAGCCAACGTCCCGAAGCCCCTGAATTTCTGCGTCGACGAAGGCGCCGTCGCGGCCATGTAAGCCCCGACCGCTCCCACCGCGTGCGCCAGAGGCGATGACATGAGCCCTCCTGTCCGCTGAAAACAAAAAAACCCGCGGCGATTCTCTCACGAGAACAACCGCGGGTCCTGAAAAATGTGGCCGGCAATGACCTACTTTCGCCTCTTGCGGGAGACTATCATCGGCCCCTTGGGCTTAACTACCGTATTCGGAATGGGAACGGGTGTGGCCCCAAGGGCATGGATCACCGGCCAAGTTTTGGAAAAATCTGGGAGTGTGTCGTAACACCTTGAGCAACTTACGTCCGCCTTCGCGATCACCGCGAGGGCGTGAAAATATGTGGTCAAGCCGAACGGGGGATTAGTAGCGGTAAGCTGAACACATTGCTGTGCTTACACTTCCGCCCTATCAACCTGGTAGTCTGCCAGGCCCCTTCAGGGAAGACTAGTTTTGGGGTGGGCTTCTCGCTTAGATGCTTTCAGCGATTATCCCTTCCGGACGTAGCTACGCTGCGATTGCCCCTGCCGGGACAGCAGCCACACCAGAGGTCCGTTCACTCTGATCCTCTCGTACTGAGAGCAACTCCCCTCAATCTTCCTACACCCACAGAGGATAGAGACCGACCTGGCTCACGCCGGTCTAAACCCAGCTCACGTACCGCTATTGATCGGCGAACAGCCGAACCCTTGGGACCTTCTTCAGCCCCAGGATGCGATGAGCCGACATCGAGGTGCCAAACCTCGCCGTCGATATGGACTCTTGGGCGAGATCAGCCTGTTATCCCCGGAGTACCTTTTGTCTGATGAGCGATGGCCCTTCCACGCGGGTGCCACCGGATCACTAGGTCCTGCTTTCACACCTGCTCGGCTTAGTGGGCCTCACAGTTAAGCTCGCTTATACCCTTGCGCTCTACGCGCGATTGCCAACCGCGCTGAGCGAGCCTTCGAACGCCTCCGTTACTCTTTGGGAGGCAACCGCCCCAGTTAAACTGCCCACCTCACACTGTCCGTGTCCTGGCTTCACAGCGACACGTTAGAGTTAAAACAGGACAAGAGTGGTATTTCACCGTCGACTCAGCCCGGGCCGGAACCCGAGCATCGAAGTCTCCCACCTATCCTACGCATGTCATGTCTGAACCCAGTATGAGGCTACAGTAAAGGTTCACGGGGTCTTTTCGTCCATCTGCGGGTAGGCGGTATCTTCACCGCCGCTGCAAGTTCGCCGAGCTCCTCATTGAGACACCGGCCAAGTGATTACGCTATTCATGCGCGTCGGAACTTACCCGACAAGGAACTTCGCTACCTTAGGACCGTCATAGTTACGGCCGCCTTTTACTGGGGCTTCGATTAGGAGCTTCAGTCCGAAGACCTCACTCCACCTCTTAACCTTCCAGCACTGGGCAAGCGTCGGTCTGTATACGTTGCCTTGCGGCTTGGCACAGACCTGTGTTTTTAGTAAACAGTTCCCCAGCCCGATTCTCTGCGGCCCCCGAGAGCTTAGTACCCCCAGGGGCTCCCCTTGTCCCGAAGTTACGGGGTCATTTTGCCTAGTTCCTTAATGAGGGGTGACTCGAGCGCCTTAGGATACTCTCCTTGCCTACCTGTGTCGGTTTTAGTACGGTCGCACTGCAGATTCACAACCGAGGTTTTTCTCGTAAGCATGGCATCAGCCAGTACTCCTCGAAGTGGGATCCTCGATGCCCTCACCACAGCCCGCGGATTTGCCAACGGACCGTATAGCTGGCGACATCGACCCGACATTTGCGATCGTCGGGATGGCCTAGCCTCCTTCACCTCCCCTGCTGTGTCTTGGTCACCTGCAAAGCGGCGCAGGAATGTTGACCTGCTTCCCATCAGCTACGCTTTTCAGCCTCGCCTTAGGGACCGGCTAACCCTGGGAGGAGTTACCTTCCCCAGGAAACCTTAGGCTTACGGCGGACGAGCTTCTCACTCGTCTTCGCGCGCTACTTATGCCCGGATTCTCGCTTCCATGTTGTCCAGGACTCCTCGCGGTATCCCTTCAACCTTGCATGGAACGCTCCGCTACAGCTCCGCAACTCCCGCAGGAGTCACGAAGCCCGTGGCTTCGGTACCAGGTTTGAGGCCCGATCATTTTCGGCGCGAGAATGCTCGATGAGTAAGCTGTTACGCACTTTTTAAATGGTGGCTGCTTCTAAGCCAACATCCTCACTGTCTTAGCACTCTCACTTCCTTTCATGGTGCACTTAACCTGGATTTTGGGACCTTAGCCGTCGGTCTGGGCTGTTTCCCTCTTGAGCATGACGCTTATCCGCCACGCTCTGACTGCCGTGATACGGTTACCGGTATTCGGAGTTTGGTTGGGCAAGGTAGTCTGGTGGACCCCTAAGCCCATTCAGTAGCTCTACCCCCGATAACTATGACACGACGCTAGCCCTAAAGCTATTTCGCGGAGAACCAGCTATTGGCCGACTTGATTAGCCTTTTACTCCTACCCTCATGTCATTGCTAAACTTTTCAACGTTTATGCGTTCGGGCCTCCACGGATTGTTACATCCGCTTCACCCTGCACAAGGGTAGATCGTCGGCTTTCGGGTCTACTGAGTGTCACTATTCGCCCTGTTCAGACTTGCTTTCGCTTCGGCTTCGGAGCATAGCCCCTTAACCTCGCGGCACCCAGTAACTCCCGGGCTCATTATGCAAAAGGCACGCCGTCAGGCCTTCCCCTTGCGGGGCATAGCCCTCCGACTGCTTGTAGGTGTACGGTTTCAGGTTCTATTTCACTCCCCTCGCAGGGGTTCTTTTCACCTTTCGCTCGCGCTACTTAGTCCACTATCGGTCGCCGGAGAGTACTTAGCCTTACGCGGTGGTCCGCGCGGATTCACACCAGCTTTCCCGGGACTGGTGATACTTGGGAGACGCACCCAGGAGGCCGCTTCATCTTTCGCCTACGTGGCTATCACACGCTGTGGCCCCACTTTTCAGTGGTGTTCGGCTAGATTGGCAGTTTTCTCCTCCCCGACGGTTTACAGCCCGCCGCGGTGCGTTCCCTCAACCCCTGATAACCAAGGCCTGTAAGCTTGACAGTTACCAGGTTTAGGCTGAATTCGCTTTCGCTCGCCGCTACTCACGAAGTCGATTTCTCTTTCTTTTCCTTCAGGTACTGAGATGTTTCAATTCCCTGAGTTGGCTCTGCTCGCGCAGTAACCGGTCTTCAACCGGCTGGGTTGCCCCATTCGGAAATCCCCGGATCAAAGCCTGCTTGGCGGCTCCCCGAGGCTTATCGCAGCCTGCTACGTCCTTCATCGCCTTCCGGCGCCAAGGCATCCACCATACACCCTTATTAGCTTGACCACATATTCTCTCGCTCACGCGAGTGAAATGTGGACGCTGGATCTTTGATACGTCGATCCTAAAGTCGCTTTTGGCGCTACTTGCACTCCCAGATTTTCAAAGATCGGTGGAACAACCGCGATCCCGGAGTCGGGATCGCTTCGCGCGCTCGCGCGCGCGTAACGGCCCCGACGCTTACCTCTCGAAGAGCCCATCCTGTCCCGCCGGCTCTTTTCCCGAACCTACGACCCCGCCTTGCGCGTCTTTTCCGTCTTCTGAACCGTGATCGAAAGAACCTTGCTCAAGTCCAGGTCCGAAAAAACCGCTTCCCCCGAAGAATCCGTCATCTTCGGAATCTGCCCGCCGCCGCCGCCACCCAGGTCGACGACGACCCGGGCATCCTGCTGCGACACGCCGTCCGCGTCCTTGACCATGACCTTCAACGTTTTGTCCTGCCCCTTGGTTTGCGCGAAGAGGCCGGGGTCTGAAGTGATCTTGACGGTATCTTTGAGCTTGCCGCCGCCGATGCCGAGGGTTTCGCAACCGAGGGCCGCGGCGACGACGACGAACATGACGGCTATTTTCTTCATGGAACCTCTCGAATCTGGTGGAGACGACGGGGGTCGAACCCGCAACCTCCGGCTTGCAAAGCCGGCGCTCTCCCAGTTGAGCTACGTCCCCTTCTTGAAGTGGGCCCAGCTGGACTTGAACCAGCGACCTCACGCTTATCAAGCGTGCGCTCTAGCCAACTGAGCTATGAGCCCGGTTGACGGCGGTGCACACGCCGCGAGAAGCGGTCCCCGTCGACATCGGCGAGCTCCGCTGGAGCTTGCCTGAAGGTTGTGAGGGACTGATCGCCGCCGCAAATTCAGCAGTCTGCCCGTCGGCGGGCGCGTCGGAAGCGATCTCCGAGAAGATGGGGAGTCGAGGTACTGAAGAGTGCGACAACCGAACCCTCTGATAAGGATTTTACTCCTTAGAAAGGAGGTGATCCAGCCGCAGATTCCCCTACGGCTACCTTGTTACGACTTAGCCCTCCTCACACGTTTTACCCTGGGCGGTTGGTTGAGGACCGACTTTAGGTACCCCGTGCTTGGGTGGCTTGACGGGCGGTGTGTACAAGGCTCGGGAACATATTCACCGCGGCGTAGCTGATCCGCGATTACTAGCGATTCCAGCTTCATGCAGGCGAATTGCAGCCTGCAATCCGAACTGAGAAGGGCTTTTTGGGATTGGCTCCCCCTTACGGGTTGGCAACCCTTTGTACCCTCCATTGTGGCACGTGTGTTGCCCCGGACATAAGGGCCATGATGACTTGACGTCATCCCCGCCTTCCTCCCGTTTAACACGGGCAGTCTCCTTAGAGTCCCCGGCATGACCCGTTGGCAACTAAGGACAAGGGTTTCGCTCGTTATGGGACTTAACCCGACATCTCACGACACGAGCTGACGACAGCCATGCAACACCTGTGTATGCTCCCGACTCTACGGGTCGTCCCCCTTTCAGGTTCCTACTACATACATGTCAAGCCCGGGTAAGGTTCTTCGCGTTGCTTCGAATTGAACCACATGCTCCACCGCTTGTGCGAGCCCCCGTCAATTCCTTTGAGTTTTAGCCTTGCGACCGTACTCCCCAGGCGGCTCACTTAATCCGTTAGGTTCGGCAGGGAGAAAATCAGGTTTCCCCCTACTTAGTGAGCATCGTTTACAGCCAGGACTACCGGGGTATCTAATCCCGTTTGCTCCCCTGGCTTTCGCACCTCAGTGTCAGCAGCAGGCCAGTGAGGCGCTTTCGCCTCCGGCGTTCCTCTAGATATCTACGCATTTCACCGCTCCACCTAGAGTTCCCCTCACCCCTCCTGCGCTCAAGTCTGGCATTTTCAGTCGCAATTCCACCGGTGAGCGGCGGGATTCCACGACTGAGTTACCGGACCACCTACGTGCCCTTTACGCCCAGTGAATCCGAGCAACGTTAGCACCCTCTGTATTACCGCAGCTGCTGGCACAGAGTTAGCCGGTGCTTCCTTTCCCGGTAACGTCAACGCCAGGGATTATTCACCCCCAGCATGTTCTTCCCGGGTGACAGAGGTTTACAACCCGAAGGCCTTCATCCCTCACGCGGCGTCGCTGCGTCACCCTTTCGGGCATTGCGCAATATTCCCTACTGCTGCCTCCCGTAGGAGTCTGGGCAGTGTCTCAGTCCCAGTGTGGCCGGACACCCTCTCAGGCCGGCTACCCGTCATCGCCTTGGTGGGCCATTACCCCGCCAACTAGCTGATAGGGCATAGACCCCTCCTCGAGCGATAGCTTATGAATAGAGGCCATCCTTTGATCAGCGGATGATGCCACCCACTGACCGCTCCCGGTATTAATCCACCTTTCGGTGGGTTATCCCGGTCTCGAGGGCAGGTTGTCTATGTGTTACGCACCCTTTCGCCACTTTACTGCAGGAGTTGCCCCCTGCTTCTCGTGCGACTTGCATGTATTAGGCACGCCGCCAACGTTCGCTCTGAACCAGGATCAAATTCTTCAATCAAGAATTTGGAGAACTTGGATCCGGTTGGATCGTGCCAGGGCCGAAGCCCCGGCGTTCACTTTTATGGTCGGTCGCTCCGTCCGAAGACGGAGTGACAGGGTTCTGCACTCTCTTTCGTTCGACTCCCCACTTTGTCAAAGATCGCGCCGACACGAACGTCGACGTGCGCGGCGAATTATAGTGATATCTCGAAGTGAGTCAAGGGAAAAAGAAACGGTGGGGGAAGTGCGCCAGAGCCGACGCAAATCTATTCAGACAAATGACTTATGAAGAGGCTCTTCCGTGAGCCCGGGCCGGTCGAAAATTTCAGGCCTGAAAATGCCGGTTCGGCTTACGTTAATAATAGCGAAAATCATGAGATTGACGCTACGCATAAACTCGCGGAAATGTCGCTCTTACGCCTCCGCGGCCCCCTCTTCAGGCTCCACCTGCATCCCGTACCTCTTCAGTTTTCGCCACAGCGTCGTCCTGCCGATCCCAAGCCCTTTCGCAGCATTTGCGAGGTTGCCGCCGCATCGGCCCACCGCGCCAAGAATGTGTTCCCGCTCCGCTTCTTCCAGCGTCCGGATCTCCCCTTCCGCCCGCGCATCGCTTCCTTCACTCTCCGCCCTCGAAACCTCCGACGGCAGGTCCACCACCTTCACAAGATCGGTCGACCCCAGCGCCACCGCTCGCTCGACGACATTCTCCAGTTCGCGGACGTTTCCTGGCCACGGGTGCGACATCATCATGCGCATCGCAGCGGGATCGATCGAGTGCGTGGGACGGTGAAAGCGACTTGCGTACTTCTGGACGAAGTGCTGCGCGAGCAGGGGGATGTCTTCACGACGCTCGCGAAGAGGCGGAAGCCGCAGGGACACGACGTTGAGGCGGTAGTAGAGGTCTTCACGGAACCGCCCCGCGGCAACTTCGGCCTGGAGGTCGCTATTCGACGCGGCGATGAGACGCACGTCGATCTTCGAGGACCGGGTGTCACCGATGCGACGCGTTTCCTTCTCTTCGATGACTCGAAGGAGCTTCACCTGGATGGACATCGGAGCAGCGGAGATCTCGTCGAGGAAAAAAGTGCCGCCGTCGGCTTCCTCGAAAAGTCCCTTCTTGGTGGAAGCGGCGCCGGTAAAGGCGCCCTTCACGTGCCCGAAGAGTTCGCTCTCGAGCAGGGTCTCCGGCAGGGCGCCGCAGTTGATGGCGACGAACGAGCGCGGTGCGCGCGGAGACTTGTTGTGGACGGCGTGAGCGATGAGTTCCTTTCCGGTGCCCGTCTCGCCGCTCAGCAGGACCGTGGTATCCAGGGCGGCGACGCGCGTGACCTGCTCGAAAAGGCGGATCATCGCGGGCGAAGACCCGATGATGTTTTCGAAGCGGTACGCCTCCTGGACGCGCTGCCGCAGGTTCCGGTTTTCGGCGACGAGTCGCTGGTGCTCGACGGCCCTGGCGACCAGGAGCTCGAGCTCCTCGGAGTTGATCGGCTTCGTGATGTAGTGGAAGGCGCCCAGGCGCATGCATTCGACCGCGTTTTCGATCGTGCCGAATGCGGTCATGACCAGGACCTCCGTGCCGGGAGCGAACTGGCGCGTGTGGCGAAGGACTCCCATTCCGGAAAGCGGCTGCTCCATGGCAAGATCCGTGACGACGACATCGATAGCGCTTCGCTCGAGCGCGCGCAATCCCTCTGCCGCGGATCCGGTCTCCAGCACCTCGTAACCGGCGCGGCGCAGGACGATGGAAAGCGCTTCGCGCAGTCCGTCCTCGTCCTCCACGAGGAGGATAGTGGGGGAAGCGCTCACGCTGACGCCGGGGAGGGATCGGGCTGAGGGCGTCGCAGGGCGAGCCAGGTTGCGACGAGGGCGGCGAGGGCAAGAGAGGCGGCCTGGGACGCGGTGAGGCCGGGTAGCACGCGGGGTTCGTCCCGCAGGAACTCGAGGCCGAAACGGGTGGCGCAATAAGCGAGGGCGGCTATGGCGGCGGTGCGCCCGCTTCGAGGCGGCGGTGCGAACGCGAGCAAGGCGAACGCCAGCGCGGCCGTGACGGTTGCTTCAATGAGCTGCGTCGGGACGCGATCGCCGGGGCAGAAGGGGCCTTTGACGGCGATTCCCGTGCAGCAGCCGTTCAGGAAGCAGCCGACGCGTCCGAGGGCGCAGGCTGCGAGGAGGCCGGGGGAGGTGGCGTCTGCGGCGGCGCCGAAGGGAATTCCGCGGGAGCGCGCGACGAGTGCGCATGCGGGAACGGCCAGGGTGAGTCCGCCGAAGAATGCAAGGCCGCCGCCGCGCGGATCGAAGGGATCGGCGTCGACCCGCCCGTGAAGGGCGGCGATTCGGGCGGCGAAAAGGGCGGTGATGAGCCCGGCGGACAGGAGAGCGACGACGCCGGGTCCGGGACCGAGCGGCCGGAGGAGCTGCCTGGCGTACAGGACGAGGAGGCCGACGGCGACGAGTCCTGCCCAGAGCCCGGCCGGGACGTCCATGCCGGCCGTGGAGAAGTTGCGAAACCATTCGCCGTACACGGAGAGGTGCGTCGCGACGTACCAGGCACGTGCGCCGACGAGGCCGGCCACGCAGGCGACGAGGGCCATGGTGAAGACGGCGTCGAAGTCAAATCCGCGATTGCGATGACGGAGCCAGGTGAGCAGCGCGGCGGCGCCGAACCCGAGGGCGACGAACGCCGTGTACAGGGGCATCTCGCCGAACGGCGTGTGGAGAAATGGATGCACGGGCGGGGCGGTTCCTCGAAGTCGCGGGAGCATCGACTGTAGCCGACGCGCGGGAGAGGGTCAATTCGCCCGCCCTGGGGCAGGCGTGTACGATGATGACCCCTCCTCCCGGAGACCCCATGGACGGCATCTCATGCGACCGCTGCGGAACGGCGCTGCTCGTCGGAGCGAACGTCCGCTACGTCGTCGCCATCGACGTCCGGGCGGCCTACGACGTCATGGAAGTCTCGAGATCTGAGCTGGAAGCAGATCATCGGGAGGAGATGCGGGCTCTCCTCAAGAAACTCGAGGGATTGGGCGCGGAGGAAGCGCAGCGTCAGGTGCATTGCGCGTTTCGCTTCGATCTGTGCCCCGCCTGCCAGCGGAATTACGTCAATGCGCCGCTTGCGAGCGCCCCGACGGCACCGCGACGGCTCGAAGACGTGGAGCGGGCGGCCATTCAGGCGGCGTGGGCGGCGTCCGGAAGGGAGCCCGCGAGGGCCGCAGAAATCCTCGGAGTCAAGAAGCAGGGGCTCGCGAGGCGGATGAAGCGACTGGGGATAAAGAAGTAGCTCAAAAAAAACCTCCGCCGAAGCGGAGGTCTTGATCGCTGTTCGCTGAGAGTCTAGTAGTCGATCTCCGACTCCTTCGCCGCGTAAATGAACCCGTCCCTCGTCACGAGGTAAATCGTCCGCGTCCGCGGGTCGCTGACCACGTGGGCAAAATGCGCGATCGACGAGCGCCCCAGCTCCTTGCCGGTTTTCTCCTCGACAGCAATCACCGTGTCCGTGCCCGGCCCGGCGAGGAACACCCGGTCTTTTCCGCGGCACAGCGGGTACCACGCGTCGGGCTTGATGTAGAGAAGCTTGCCCGTCCGCTTCTCGATCGCGTGCATCCCCTTGCCCTTGGAATAGCAGTAAACAACTTCGCCCGACACCTGCGGCGCCGTCCTGAGCTCGCTTCCCGTCTCGTACTTCCACATCAGCTCGCCCGACTTGCGATTGAAGCAGTACAACGCGCAGTCGGTCGATGCGGCGAACAGGGCGCCCCACGTCTCATTGCCGGCGGCGTTGGTTTCGAGGTCGAGGCAGAGGTCGCAGACGATCGCGCGTTCCGTGCGGTAATCGATCAACTTGCGGCCGTCGGCGGTATAGCCGTAGACGTGTCCGTCCTCGCTGGCGAAGTACACATTGCTCGGCTCGGCATAGATCGGGGTCGTCTTGATCTCGCCTTCGGCCTTGAAAAACATGATCTCGGCCCAGGTCTTGGGGTCGAGGCCGATCAGGCGGTTGCGGTCCAGGGCTCCCATGAAGACGACGGAGGGGGATGCGGCAACACCGGTGGAGGGCGTGAAGCGGAGGTTCGGGCGCTCAAACTCCTGCATCGAGGGGCGCTCGACAACGTGAAGCTTGTCGTTGGCGCTGACGCCGTAAACCCGGTCCTGCAGCTTCGTGTTCTCGATGAGATCGGTGACCTGGCGGATCTTGTCGGACAGCGCGGTGACCTTCGCGACGTCCTTGTCCTTGCGCGTCGTTTCCACCTGCCGCTCGGCGATCAGCTTCGCGCGGTCCGCTTCCAGCTGGTTGAGCTGCTTGACGACAACCGGCACCGCAGAGGGACGGAAATCGAGCTCCTTGGGGATCCACGTCACGCCCCCGACTTCGCCATTCCGGGCGTTTACGCGGAAGAGCACGGGAAGGTCCATCCGCCCGTGGGCGTCCGTTGTTTCGAACCCCTCGATGAAGAGCGAGTCCTCCCGCAGCGAAACGTGCGTGACCCGGACTCCGTCGAGCACGCACTCCGCCATGACCTTCTTGAACGGAGTATTTTCGACGATGGAGCGGTGCAACTCCGCGCGTCGCGCGTCGGAGTTCGCCGGAGGCGCGTTCGTCGGCGCATCGCCTCCACATCCCCCCGCAACGAGCCCGATCACGGCCAGGGTGAGCACCCGCTTCATGCCTTGTCTCCTTTGAGGAACTCCGCAAGATTGACGTTGTTCTTCTTCTCGTAATCCTGGAGCTTTTCTATCCGTGCGATGTCGTCCTGGATCCGGTTCACAAGCTTGAAAATGTAGGGCCGCCCCTTCAGACGGTCTTTCAGGTCGGCCAGCATCCGTTCCCACGAACTGGAATACAACTCCTCCCTGAGCTTGACGAGCATCAGTTCTTCAGGCGGGAGGGCGTCGACCCATTTCTGCGCGGCGCTCGACATCGCGGGCGTCTCTCCTTAAGACAATGGTGCCGACGAAGTTGGGCGGGAGTCTACAGATGGCCCCCCCGGGGAGTCAAAAGAAGTTTCCGGAATCCGGAAGCGGGGTCGGCCGGAAAACAGATGCTATAAAGATTCGGTTGAAGTGAGGGTGTTTTTGAGGGGAGGAGCAGGTGGAAGCGGCGGAAAGGGTGGCGGCGAACGTCGCCGGGGTGCGCGAGCGGATCGCGACGGCCGCAAAACGGGCCGGCCGCGATCCCCGGGAAATCACCCTGGTGGCGATCACCAAGAGCCAGGGCCGGGCGATCTTTCCACTTCTGGCGGCGGCGGGCGTGCAGGACGTCGGGGAGAACCGGGCACTGGAGGCGATCGAAAAATCGGCCGGGGCGCCGCCGGGCCTGCGCTGGCACCTCGCGGGGCACCTCCAGACCAACAAAGTGCGCAAGGCGCTGGGTCTTTTCCGGATCATTCATTCCGTGGATTCCCTGAGGCTTGCGCGTGCCATAAATGCCGAAGCGCCTCGGGGTTTGCCGGTCGGACGACCGCGCGACGGCATGATCGACGCCTTCGTAGAAATCAACTCCGGGGAGCAGCAGAAGTCCGGCCTTGCTTCCATCCAGCTGCCCGCATTTCTTGAGGAAGCGCGGACGCTCGCGTGCATCCGGTGGATCGGCCTCATGACGATGGCCCCGTACTCGGACGACCCGGAGTCCGCGCGCCCGCACTTTCGAAGACTGCGGGAACTGCGCGACGCGTCGGTGATGCGCGGGTTCAAGACGCTGAAGGGGCTCTCCATGGGAATGACCGGCGATTTCGAGGTGGCCGTGGAGGAGGGAGCGACCCACGTCCGCATCGGGCGCGCGCTCTTCGAAGGACTGCGGTGACGCCGCGGATTTGACCCTTCCAGCCCGCCACGCTAAGATTCGCGCGGAACTGTCGGCGCACGGCCCCCTGAAGGATGGCGGCGTGTCCGCAAGTTCTTCGTCCGCTGAATTTTGGGATGACTTCGCGCCGCGCGGGCCGCTTCCCCGCTCGTCGTGATCCCAGGCCGCGAAACGGGAGTTCCGGCGCATGCCGAGGCTGGTTGTCGAAAAGGGTGTGGACAAGGGAAAGTCGATCCAGGTCGGCCTCCAGGGCGCCGTCGTGGTCGGCCGCGACACGAGCGCGGGGATCACGATCAACGACACGATGGCGAGCCGGAATCATTTCAAGGTGGAAGCGCGGACGGGTTCGTTCGTGCTGGTGGACCTGAACTCGAAGAACGGGACGCTTCTCAACGGGAGCCGGGTCAAGGAGTCGAAGATCGTGGCCGGTGACCGAGTGCAGGTCGGCGAGACGGTGTTCTCGTTCATGGAGGACGTGAAGCCGAAGGAAGACCTGATCGGGCGGATCATCGGGGGCGGGCGATACAAGGTGATCGACCGGGTAGGGCGCGGCGGGATGGGGACGGTTTACAAGGCGGAGCAGATCAGGCTGAACCGGAATGTGGCGCTGAAGATGCTGCAGCAGGAGCTTGTGAGCGACCCGACGTTCATCAAGAAGTTCCTGGACGAGGCGCGCGCGGCGGCGCAGTTCAACCACCCGAACGTGGTGACGATTTACGAGATCGACGTCGCGAACGACCTGCAGCCGCCGGTGCCGTTCATTGCGATGGAGTACCTCCCGGGCGGGTCGGTGCAGGACCTGCTTTCGCGCGAGAAAAAGCTGCCGCCGGACCGGGCGCTCGCGGTGATTCTCGACGCGGCGCGCGGGCTGGAGTACGCCGAGAAGAAGTCGATCGTGCACCGCGATATCAAGCCGGACAACCTGATGATCTCCGAGGACGGGCGCATCAAGATCGGGGATCTGGGGCTGGCGAAGCAGCTGAAGGCGGACGGCGCGCGTCCGGAGTCGCCGGAGGGGGTGTTCGGAACGCCGCACTACATCGCGCCTGAGCAGGCGCTGAACAAGCCCATCGACATCCGCGCGGACATCTACTCGCTCGGCGCGACGTTTTACCGGATCCTGGCGGGAACGACGCCCTACCAGGGGAGTTCCGCGAAGGAGATCGTCGTCAACAAGCTGCGCGAGGAACCTCCGCCGCTCGACATCGTGGACCCCGGGCTGCCGAAAATCCTGACGGCGATCGTGGACAAGATGATGCGGCGCAACCCCGACGAACGGCACCTGACGGCGAAAGAGCTCGTCGCGGACCTCGACCGCGCCAGGCGCGAAGTGGCGGGTTCGCTGACGGGACCGCTTTCGCTTCAGGTGGATCCCGCGAGCGCGAGCAGTTCCGCGACCGCGACGGCGATGGGAGGAGAAGCCCGCCGTTCCGCCACGCCCGTGGTGGTGCTGACGGGCGCCGCGGCGATGCTGATCATCACGGTCGCCGTTGTCGCCGCGACCCTGATCAAGAACAACAACGCGGATCCGGGACCCGTCGGCCCGGGACCGGGCCCCGTGGAAGGCAACGGCGATCAGGGGAATCTCGAGATGCTGGCCAACAAAGCTCTCGGGAACGCGGAAATGATAGAAAAGAACGCCGACATGAGCAGCCCGGAGTCGATCCAGCGTGTCGTCGACAGTTACGCGCAGATCGTGAAGGAATATCCGGGGACGACGGCCGAGGAAAAGGCAAAGAGCCAGGTCGATTTCTACCAGAAGCTGCTCACGACGCTCGCAGGGGACGCCGTTTTCGGCCTCGCCGAGCGCAAAGAAGTCGCGTTCACCACGGCCCGGAAGTCGTTCGCGCAGGAGAAGTCGAAATTCGAGGAAGTCGTGAGGCACGCCGAGGACGCCATGGCCGCATTCGGCGATTTCGTGAACAAGTTCCCCGACGACCAGCGCGTCGATCTCGCACTCAAGCGGTCTGGCGCCATCGACGCCGAACTCTCTGCGTTCCGAAGCAGTCACACGGCGTGGCAAGCGGAGTCGAAAGCGATCGGCGAATTCCTGAATCAGAAAGCCTTCGGTGAGGCCGAGACGAAGCTTGCAGCCGCCGACAAGTCGGCCGAATTCAGGGACTACGCAGGCGCCATCAAGTTCCTTCGCGAAAAACTGCGCCGCGACGCCGAGCGGGAGTTCGCCACGCTGAGCGACCAGGCCGAACAGAAGAAGCGCGACAACGACTTCGCCGGCGCGCGCCTGCTCGTCGACGCCGGCCGGGCCTGGGGATTCGGCGACCTGAAGAAGCGCTGGGACGACGTGTCGGACTCGATCGACCGCGCGGAAGAGGACTTCAAGGGGGCCGAGGCGAAGAAGGTCCGCGAGGAACAGGTCGCGGCGCTTCGCGAAGGACGCGTGCGCGCGATCGATGGTCTTCGAAATCGCTTCGGATTCGCCGCTGCCGCCGCCGCGATCGACGCCGCCCTTCCCCGGATCAAGGACAAGGACCTTGCGGACGAAGCCGCGGCACTGCTTTCGGATTACAAGGCCGCGGCGGCGCTTCATGTGACCTTGCTGACCCGAAGTGCTGACGGGCGGCTGAAGCCGAAGACAAAAGTAGCGTTCAACAAGATCAACATGGACGGGGAACTGACGAAGGCGACTGCGGAGAACATTTCATTCAAGGAGAGCGCGACCGGCGCGACGGTGTCGATCAGCTGGAAAGATCTGCAGACGATCGAGTACCGGCAGGTGATGCGGACGTGGGACTACGAGTGGGAGGACGCGCGCGGTCTGGTGGCTGTGGACGTGGCGCTGGGGTTGTGGAAGGAGGCGGAGACGGACATCTCTGCGGCGGAGAGACTCGCCGCGAGCGGTCACCAGGCGGATCTGGCGGCGATGCGCGCAAGGCTCGCCTGGGTCAGGGCCTCGGGGCCGGAGCAGGAGGCGCAGGACCGGCTGGAGCAGGCGCGGGAGGAGATGAAGCGGGGAAAGTGGCAGAGGGCGCTGGACGATCTGAACGAGATTGCGACGCGTCTGAATTCCACAAAGTACTACGGGGAGCGCAGGGCGACGGTGGACGCCATGCAGGACGAGTGCAAGGACAAGCTGAAAAAGTGAAGCAGACCGAAGCGCCGCGCGATTCGAGCGGGCGGGTCCCGACGCTGGATCTCCGGGATTCGGACGGTGGGACGATCATCAGGCTTCGGGTCAAGGCTCGATCGGGGCAGAACGCCGTTGGAGGCGCGCACGGCGGGGCGCTTAAGGTGAGCGTGAACGCGGCGCCCGAGAAGGGTAAGGCGAACCGCGCCGTGCTGGCGGTTCTGGCGAAGTCGCTGGGAGTGCCGCCATCGGCGTTGAGGATGCTCACGGGCGAGACGGCCCAGGACAAGCAGGTGTGGGCGCCGATGGACTCGGCTGCGGTGGCGCGAAAACTTGGCACAGGAAAATAGGTCCGGGAACTGGAGGCGGAAGGCATGCACACGCACGAGCAAGTCATGGAGCCGGTGAACTGGCTGAAATCGCGCATCAAGTCGGTTCCGAGGGCGGCGATCATCCTGGGAACGGGGCTCGGCAGCCTGGCGGAGGAGATCACCAGGCGCACAGCGTTTCCGTACGGCGACATCCCGGGGTTCGTGCACACGACGGCGCAGTCGCATAAGGGAGAGCTTGTTTTCGGCCAGCTGGATGGCATCCCGGTGGTCGCGATGGAGGGGCGCTTCCACTTTTACGAAGGCTACTCAATGGACCAGATCACGCTGCCGGTTCGCGTGATGCGCGCGCTGGGGGCGGAAATCCTGATCGTCTCGAATGCGGCCGGCGGGATGAACCCGATGATGCACAAGGGGGACATCGTGATCCTGGACGACCACATCAACCTGATGGGCGTCAATCCGCTGGTGGGGCCGAACGACGAACGGCTGGGGCAACGGTTTCCCGATATGTGCCGGCCCTACGATTCACAGCTGCTTGAGCTGGCGGAGCACGCGGCGGTGCACTTCGGGATCCGCGCGCGGCGGGGGGTTTACGTGGCGATGACAGGGCCATGCCTGGAGACGCGGGCGGAATACCGCTTCCTGAGGCAGATCGGGGCGGACTGCGTGGGCATGTCGACGGTGCCGGAAGTGATCGTGGCCGTTCATTGCGGGTTCAAGGTACTGGGACTGTCGGTCATCACGGACCAGTGCTTTCCGGACGTGCTGGAGCCGGCGGATATCGGGAAGATCATCGCGACCGCCCAGGCCGCGGAGCCCGGCATGAAGGCGTTGATACGGGGGGTGTTGCGGAAAGTCGTGGAAAGTGAAGCCGAGAGGAAGTAAGGCTGACAATTGAAGATTAATCCTTATCCCTCCTCCGCGCTCCCCTCCTGTAAAATGCGCGTCCCTCACATTTCGGCTCCTTCTTGCCCAAACTCCTCGTTGAAAAAGGCCCGAACAAGGGCCAGTCTCTCGTCCTCTCGGGCGCCGGCCCTTTCCACATCGGCCGCGAGCCGGTGTGCTCGTTCGTCCTGAACGACACGAACGTCTCACGCAAACACTGCGAAATCGTCGCGAAGAGCGGCAGCTGGTCCGTTCGCGACCTGGGGAGCCGGAACGGAACCTATCTCAATGGCCGCAAGCTCTCGACGGACTCGGTCCTCCAGATCGGCGACCGCCTCCAGACCGGCGAAATCCTCATCTCTTTCCTCGATGAGAAAGAGGGCAAGGACAAGGGCGGCCTCATCGGAACACGCGTCGGTGGCTACCGCATCATGGAGCGACTCGGACGCGGCGGCATGGGCACCGTGTACAAGGCCAACCAGATCGCCCTTAACCGCGAGATCGCGCTCAAGGTGCTCTCCCCCGACCTCATCCAGGAAGACGTGTTCAAGAACCTCTTCATCGCGGAAGCGCGAGCCGCCGCCGCGCTCAACCACCCCAACATCGTCCAGATCCACGACGTCGGCGTAGAAGCGGGACTGCATTACTTCTCCATGGAACTCATGCCGAACGGAAGCGTGCACGAGCTCCTGATCCGGGAAGGGCGCCTCCCCGCGTCCCGGGCGCTCCGGATCGCGATGGATGCCGCCTCCGGGCTCGGCTACGCGGAGCGCAAGGGGATCGTGCATCGCGATATCAAGCCCGAGAACCTCATGATCGGCGAGACCGGCGTCGTCAAGATCGGCGACCTCGGACTCGCGTTCCATGTCGGCCAGGCCGAAGTCGAGGACGAAGTCGGCGTCATGGGCACGCCGCATTTCTGCGCTCCGGAGCAGGTCACGCGCGGAAAGCTCGACCACCGCACCGACCTCTACGCCCTCGGCGCTTCGATGTACCGCATGCTCGCGGGAAAACCGCCTTTCGTCGGGCAGACCCTCAAGGAGATCCTGGTCAAGAAAGTGAAGGAGAGGCCCGTTCCGCTGACGGAAGCGGTGAAGGGGCTTCCGCCGGCGGTCAGCGACCTGGTGATGCAACTGCTGGAGCGCAATCCCGCCGACCGGCCGCAGAGCGCGGAGGAAGTGAAAGGCCGGATCGAGGCGATTCTCCCCGAGATCGAGGGTCACGGGCTTGCCGGGTCGGGGAACACGACGCGGCGAGACGGAGGCGGGCCAGCCTACGGTTCCTCCGCCGCGCTGAAAGCGATGGGATCTTCCGGCCCGACCACGGTCACTCCCGCGGCAGCCTCACGCCCCGCAGCGACCGTCACCTGGCTGGCGGCGGCGACGCTTCTCCTGGCGGCGGCGGTATCCCTGTTCGGCTACCAGTACTTCAACAAGAAAGGCTCCGGCGGCGAGAACTCTTCGGGCGTAAAGCCGGGCCCCGTAGGCGACAAACCCATCGGGTACATCCCGACCGAGCAGGACCTCGCCAACGAGAAGCAGGTCGAAATCGCGAAGTGGATCGGGGAGACGCGGCCGCAGACCGTGACAAAGGAGTGGGCTAACCTGGCTGCGGCGCGCTACGAGAACCTGGTCGAGAAGTACCCGAAAACGCCCGCGGCCGCCTCGGCCCGACTGGAGATCGACAAACTGCGCACGCTGATCCGGGAGATTGCCGCGCAGGACGCGTATAACAGCGCTCAGACCTTCGAGGGCGATTGCTCCGTCAAGTTCAACGACACGATGGTGTCCTCGGAGCTGTTGCCGGCCGCGGAACGCTACGAAGAAGTCGCGAAGGACTACTCGGGCACCGAAGCGGCCGTCGACGCCGGCCTGGCCGCCAAGAGGGTGCGCGGGGTCCTCGCGAAGTCGGACGAGGCACGCGGCGAGTGGGAGAAAATCCGTGCCATCGCCGAAGACCACCTGACGGCGGGCCGATTCAAGGATGCCCGCATCGAGATCGAGGTCTTCCGGAAGAAGTTTGACGACACCTGCTATGACCCGCTCGCCCGCGCCGAAGCCGGCCGCATCACCTCCGCCGCCCGCGAACATTTCGATCGCGTTGCTTCTCCCAGGCTGAACGGTCTCATGGAAGCGAAGGACTGGGACGGCGCGAAGAAGGCGGTGGCCGAGCTGAAGGGCAGGTACGGGATTGACACGATCGAGAGGAGCCTTGCGGATACTGAAAAGGAAATCACAGAGCGGTCGACGATGGTGAAGCCGCCGGACACCGTGAAGACGGACGAAGAGATCGAGGCGGAGGCCCTGGGCACCGTCGCGGACATGGAAGCGGCCTGGAAGTTCGCCGAAGCGGCATTGATCTGCCGCGAGGCCGCGGCGAAGGTGAAGGCGGGTGACAGCCAGGCGAGGCTGACGGCCGCGGCGGAAGACGCGGACATGCAGGAAATCGTACGGAGAGCGCTGAAGAGCCACGCCAACGGCAACGACAAGGACGACTCGGGCCTGCGCTCGCGTTCGTTCCGCGGGTCCACGATCCTCGCATCTTCGGAAACCGGCCTCAAGCTGGACAACGGGCAGGAAGTGGCGTGGGGAAAAATTTCGGCGGCGGAAGCTTTCAAACTCGCGTTCAACGGATGGCCCGTTTCGGGCCGGGAAGCGCTCGGGATTGCGCTGATGTGCATGCGCGCTTCCGGATGGCGAAGCGCGAGGCTGGCATGCGCCCTCGCGGGCCAGACTGCCACGCTGTCGGGCGTCGCAAAGGCGCTGGCGGACCGGTCGGACCGGGAGGAGCGCTCGCGCATCCCGATCAATCCCAAGGCTGCCGATCTGTTCGGGATCGAGAAGGCGGAACGGCTGGCAGCCAACGATGCGATGGATCGAATCGTCAAGCCGATGAACAAGGCGAAGGAGATGCAGGGGATCGGCGAGGTGTACTCCGGGATGCAGATGTACGCCCAGTCGGACGAATTGCTGAAGCAGGTGCTTGACGGGAGAATTGACGACGCTGAAGAGGAATGGCGCGCGGAACTCTTCCTCGCCCTGAACGCCGGCATGCAGGCGAACGAAGGCGAGTATCGCGCCCACGCGTTCAAGGCGAGAAACATCAAGCCGGATGAATCCCACAGCCGCTGGGTCAAACAGGCGGACGAGATGTGGAAGGGTCTTGTGGACAACGTGGCTCGGGTGGACGAGTTGAGGATACTGATTTACGCCAGACCCGATCCGGCCAGGATCGGCGAGCTGCTCCGGCTCTACGAGCAGAAACTTCACATGCTGGTCGACCAGCGCGCGGTCGCCCGCTGGCTGACGGAGACCGACGAGTGGAGCCGGGATCCGTACGTGAAAACCGGCGAGCCGCAGCGGATCCTTGCCGACACCTGCGCGGGAATGAAGGACTTTTTCGTGGCGCTGAAAATGTACGAGCGCCTCCGTGCGCGGTATTCATCGCACGAATGGTGCCGGACCCCGGAGAACGGAACGCGGCGAGTGGACCTTGAGGTGATCAGCTGCCGCGAAAAAGTGAAAAAGTGGGGGCTGGGGAGGTAGCTACCTGGGAGCGGCGCTCCTCACCTTCCATTCCTCCCCGGACTTTTCCCAGTTCAGGACGAGCGCGTGGCGAAAGACGCTGCTTCCCGCCGTCTTCGCGTCCTTCGGGAGAATCATCACGTCGATCGAAAGCTTTCCGACGCCGTTTTCGACCGTCAACTCCCGCACCAGGAAGTTCACTTTTTCGACCGGCATCTCCCGAAGCAATCCCTCGAGGGCGGCGCGCGTCTGCTCAGGGTTCCCGGCTTCCGTCAACGCCTGCGGGTGAAGGACCTTCAGTGCTTCAGCCACATCCCCGCGGGAAATCGCCTGGGCGGACGTCTCCGCGGCCATCAGGATCGCTTCCCGGTCGGTAACGATCAGGCGTTCGATCAGAACAGCAATGCCGCCGGCGAGCAGCAGCCCGCCGGCGGCGATGACGGTCTTGCGTGACATGCGTCCCTACTTCGGCTGGTTCGCCGATCCCGAGTCCTTCCCCATCATCGACGGCAGCTGGTCGCTCTCGCGGATGACCGGCTCCCCGCCTTCCGAGCCCTCCCTGGCGCCTTTCTCGGTCAGCGCCGGCGCCACATTCTTGATCTTGTTCATGTAGATCCGCGCTTCATCAGTCTCGGCGCCGTCGGCTTTCGCCATTTCGCGCAATACGCGAATCCAGTTCCTGAGGTCGCCCTCCTGCGGGGCTTTTTCCGTCTGGTTCTTGTCCCAGTTCGTGAGGTACGACTCCATCGTCTTCGCGGCGATTTCGTACTTTTCCACGGCCTCGCGATTCAGGTCGATCTGTTTCTCGAGTTCGAGGTTTGCTTCGCTCTCCGCGCCTTCCTTGGTGAGCTTGTCGGCCTTTTCCTTCGCGGCAGAAGCCTCGCCGCGGAGTTGAACTCCCTGCATGAAGAGGCACATCGACTTGTACTTGTTGGCATGCCTGTGATGCGGGTCGTGGTCGAGCGTTTCGTCGAAGCTGTCGATCGCCTTGTCGAATTTGCAGGCGTCGTACCAGAGGAGCCCCTGCAGGTGGTACGCCTCCGGGTTGCCTTCCTCTTTTTCCAGACATTGCTCCGACCACCAGTGCGCTTCCTGGTACATCTTCTCCGCCACGCGCCGCCCGTACTCATTCGGGCTCTTGATGTACTCGACTTTCCCCATCATTCGGCAGGTGTAGGCAAGAGCGATGTACGCCTCGATAAGATCCTCGTCCTTGGCGAGCGCAGCTTTGAACTCCGCGCGCGCCTGCTCCCACTTGCCGTTCTGGTAGAAATAGTCCCCCTGCTCCTTGTACCACAGGGCCTTCTCGTGCTCCTCCGTGCTGCACCCCGCGAGCATCGGAAGGATCACCGCGCCCAGCAGCCCCACACCGATCGTCCGAATCATCAATCTGGCCTCGAATGCCCCCCGTCGCCGGGAAGCGGGCATGATACGGGAAGAGGGAATGAAGGGCCACGGGGGATTTCGCACAGGGTGTATGGCCGGTATTGCAACACCTCCTCCAGCTCTATTCCGAATACCCGCAGTCCTTGTCATCGGCCATGCACCCTTTCGCACAGCCCCAGAGAGAGTGCCGCTACATTTTCTTCAGCGCCTCCCTGACAATCTCCTCGGCCGCCGCATCCTTTTTCACGCTTCCCTCCGCCTCGCGCACGGCCTTTTCGGCGGTGGGCCGCTGATATCCGAGCGAGCCGCTGCGCCGTTTTCGGGCCGACGCCCTTGATGCGCTTCAGCGTGGCGACGTCTCCGTCCGCGACGGCGCGCCGCAGGTCTTCCAGTGGCGCGCCGCTGACGATGGTAAGGGCCGTCGAGGGGCCGACGCCGTTGACGTTCAGGAGCAGGCGGAAAATCTGGCGTTCAGTTTCGGTTGCGAAGCCGAAGAGCCGGATGCCGGCGTCGCCGCCGGACTCCAGGTGCGCCCAGATGCGGACGCGTGCGCCGGGGGCCGGAAGGGCGTCGTAGGTTGCGAGGGAGATTCGGAGGGCATACCCGACGCCGCCGCACTCGACGACCGCGGTGCCGGGGGTCTTGCGGGAAAGCTCGCCGGTGAACGATTCGAACATCAGTTGGCAAGCGCTTTCTTCGCCTCCTCGGCCATGCTGGCCGCGGTCTTGTTGGCCGGATCGGTAGCGAGGCAAGCCTCGAACGCGGCGAGGGCTTCCTTGAAGCGATCCTTTGCCTTCGGGCTTCCCTTGGCCTTGAGCCGGTCGCCGAGGCTCATCTGCAGCGCTCCGAGCCTGATCCAGCCCTGCGTCAGGTATTCGCGGGCGCCGTCGTCGAGGTTTCGCCCCCGGGCCTTTTCCAGCCAGGGCGTCGCGCGTTCGCAGAAGGAGTGGGCGTCGTCATCCAATCCCTCCCGAATGGAATCGTTCGCCCGCTGGAGCAGGGCGGCGGCGGCCGCGGTTTCGGCCTGGGGCAGCAGGCGGCCTGCGACCTCGTCGCCGGGGGAATCACGATCAATCGATTCGAGCAGCCCGGCGCCTCGCTGGGCGGCGTCTGAAGCGTTGCCAAATCGCCCGTCGCGGAAAGCCTCTTCGAATTCCTTGAGTGAAAGCCTCGCGGCAAGGAGGCGCCAGTCGCGCAAGGCAGCCTTGGGCGTCCGTGCATTCGGCGCGATCCTGACCGCCTTTTCAAGTTCCTTGATCGCGTCGTCGATGCGGTCGTCGCGCATGAAAATCTGGGCCCGGACGACGGGGACTCGTTCGTCATCCGCCAACAGCTCTCCCGCGCGGTCGGCCTCAGCGAGCGCGTCCGCCGACCGGCCGAGCCACATCAGGGCGACCGCCTTCTGGAGGCGGAAGACGCCATCCCTGGGATCCAGCTGGATGGCGCGTTCCGCGGCCCGCAGCGCCTCGTCGAATCTCTTGAGTTCGATGAGCGTTTCGCAAAGGGCGCAGTGCGCCCAGGGGAAGTCGGGGGCCTTCAGGATGGCCTGGCGAAGCCGTTCTTCCCGCCCCTCTTTCCTGGAGAGCGCCGCCATCGTGAGCCAGACCGGGTCGTCCGGGGCTTTTGCCAGGCGCTTCTCGAATTCCTGCGCCGCTTCCGCGCTTTTTCCGGCGATGGTCATGGCCTCGTTCCAGCGGACCCAGGCGGGAAGGAAGCGAGGATCGGCCTCCGCTGCGGCGCGGAAGTCACGGAGGGCGGACTCGACTTCTCCCTTTCGGAGGGCGGCTTCGCCGGAAGCGAGGAGCGCTCGCGAGTCGGCGATCGCTCCCGGAGGAGCGACGCCGGGAGACCCGGATCCGGATACCGGTGTTTTTTTTTCGCAGGCCGCGAGCGCCACGCAAAGCGCCGCAGCCGACAGGAGACGCCCCGCGATCATTTCTTCCTCCTCCGCTTCTCCTCAAGCCCACCGACGCCACGGCGCCGCTTCAGCTCGGCCTCGACGTCCGCAAGCCTGATTCCGTGCGCGAACATCGCGAGGAGCAGGTGAAAGACGACGTCCGCGGCCTCGCACACGGCTCGCCCCTTCTGGCCGCCTTTCGCCGCAAGCACGAACTCGACGGCTTCCTCGCCTACCTTCTTAAGCGACTTCTCCCGGTCCGCCAGCAGTTTACAGACGTAGGAGTCGGGAGAGGGATTCCGTTTGCGGTCGGCGAAGACCTCGAGGAGTTCGTCGAGGACCGTTCGCGACGGGAAGGGCTTTTTCGCGAAACAGGAATAAGCGCCCGTATGGCACGTCGGGCCGGCGGCGACGACGCGCGCGAGGATGGCGTCGCGGTCGCAGTCGCGGTGGAGCGAAACCACGCGGAGCGTGTTGCCGGAAGACTCCCCCTTTTTCCAGAGCTTGCTTCGGGAGCGGCTCCAGAAATGGAGAAAGCCGGTCTTCCGGGTCAGGCGAAGGGCTTCGGCGCTGGCGTAGCCGAGCATCAGGACGTTGTTCGTGCGCGCGTCCTGCGCGATAACCGGAACGAGAGAGCCTGGCTGTTTCACGCGAATGGCCTCGTCAAATGCGCACACCGATTCCGGCTGCCTTCAGCTCCGCCTTCACTTTTCCGACGGTCGTCTCTCCGCGGTGAAACATCCCGGCCGCCAGCGCCGCCGCCGCTTTCCCTTCCGTCAGAACGCGCTTCATGTCGCGCGCGCTCCCCGCTCCCCCGCTGGCGATCACGGGAACGCTCACGGCCTCCGCGATGCACCTGGTCAGTTCGAGATCGTACCCGTCGTTCGTCCCATCACGGTCGATCGAGGTCAGGAGAATTTCGCCCGCGCCGCGCCGCACGGCCTCCTTCGCCCAGCCGACGACGGAGAGCCCCGTCGCCTTCTTTCCGCCGTTCACCCACACCTGCCAGCCGGATCCGTCCCGTTTCGCGTCGATCGCGCAGACGACGCACTGCGCGCCGAACGCGTCCGCGCATTCCGAAAGCAGTTCCGGCCGCGCGACCGCCGCGGAGTTCATCGAGACCTTGTCGGCGCCGCTCCTGAGAAGCGTCCTTGCCTCCTCAAACGACCGGACGCCTCCGCCGACCGTGAGCGGGATGAAAAGCGTCTCGGCGGTCCGCCGGACCGCATCGAGCATCGTCCCTCGCCCTTCCTCCGTCGCCGCGATGTCGAGGAACACCACTTCATCCGCTCCCTGGGCCTCATAACGCGCCGCCAGCGTCGGCGGATCTCCCATGTCGGCGAGATCCTCGAACCGGACGCCCTTGACGACGCGGCCGTCCTTGACGTCGAGGCAGGGAATAATCCGCGGAGACGGACCGCTCACTCGCTCCACTCCACGCGCGCCTTCGTGCTCTTCAAAGCCCCCGTCCTCCGCGCCGCCAGTTTCAGGGCCGTCCCGAGCGACTTGAACGCCGCTTCGACAATGTGGTGCTCGTCGCGGCCGCGCAGGATGTCCACGTGAAGGTTGATCCGGGCCTCCATGGCGAAGGAGCGGAAGAAGTGGACGTAATCGGGGTCGGGGAGCGGGGCGTCGCAGAAGGGGCGGTCGACGATGTCGACGGCGGTCATGACGAGCGCGTCGTCCATGGGGACGACAGCATGGGCGATTCTCTCGACCGGCGCGTGGCCGAGCGCCTCGCGGAACGCCTTGCCGAGGACGATGGCGACGTCCTCCTCGATGTGATGCGTGTTGTCGCCGGTCGCGCGCAGTTTCAGGTTCCAGCCGGCGTAGCGCGCGAGCGTCTCGACCATGTGCTTCGTGAACTGGCGAGCCATCCCGACGGAGTACTTCCCTTCGCCGTCGACCTCGAGCACGACCTCGATCGTCGTTTCCTTCGTTTTACGCCGAAGCTTCCTGGACCGCACGCAGCGCCTCTTCGAAATTCAGTTTCCCGAAATAGAGCGCGGAACCGACGACGGCGCCGGCCAGCCCGGCGTCGCGCGCCCTTTTCACGTCGTCGACCGTGGTCACGCCGCCCGAAAGGATCAGGGGGTGGACGGAAGCGGCCACGACTTTTTTTACCGGTTTCCAGTCGACGCCCGCCGTGCGGCCTTCCACGTTGACATTGGTATACAGCACGGCGGCGAGCGGCGCATTCTTCAGTTGCGCGAGGAGCTGGAGAACGTCGGTTCCGGCGGGCGCGGTCCAGCCCTTGACGACGAGGTCCAGCCCGCGGGCGTCGGCGGCGAGCACGAGACGCCCGGGGCGGCGCATCGCGGCGGCCATGAGCCACTCGGGATCCGTGACCGCGCGCGTGCCGCAGACGATCCGCGCGGCCCCGATCTTCACCGCTTCCCCGATCGCTTCGTCCGTCCGCACGCCGCCCCCGAACTGCACGGGAACTCCGACAGCCTTCACCAGCTTCTTCACCACGTCGCGATTCGAACCCGTGCCGAACGCGGCGTCGAGGTCCACCACGTGAATCATCTTCGCGCCGCGCTTTTCCCAGTCCTTCGCCAGCGCGACCGGGTCGTCGCCGACCGTCTTCTCGGTCGACGCTTCTCCGCCCACCATCCGGACGGCCTTGCCTCCCCGGATGTCGACGGCCGGGATGAGGACGAAGTGGCTCAAGTGCGGGACTCGGCGAGGGCGACGAAGTTGCGGAGGAGGATCCGGCCGGCCTCGCTGGATTTCTCCGGGTGGAACTGGACGCCGAACACATTTCCGCGGCGCGAGGCGGCGGCGAACGGCCCGCCGTAGTCGGCGGTGGCGAGGGCGCCCTCGGGGCCGGCGGCGAAGGAGTGGACGAAGTAGAAACGCTCACCCGGGGGGATGCCGGCGAAGAGCGGGTCTCCGGAGTGCGCGACGGGCGACCATCCGATATGGGGCAGGGTCGGGGCGCGCAGTTTTCGGACAGCGCCGGGGAAAAACCCCACGCCGCGCGCGCTTCCCTCCTCGCTCGATTCGAACAGCACCTGCATGCCGACGCAGACGCCGAGCGCGGGAACGCCGGATTCGAGCTTATGACGCAGCGCGTCAACGACGGGCCCGAGCTGCGCCATGACGCGGTGAGCCGCGCCGACGCCCGGAAGGACGACCGCGGAAGCGGACTCCAGGTCGCGGCGGTCCGAGGTGACTTTCGCGCGGCACCCGGCCCGTTCGAGGGCTTTTGCAAGGGAATGCAGGTTGCCGACCCCGTAGTCGAAGATCGTCGCCTCGATCACAGGGACTTCCTCAACTCCCGGAGGAACCGGGCGTTGGTCCTGGCGTCCCCCGTGGTGACGCGGACGCATCCCTGGAGCGAGGGGTGATGCCCGGAGACGTCCCGGACCAGGATTCCGCGGGCCTTCAGCCCGGCCGCCACCGGCCGCGGCGGCTTCATGAGGAAGAAGTTCGCGTCGCTCTCCCACACGTGGCATCCGAGCTTCGCGACGGCAGCCATCGCTTTCGCGCGCTCCCGCGGCAGCACGGAAACGCTCTTCCTCCAGAACGCCCGCTCCACGAGCGCCCTCGACGCGACGCGCTCGGAGAACGACGACACGTTGAACGGAGGCTTGGCGCGGCGCATCGCGTCGATGACCGCCGGCTGGCCGACCGCGTAGCCGACCCGGAGGCCGGCCAGCCCGTACGCCTTCGAAAACGTGCGCAGGACGACCAGGTTCGGCGCGCGCCGCGTCTCGGGAACCAGATCCTGCCCGCAGAAATCCGCGTAGGCTTCGTCCACCGCCACGATTCCCGGCGCGCGACGCGCAAGCTCGCGCAACTCCTCCGCGGGAAACGCGTTTCCCGTCGGGTTGTTCGGCGACGCCACAACGATGACTTTCGCCCGCGTCCCCAGCAGCCCCTCCACGTCCAGTTGCCAGCGCTTCCCGTCGTCCTGAAGCGGAATCTCGACGGGCCGGCCGAGGTTGACGGACGCATAGAAGCGGTACATCACGAACGCGGGTACCGGGTACGCCATCGCGTCCCCGGGGTCGAGAAACGTCTTCGCCACGATGTCGAGAATCTCGTCGCAGCCGTTCCCGGCGATGAACCAGGATCGCGGCAATCCGTGGTGCTTCGCGAGCGCCGCGCAGAGCGACTCCGAGTTCTCCGTCGGGTACTGGTTCGATTCCAGCCTCGCCGTGACGCGCGCCTCCCTGGCGACCGCAGGATTCTGCCCGAGCAGATTCGTGTTCGCATGCATCGGCAGCAGCCCCGGCGCGTCCATTTCGTAGCCGGGAACCCTGACGCTTCGCAGCGGCGTCCGAAGCAGCGGGAGCCCGGCCGCTCCCCCCGGCGCGACGTCTGGATTCTCCGCCACTTCCCTCGTCGACGGCCGCTTCACAGCCTCATGCGCCTCTCGGCCGCCCGGGCGTGCCCTTCGAACCCCTCCGCCCTCGCGATCACCGTCGCGATTTCGCCGAGGTGCTTCGCGCCCCGGTCCGTCACGGTCACGTACGGGATCATGCGTACGAACGAGCCGGAGCTGAGCGAGTTGAAGCGGCGGGCTTCGCCGCCGCTCGGGATGACGTGGTTGGTTCCGGCGCAGTAATCACCGTGGACCACGCTGGCGTAGTCGCCGACGAAGACGGAGCCGGCGCTGGTGATCTTCTCGAGGAGGGCGCGAGGGTCCTGGCCGAGGAGCATGACGTGCTCGGCGGCGAATTCGTTGATGAAGCCGAGGGCTTCCGCGCCGGATTCGGCGGTGTAGATTTTTCCGTTCTTGCGAAGCGCCTCTTCTGCGATGGCCTTGCGCGGGAGGTCGGCGAGCTGGCTTTCGAGCTCCTCGTTGACCTGGCGTCCCCAGGCCGCGTCCGTCGTGACGAGGACGCAGAAGGCCTGCGGGTCGTGCTCGGCCTGCGCGATGAGCTCGGCGGCGGCGAGGTCCGCGCCGCTTCTCCCGTCGCTCACGACCATGACTTCGCTCGGGCCCGCGAGAAAGTCGATGGCGCAGTCCTCGGACACGATTTTCTTCGCCGCCGTCACGTACGCGTTCCCCGGCCCGACGATCTTCTCGACCCTCGCGATCTGCTTCGTCCCGTAAGCCATGGCCGCGATCGCCTGCGCGCCGCCGACGGAGTAGACCTCGTCCACCTCGGCGAGTTTCGCCGCGAACCGGACGACCGCCGGCACCGTTCCGTCCTCCGACGGCGGCGTGCACAGGATCACCCGCTTGACCTTCGCGACTTTCGCCGGAATGCAGCACATCAGCACGCTCGACGGGTACGACGCGCGCCCGCCCGGCACGTACGCGCCGGCGCTCTCCATCGGAACCACGTTCATCCCCGTCCGCCAGGTCGGCCGCCCCGGCACGACGCTGGCCTCGATCGACTTCGGCATCAGCAGTTCCTGCCACCTCCGGATGTGCTCCGCCGCTTCCTTCAGCGCTTTCGCCACCGTCGGGTCGATCTCGCTTTCGGCCGAAGCGATGTCCGCGGGATCGACGCGAAAAGTATCGACGTCCGCCTCGTCGAACTTCCTCGTCAGGGCCGTCAGGGCCGCGTCGCCGCGCTGGCGCACCTCGTCCACGATCTGCTGCGCTTCCGCCATGACCTCCTTGAGGCCGCGGGAAGCCCTGGTCGCGAGGGCGCGGCGTTCCTCGGGGCGAAGCGATCCGATCTCGACGATCCGCAGCATGAAGAATCTCCGTGACTGAGGTTCTAAAGCACCATTCGCTCGATCGGCAGGACCAGGATCCCGGTCGCTCCGAGTTTTTTCAACGGCGGCATCAGCCCGTTGATCGCCCGCTCAGCCACGACCGAGTGAATCGCCACCATTCCGTCCCCCCCGGCCAGGTTCATCACCGTCGGTCCCGAAATCCCGGGGAGCAGGCGCCGCACCTCGTCCAGCGCCTGTTTCGGCACGTTGGCCATCAGGTAACGTTTTTCCTTCGCCGCGATCACGCTCGCCATCGCCGCCACGATTTCGTGGACTTCCTTTTCCTTCTCCGCGCACTTTCTCCGGTTTCCGATCAGCACCGCGCGCACGTCGCAGATCGTGGCGATGGGCGTGAGGTGGTTCTTGCGAAGCGTCGATCCGGTTTCCGCGAGGTCGGTGATGAGGTCGGCAACGCCGATGTAGGGGGTGATTTCGGTTGCGCCCGACACCGCGACCACCGTGAGCTTCTTCCCGTGAGCCTCGAAGTAACGGCGCGTCAGCTGCGGAAACGCCGTCGCAACCACAGCCGCGTCGGGCACGTCTTCTATTTTCTTCATCAGCGAATGCTCGGGGACCGCCACCACCAGCTTGCACAGGCCGAAATCCAGGGCGAGAAGCGTCTCCACGTCCGCCGCGGCCTCATCGACCAGGTCGCTCCCCGTCAGCCCGATGTCGGCGGCGCCCAGGTCAATGAATTCGGGAATATCGTCGGCGCGGGAGAACAGGATTTCGACCGCGCCTCCCGCGACCACGGAGACCAGCGTGCGGCCGACGCCCGCGACGGGAAGCCCGATGGCGCGCAGAAGCTGGAGACACGAATCCGACAGGCGCCCCTTGTTCGGTATCGCGATCTTGAGCGGCGCCATTACTTCTTCTTCAGTTCCGCAATGGCCGCATCCACCTCGCCGGCCAGCGACGGCTTCGCTTTCTTGACCGCTTCCAGCACCGCCGCTGCATTCCGGCTCGGAATGAGCTGCCCTTTGGTAAAGGGCAGGACCGCGTCCTTCAGTCGCCCCGGGAAGGCCGCCAGCGCATCGTCAGGCCACCCGGCGAAAAACCCCTCGTGGGTGGTAACCGCAGTCTTGAGCAGCGACAAGGTGGTCTGCTTCCACTCGACCTTCTCCTTCGCCCCGAAGACCGCCATCGCCGCCTCCGCCGACAGCTGGAATTTTCCGGCATCCGCCGCATACACGCAGAATTTCTGCGTCACGGTTCCGTCCGTTTCCTTCAGCACCCGGCCTGCTTCCTCGGGCTTGATCGACAGGCCGCTCTTCAGCCGGTCCCGAAACTGGTTTTCCAGCAGGCGCACTTTTCCGGCCAGCGCTTCGCGCGAGCGCTTCTCGCGGTCCTCTTCAAGATCGCCGCTCACCACGCTGCCCGGGAAGTGCGACCATTCCAGGATCAACTTCATCCAGGCGATCGCTTCCTCGACGTCCCCGGACTTTGCGTCGATCGACTTCCGGCCGGCGGAAATCCGCTCGACGGCTGAAACCAGGGCGTGAAACGGCTTTTTCGTCCGGTCACGCTCGCGGTCCGAGAGCCCCCAGCCCAGGTCCTCGGCCTTCGTCTGGTGGGCCTGCCATGCCTTGAGCCCGTCCGGAAGCAGGTCCTCGATCAGGCTGACGTAGTCGTCCCAGAGTTCTTCCTCCAGGATCGTCATCTCGTGAAAAAACTGGGTCTCGCTTTTTTTCCACACCACTTCCTCCACCGTCATCACCCACTCCTGCTTTTCGCCGACCATCCCGGGAGGGGGCCCGAATTTCTTCGTCATCGTCCGCTTTCCCTTGATCCGGTAATACAGGTCGGTCTTGTCAGGCGCCTTCTTCGCCTCTTCCATGATTCCCCCGCCCACGAGATCCCATTCCGTCTGATTCGCGGCCGTCAGGCTGGACCCGGTTCCCCCGCCACCGTCGCTGCGCTTCATGACGAAGCGCTCCAGGTTTTCCAGGTAGACCGTTTCCTTGCTCTTGAAGAGGTGGAACACCGAGGTGTAGGCCAGATCCTTCTGATCGTCCGGAACGGGGACGGGCATCCAGCCGGGTTTGCCGTTATCGATGTCGACCGGGGGCTTTTTCACGGGATCGTTCGGGCCCGTCGCAGGATTCGCCTGGGTGGACGTGGCCGAACCTGTGCCGACGGGCTTGTTTCCGCTATGCGATGCCGGCGGTTTGGCTGTCGGATCCTTCTTGCCGCATCCGACGCAGACCCATGCAAGCGCGGCGGCGACGGCGATGATGCGAAGCATGAACTCGTTTCCTTGGAAGAGGTTGCGGCAGCGCGTCAACTCTACTTCCGCCGTGCGAACGGCGCAAGAACGGAGCCGGACCCGCGCCGGGCGCGCTCCTTGCTCCTCGTCCCGGCGAGGTGTATAACTCCCCTTCCCCATGGACTACAAAAGCACCGTCCTGCTTCCAAAAACCGACTTCCCGATGCGCGCCGAGCTCCCGAAAAATGAGCCGGAGATGCAGAAGCGGTGGGACGAAGGCGGGCTGTACGCGAAGATCCGGGCGGCGCGGAAAGGCGCGCGGAAGTACGTGCTGCACGACGGCCCGCCGTACGCGAACGGGAATGTTCACATCGGGACGGGGCTGAACAAGATTCTCAAGGACGTCGTGGTGAAGTTCCATTCGATGCTCGGCTCCGATGCGCCGTACGTGCCCGGGTGGGACTGCCACGGGCTGCCGATCGAGAACAAGGTCGCCGAGGAGCTGGGTCCGGCGTTTCGCACGATGGACCCGACGGCCGTGCGCGCAAAGTGCGAGGCGTACGCGCAGAAGTTCATCGACGTTCAGCGGCGCCAGTTCAAATCGCTCGGCGTGCTCGGCGACTGGGAGCGGCCGTACCTCACGATGGCGCCGCAGTACGAGGCCGGCATCCTCGACTGCTTCCTCGACCTCATGGAGCGCGGGCGGATCAGCCGGAAGCTGCGTCCGATCCACTGGTGCGTCCGCGACGAGACGGCGCTCGCTGAAGCCGAAGTCGAATACGCGGACATCACGTCGCCCGCGATCACGGTCGCGTTCGACCTCGTGCCGGGCAAGCACCCCTTCTCGCAGCAGAAGGCCGCGATCGTCATCTGGACCACCACCCCCTGGACGCTCCCCGCCAACCTCGCCGTCGCGCTTCACCCGCAGGCCGATTACGTCCTCGTCGAATGTGCGGGACGGAAACTGGTCATGGCGGAAGCGCTGGCCGTGAAGGCGCTGGCGAAATTGGGGCCGGTCGCGGTGCTTGCGCGGGCGAAGGGTTCGGAGTTGGAAGGAATGGAGTACGAGCACCCCTTCATCAAGCGCCGTTCGCCCGTGGTGCTTGCGGAGTACGTGACGCTCACGGACGGAACGGGATGCGTGCATACGGCGCCCGGGCACGGGCACGAGGACTACGCGACCGGAAGAAAGTACAAGCTGGAGATTCTCAACCCGGTCGGGCCGAACGGCGTGTACGACGAACGCGCGGGGATGTTCGCCGGGAAAAAAGTTCCGGCGGTGGACCCGGAGGTCGTCGCGCAGCTGAAGAGCACCGGGCACCTGCTTCTCGAGGAGAAGGTCTCTCACTCGTATCCGCACTGCTGGCGCTGCCACCGCCCGATCATCTTCCGCGCCACCGAGCAGTGGTTCATCGAGATCGACGAGTCGCGCGAGAAGGCGCTTGCGGAAGTCCGCCGCACGCGTTGGATCCCGGGCTGGGGAGAGACGCGAATCACCTCGATGATCCAGTCCCGCCCGGACTGGTGCGTCTCTCGCCAGCGCCTCTGGGGGGTGCCGATCCCGGCGTTTTTCTGCGAGAAGTGCGGCAAGGCCGTGACCGACGCGAAGCCGCTTCGCCGCATCCGCGACCTCTACGCGAAGGAAGGCGCCGGCGTGTGGTACCGCATGAGCGCGGCCGAATTGCTGCCCGATCCGCCCGGATGCGCCTGCGGCGGCCGGACGTACAGGAAAGGGAACGACATCTTCGACGTCTGGTTCGAGTCGGGATCGAGCCACCGCTCCGTCGTCATGGCCCACCCGGAACTGCACTTCCCCGCCGACTGCTACCTGGAAGGAACCGACCAGCACCGCGGCTGGTTCCAGTCTTCGCTCATCCCGTCCGTCATGACCAACGGCCAGAGCCCCTACAAGACGTGCGTCACCCACGGATTCGTCGTCGACGACGGGGGAGACAAGATCTCGAAATCAAAGGGAGCGATGGATGTCGAGCAATTCGTGAAGCAGTACGGCGCCGACGTGATCCGGCTCTGGATCGCCTCCGTGGATTTCACGGACGACATCCCGTATTCAAAGAAGCGCTTCGACGAGATCGCGGAGGTCTACAAGAAATGGCGGAACACGTTCCGCTACCTGCTCGGGGCGCTGTCGGATTTCGACCCGGCGCACCGCGAGAGTTCGCTCTGGGAAATCGACCGCTGGGCGCTCCACCGCCTTGGCGGGCTCGTGGTGCGCGTCGAGCAGCTCATGCACGACTTCGATTTCGCGCATGCGACCCACGAAATCAACGCGTTCATCGTCACGGACCTGTCTGCGTTCTACCTGGACGCCGTGAAGGACCGGCTCTACACGCTGGCGCCGGCGTCGAGCGGAAGGCGCGCCGCGCAGACGGTGGTGTTCGAAATCGCGTCGGCGCTGGCGAGGATGACGGCTCCTGTTCTCAGCCACACCGCCGAGGAATTCTGGGGATACCTCCCCGGAAAAAAAGAAGAGTCCGTCCACCTCGCACGCTGGCCGCAGCCGCCAACCTCCGGCTTCACGCCCGCACTCGAAGCCGACTGGGATCGGTTGTTCCGCGTCAGCCGGGATCTCGGCCGGGAAATCGAGAAACTGCGCGCGGCCAAAACGATCGGCAAGTCCACGGAAGCGGTGGCCGACATCCTGACCGAAGACCCCGTCTACTTCGAAACTCTTTCAAAACGCTCCGAGGAACTGGCGGGGGTCCTGCTCGTGAGCGAAGTCCGGCTGCACCGTGGACAGATGCCGGAGACGGTCAAAGGCACCGACGCGCCCACAGTCTTCGTGAAAGTCACGAAGTCACCGCATCCCAAATGCCAGCGCTGCTGGAACCTGCGCCCCGACATCGGCCGCTCGACCGCCCACCCCGCCTGCTGCGCCCGCTGCGTCGCTGTCCTCGCAGAGATGGGACTATGAGGGAGCCGCTGCGGCTCGCAGTTCTGCTCAGCGGCGCCGGCCGGACGCTTCAGAACCTCGTCGACCGCATCGCCGCGGGTGCCCTGCCCGCCAGCGTCGCGGTCGCGCTCTCGTCGAAAAGGGGCGCTGCCGGGCGCGATGTCGCCCTTCGCAACGGCCTCCCGCTCGCCGAGGTCTTCCGCGCCGGCTTCCCGGACGAAGCTTCGTTCGGCGAGGCAGTTCACGCCGCGGTTCAGCCGTTCCGTCCCGACCTCGTCGTTCTCGCCGGCTTTCTCCATTTCCTCCCGATCCCGGCATCGTGGCGCGGCCGCGTCGTCAACATTCATCCCGCGCTCCTTCCGAAATTCGGCGGGAAGGGGATGTACGGCGATCGCGTCCACGAGGCCGTGCTCGCGTCGGGCGATAAGGAAAGCGGTTGTACCGTACACTGGGTCGACGACGTCTACGATCACGGAGAGTTGATTCTGCAGAAACGCGTGCCGGTGCTGGCCGGGGACACGACGGACACGCTCTCCAGGCGCGTGTTCCAGGCGGAATGCGAAGCCTACCCTGAGGCTCTTGCCATGCTGGCGCAGGCGGTCCGCCGATGAACGGACGCCTCGTCGGGATCGTCCTCGCGTACGTCGCATTCTGGGTCGTCGCCTGGGCAATCGCAACCGCACCAGGGCGCGATTCGGCGGAGATCTTTCAGCGCTTCCGGAAATCCACCGCCAGGGACGCCACCCCGATCGTTCGCGAACTCACGGCCGTCTACGCGGATTCCCCGCGCCAGGCCAGCGCCGATTACGCGGCGCACCCGGAATTCCGCCTCCTCATCGCCCAATCGGCCGCTCCCGTCCCCGAATGCCTGCCTGTCGTGGAGGAAGCCCTCGTCTCACTTCCGCCCGAAGGCCGCCTCGTCGTGCTCCTCGCGCTCGCGATCAACGGCACTCCGACGCTCGATGAGCGCAACTCCTGGACCGGGAGCGATCCCCTCCAGCCCCGGCCCGACGCGCTTCCGACGATTCGCCGCCACCTCGAGCGCGAGCCGGTCTGGACGATTGCGCTGCTGGCCGCGCAGGCGCTGGCGGCGGCCGGCGATCGCCCGTCGGCCGACGTCCTGTTCGAGCGCTCGAAGAACACCCGCCGCGCGCTCGTCGCCCGCTCCTCGGAACTGATCGTCCTCGCCGACCGCAAGGGCGGGGCCGCGGAGTTGATGCGCGCGCTGCGGGACTCCCTGATCCCGGACGACGCCGCCACCGCGCTGGTGATCTCCGGGGTCCTCGACCGCGACCCGGCCTGGAAGTGGAAACCCTTCGCGCTCGACTGGGCGACGAGCCCCGCGCACGCGTCCGCTGCCGGGGGGGCCTTTCCGACGCTCTACGACCTGCTTCCCGCGGAGCGCGACAGGATCTGGAGCGCCGTCAGCAGCGCGCCGCGCGGAAGCCGGGTGCCCCTGATGGTGGCCCTGATGAAGCGCTCTAACTGGCCGGCGTCCTACCGGAACTGGTGGATGGGTGTCTACGACGACGAGCGGAAGCTGGTTCCGGATCTCGAGGATCGGCTGGCCGCGGGCGATCTGGCCTCGTTCGGGCGCTGGGCAGCCGAGGAGCAGGACCCACGGTCGGCGATGGCGATCCGTGCGGTCCTGGAAAGGCTGAGGGCGGCCTCGGCGCGGACCGCGCAAGGTGGCCGCTGAGTCGACTCACGCCTCGGAGGGATTCCCTTCAACTTCGCCGGCCTTCCCTGACGTCAGCCGCGCCCGTCTCGCCTTCGCCAGCTCGGCCACGCGCGTCCCTGAGTAGTCGCGCTCCAGCTCCCCCAGGATCAGCCCTGCGTTGAACGCGTCGTTCTTCTTTTCCACCATCAGATCCGTGACGCGAAACGCCAGCGCCATCTTCTTTTCCGGATCCTCAACCAGGCCCAGCGCCGCCCGAAGTTCGGCAATCCCCTGATCCGCGTCGCCCACCTTGAAATATGCCTCCCCCAGCCGCCTCCGGGTCTCCGCGTGCCCCGGCTGGCCCTGCGCCGCCGCGCGATAGAGCCGAAGCGCCGCTTCCATGTCCCCGCGCCTCTCCGCCGCCTCCGCCTGGTCAAACGTGGGTTCGACTTTAAGCTTGTGGTCGCCCAGGGCCATGGTGCGCATGCGCATGACCCACACGGCGAAAAAGTACCCCATCGGTAATCCGTAAAGGAAACCCGCCGGAATGGCGGCGATGATCATTTCCCAGCCGAGTCCCATCGCCAGGTTGAGGAGCGACCCGGCAAGAACCATATGGACAAGCACGGCGGCGTGGAAGCGGCCGTCGTCGCGGAGGTGCTCGGTGCGGAGCGTGATCCAGGAAGTGGCGATCCCGCCGCCGTAGAGAAGGACGAACGAGAAGATGAGGAATAGGGTTCCTCCCATCCGTCACGCCTTCTCCAGGATCGCCGGGTTCCGCATCCGGCGGCGGGCCTCCTCGAACGGAATCTGCCCGGTGAGGTACAGGTCCTTGAGCGATGCGTCCAGCGTGACCATTCCTTCACGGGCGTGCGTCTCCATCACGGTGTAGATCTGGTGCGTCTTTCCGTCGCGCACGAGGTTAGCGACCGCCGCGTTGTTCTTGAGAACTTCACAGGCCACGACGCGCCCCTTCCCGTCCGCCGTCCGGATGAGCCGCTGGGCGACGACGGCGAGGAGCGACATGGAGAGCTGCGCGCGAATCTGCGACTGCTGATGGCTCGGGAAGACGTCGATGAGGCGGTCGATCGCCTGGACGGAGTCGTTCGTGTGGAGAGTCGCAAGCACAAGGTGCCCGGTCTCCGCCGCCGTGATCGCCGCCGAGATGCTCTCGGGATCCCGCATCTCGCCGACGAGGATCACGTCGGGCGCCTGGCGCAGCACATGCTTGAGCGCCGCGGCGAACGAATGCGTGTCGTCGCCGACTTCGCGCTGCTCGATCACGCTCTTCTTGTTCCGGTGAATGAACTCGATCGGGTCCTCGATCGTCACGATGTGCGCCTTCTTCTGCTCGTTGATCAGGTTGATGATCGCAGCGAGCGTCGTGCTTTTTCCGTGCCCCGTCGGCCCCGAAACCAGGAACAGCCCCATCGGCGAGAGTCCGAATTCCTCGATCACCTTCGGCAGCCCCAGATCCTTGAGCACGGGAATCCGGTCGGGAATCAGCCGGAATGCCGCGCCGACATACCCGCGCTGCTGGAACACATTTCCGCGGAAGCGGTGCACGTCCTCCACGGTCAGGGAGAAATCAAGCTCCTTCTCCCGCTCAAACCGCGCGATCTGCTCGGGCCGCAGGATGTCGTAGACGATCTTCTTCGTCTGCTCGGCATCGAGCGGCGACGCCTGGCCGAACACGACCTCGCCGTTCACGCGGAAAATCGGCGGCGACCCCGCCGTGATCACGACGTCGCTCGCGCGCCCGCCGACCGCCGCCCGGAACACCTGGACCATGTCGATGCTCATCGTTGTTCCACCTCTCCACCCCTTTCGATGCCGCCCGCGCCCTCTCCCTCACGCCCCCTTCCCAGCCTCCGGAAACACCCGCGGCCGGAACTCCCCACCCGAAAATTCGAGGTAGCGCGCCTCTTCCTCCCACGCTCCCAGCGTGTAAAGCCGTCCCTTCCTGCCCTCCAGCTCGAATTCTTCCTCGCGCGCTTCATGGCAGTGTCCGCAGACAATCGTATCCACCCCGCGCCCGAACGCTTCGCGGATCGCTTCTTCCGCAAAGCTCATCGTCCGCGCGGACTTGCGCGCCACTCCGGCCTCGCTGCGAGCCCGCAGGCGCTTCGCAATCCCCAGGCTGACGGCGCTTGGCAGAGCCTTGTAGATCGCCTTCACGACGCGGTTGCGCGTGACCGCCCGGAAGACCTGGTGTCCGCGGTCGCGCGAACAGAAAGAGTCGCCGTGGATCAACAGCGTCCTGTGCTCGCCGAACTTCCTTTCGCAGGACTCACCCAGGACTTCCACGCCGGCGAATTTCGAAAGCTCCTCACCAGCCTGGAAATCGCGGTTGCCCCAGATGAATTTCACCTCGGTCCCCGCATCCCCGAGGGCGCGGAGCTTGAGCAGCGTTTCGCGGTGTTCGCCCAGCCGGACGTGCGCCGGCCCGATCCAGAAATCAAAGAAGTCCCCCAGGATCCAGAGCGTCCCTATCCCGGCCGCACGCTCCTCGAGGAAGCGGAAAAAGAGCTCGCTTCGCTCCGGATGCCGGTCGCTCAGGTGCAGGTCACTGATGAAGACCGCGCCCCGGCCGCTCACAACGCCTCCGTTACTTGATGTCCCAGAGGAGGATCTTCCTGAAGCGAACGAGGGTGTGGTGGACGGCGAGGCCGGTTCCCGGGCCGGGCGCGGCGTTGCCGGGCGTCGCCTTTGTGATTTCCCAGCGACGATCTCCGTTGACGTATCCGATCGCGACGTCGTCGAGAACGACGATGCGGACGAGAAGCGGATCGCCCGGGCCGAGGACATCGTTCGTCTGGGTCGAGGGCAGGCCCTTCACGAGGGAGAACTTGTTGCCGCCGTCTCCGACATGCCACTGGTACGACACGCCGAAGGCCTTGAAGTACACGACGAAGCCGTTGGGGCCCAGTTCCTTGCGCGCCTCGACCTCGAGGATGTAGTTCGATTCCGGCGCCTTGACGAGCACCCGTTCGCCGAAGTCGCCCGAACCGTCGATTTCCGCGCCGACCTCGCGGGGCGTCCATCCGCCTTTCTGGCTCTGCTCGTTCCACTGCCCGCCGCCGTTTCGAATGAGGTCCAGCGGCCTGGCCTTCAGCTCCTTGATCCGGATCTGCAGGTCGACCAGGCGAGACCGGATGTCCGCGGCGGCCTGCCCGCTCGTCCCGGCCGCGAGCTTCAGCGCCTGGTCCGTGCTGCCGCGGGCAAACAGGTAGCAGGCGAGCTTCGTCCTCCCGGCGTCATTGCCGCTGAGCGACATCTTCCCGAGCTCATACATGTCCTCGTGCGTCAACGGCTTGGTCTTGATGACCTGGGCACCGAACTTCACCTGCACGATCGGCCTCACCGCCGCAACGATTTCCACGGGCTGGTTGTTCGGGTACGCGTCCTTGCTGAATTTGTACTTCTGCCCCTTCATCGCGTCCACCTGCACCCACGCGGCATCGGTGACCGCCGACGCGTCTGCGAAAATCGCGGCCATGTGGTCGACCAGACCCTTGATCGAGTTGTTCTTCGGATCCTTCGCCGCGTTCGCGATGATTTCCGCGGCGCGGGCCGGCTCCATCTCGATCTTCGGATCCTCGTTGCCGCGAAACTTGTCTTTGGCCTTCTCAATCGTGAAGTCGAAGCCCTTCAGCGCTTCCAGCCGGACCTCGTGCCATTTGCCGCGCCAGGTCCCGCTCTCCTGGACGGCGTCGTCCTCAAATTTCTCATACTTCAGCTGGAACACTTTCTGCGCTTCTTCAATCGCCTCAACCCAGTGGCCGTCCCGGGCCTTGCCGCGGGCGTCCGCGAGGATCTTCTGCTGCCGAATGCGCGCGCCCTCCTCGACCTCCTTCTCGACTTCGCGAACCCGCTCCAGCAGGTCAGGCCGCGCCTGCGCCTCGGAAGCGCCTCTCTTGACGGCGTCCCGGACCGGAGTGAAGTCCGCAATCGGACCCATCTCCGCCAGCAGCTTGCGCGCTTTCACCAATGGCGCTCCCACCGCCTCCAGCCACGCCGTCTCGATCGCCTTCACCTTTTCCGCGGCGTTGTGCGCCGCCACCGTGTCGGGGTACCTTTCCACGACCTCCTGGAAGGCCTTCTTGATGTCGTTTCTGGGAAGGCCGGGCCGACGCTCCTGCTTTTCCGCCTCCGCAAACAACTCCTTGGCCTCCGATTCATTGGCAGCGACCTTGATCCCGGAGTCCTTGATATCCGTGTTCTTGCTCGGAACCGGCTTTTCTTTGACCGGCGGCTTCGTGAGATTCGACACGATCTTCCACCCGATCCCTGCAATCACAAGCCCCCCGATCAGCGTGATGATCGGAACCATCTTGCTCTTCTTCCTCGCGCTGATCGCGCCGATCGCCTTCGCGCCGATCAGGTCCACCGACCCCAGCGCCGGGTTCGGCGCGACGCGCGTGCCGGAGAGCTTGATGTTGTCCACCGAAGCGGGGCCTGTCGCCTGGCCGCCGTGGGCCACTCCGCCGGCGGTCTGCCTCGCCTCCTCCTCCTGCGAAGACGCCAGTTCGATGGCCGCCTTGGGCCTCTTCGGCCCCTCTTCGTCCTCGTCTTCCCAGGTGGTCCCCCGGCTCGACGGCCTCTCCGACTTGTACTTCCCGGTCTTGTACAGGTCGACGTCCTTCACCAGCTCGTCCATCGACTGGTACCGACGCTCCGGGTCGCGGGCCATCATCTTGTTGATGATCTGGAGCAGGTGCTTCGGCAGGTCCGGCCGCAGCTTCTCGATCGGATCGGGCTTTCGCTTCACGACGTTTGTCAGGATTTCAAGCGCGTTCTTCCCCGTGTAGGGAGGCCTGCCCGAAAGCATGTGATAAACGGTCGAGCCGAGCGCGTAGACATCGCTCCGGCGGTCCGTCAGCGCCGCATCCGTTGCCTGCTCCGGAGCCATGTAGTTCGGCGTTCCCAGCACAAGGCCGGCGTCCGTCGCCTCCCGTGTCCGATCGACCTTCTTCGCGATCCCAAGGTCGGCGATCTTCACCGTGCCTTCCTTGGTGATCATCAGGTTGTCGGGCTTGATGTCGCGGTGAATGATGTCGTGGCCGTGCGCGTACGAAAGCGCCTTCGCCGCCTGCAGGAGGATCTCCACCACCGTTTCCGGCCCCAGCCTCTCCTTGATCCGCAGAACCCGGTCCAGGCTCTGCCCATCCACGAACTCCATGATGTAGTAGTACACCCCGTGGTAGACGCCCACGTCGTTCACGTGAATCAGGTTGGTGTGGTTCAGCTCACCCGCCGCCCTCGCTTCGCGCACGAACCGCGTCACATACTGCTGGTCCTTCGCGAAATCCTCGGCGAGGCACTTGATCGCGACCTGGCGGCTCATGGAAACCTGAAGCGCCTTGTAGACGGTGCCCATGCCGCCCGTCGCGATTTTCGCGACAATTTTGCAGCCCCCAATTTCCTGCCCCTCCATCTTCTCGGGGTCAAGAGCGGGGCCGGTCTTGGTTTCGGGCATGGCGCTTCTCCGGGAGTCGGCCGTCAGGGACAGGCAATTTTACGCTTCCGTGCCCGACTTGGGAAGCGCCTCCGGATCGAAAAAAAAACCCCGGGGAACATCCCCGGGGTGGTTGGTTCGATCATTCATTAACCGCCCAGCGGCACCCAGACTTCGCGCTGCATCAACCGCTCCTGCCTCTCGGCTGCGCCCTCAATGACGCGGAGGGAGATCCTCAGCTTCCTGGGAATCACCGGCTCCATGCCGGGAAGGTCGCCCAGGGGCATCACGGCCTTCACGTAAGGGTTGCCCGCCTCATTGAGCTCGTAGTACTTCGGATTCGTCGGTCCGGGCGCCGCCGCGGCGTTGTAGTTGTAGACCTCAATGTTGAACGACACGATCCAATGGCACAGGTCCGCGTCTTCGATCAGCGCCATCGTCGCCGGAGAGGGACCGGGAGGCACCATGTTTGAAGTCACGGTCAACGGTCCCGAGGGGGAACTCAGCGGAGTCGAGAAAATCGGTACTGCCGAATTCTGCTGAATCTGCAGCGACGTGATCAAGGTCGGCAACGCCCACACGCGGCGCTTCAGCACGAAGATCCTGCGCTGACTGCGCTGCGCCCGGGTGTATCCCTTTCCCGTAAACGACGTTTCGGCGTCGTCGTCGTTGGTGAGGAAGTACTCCACGTAGACGGTCTTGAGCTCGCGCGTTGCCGTCGCGCCGGAGCCCGTCGGGCAGGTCGTAACCGTGACAACACCGACGTAATCGGCGGCGCCATCCATGTTGTTGCCGACCGGCACCGGCGCGGAAACCGGCCTGTTGTAGTTGTCGATGTACATTCTCTGCTGGCCTCCCCCCGCGGGGATCGCATTCTGGATGTCGCTGCAGCAGGTGTCGATCGCGGCCCGCGCATTCTCGTAAATGTCGATGCGCGCACCCTGGATCTTCATGACGTCGGTCGACCGATGGAAGATCATCACGATCGCAGTCATCAGGATCACCATCAATCCGATGGCCACGAGCAACTCCATCAGCGTGAAGCCGGAATTTCGTTTCATGTTCGTCTCCGAAGCCTTTGCGAGCGAAGCGAGCCGGTGGCTAGATCCCGGTTCCCGCGATGAACGTCGTGAATTCCTTTACCTGCGACGGATGAGTCTCGCCCGCAGGCACAACCGTCTTGAAGTAGCTCCGGTAGATGATGAACCGGAACTGATACAGGGGAAGATTCGTCGTCGTGCCGGCCGTGTCGACCACGATCACCGACTCCGGCGGCTTGCTCACTTCGAACTGGAACGAATACTGCCGCGTCGGCTCCGACGGATCCCCGCCTTGCGACCACGCGGGCGGCGGAGTCTTGATGTCATTCACCTGGCTCGACGTCCTCAAGTCCGTCCCGAGCTGGTAAACCTCGAGCGACGGATCGGTCCCCGCACCCGGCGCTGGATAGAGAACCGGCGCGCCGACCGTTACCGGGAGCGGAAAATTGAACAGCCCGGACGGAAGCCCATCGTGAGTCAGGTAGACAACGCCCGTCACTGGCCGCCTCATCGCCTCGGTCATCGCGGAATAAAGCGACTGCGCCAGATTGGATGCCGCTGAATCTTCCACCGAATCGCTGACATTCTTGATCGCGACCGGGAAGAGGCTGAGGATCCCGCAGATCCCGACCATCAGGAGCACCAGGGAGATCAGGATCTCGATCAGCGTGAATCCAGCGCCGGACCTGCGTACGCGCTTCATGATCGTCTCCTATTGCGTGCGGAACGCCTGCTTGCGGATCTTGCCCGAAGCGGGATTGATGTCGATGTACAGCTTGCTCGTCTGCCCGTCCTGCACCAGGATCAGGTCTGATGTGAGCGCGACGTCCGGATCGTAGGTCTTCTCGGCGGCCGGCAGAACGAGCGTGCCGTCCGGATAAAAACTGATCCAGAAAGTAGACCCGGGCACGTTGAACGGAGCCGTGCTCGTCAGGCACTTCGACGAAATCGAGGCCCACGCCTGGTTGCACCCGATCTGAACATTCTTCGGAAGCGGATGCTCGTCGCCTTCCTGAATGTCCTTGTCGACGCCCGAAGTGATCAAAGTTCTGTCATAGGTCTTCGGCCCCGTCGGCCCGTCCGGATCGTTGTCCCGGTACAGGCGCAACACCTGCTTCGACGAGTCGAAAACCAGGAAGTAGACGCACTTCTCTGAACTCGACTTCTGCCGCGCGTTCATGAATTGCCCGCTGATGACCCGGCCGGCCTGCTTGATGCCCTGGCCGCGCATGAAGACGCCGAGGATCGAGATCGAGCCGGTCACGAGGACGAGAATGATGGTCACGACGACCAGCATTTCGACCATCGAGAAACCGCCGTTCGACTTGCGCATGGGTTGGCCCCTATTTGCGGTCGTAGGTCCAGTTCGTCACGTCGTCATCCGGAATCAGCTTGTCGAGGAACGAGTCGCACACCTTGTCCGGCCCGGCCGACGTCAGATCGAACTTGGAGTCGGTCGAGGACACTTCGCCCTTGGACCGGTCCGGGAAGTTCGTTCCATGCGCGTAGCCGGGTAGCTCGTACCAGATCGGTCCCTTCCAGGCGTCAAGCACCTGCACCGTGTGCGGCCCGGTGTCCGGACCCAGGATTTCAGAAGCGTTCATCTCGCAGAAGGGCTCAAGATTCTTGACCTTGGCGCCTGCGGCGACGAAGCCCTCCGTCACGGTGAGAGGTTTCCCGAGGTAGTCGTACACGTACTTGTCGCTCTTGATCGTTGCCCACACCTTCGGCGGTGGCTTCTTGTCGGCGGCAGTGAGTTTGGCGTAATCGGAAGGATAGTCGTGGAACTTGGTGAAGTACGCCTCGCATCCCGCGTCGATCCGACGGACGAGAGCTGCCGTCTTCTCGATGTTCGACCGCTGCCTCAGTCCCGCCGCGGCGATCGTCAGCGTCGCCGCAAGGAAACCGAGGATCGCGATCACGACGAGAAGCTCGATGAGCGAAAAACCTGAATTCGATCTGCGCATGGGCCTCTCCTACCAGTTCTTGATGTTGGCGGCGGTCGGGGGATCCGACGTCGTCTGGCTGCATGCAGGCTGGTCTCCGCAGCCGCACGCCCACATGTCGAAGGAGAAGAAGTTCATCATCGTCGACGGGCTCGGCGTCGCGGGCTTCGCTTTGCTGGCGTTCTCGCGGTACTTATACGGGGTGCTCAGCGAAGTAATCCACTGCTTGCCCGCATTGAGCGAGTCAGCGCGGAACTGGTAGTAGGGAATGTTCTTCGGCCCGTTCGCAGACATGATGTTCACGAGCGAAGCGGCCGCCAGCTGTGTGACGTAGTTACCGGCTTCCTCCGGGGGGTACCGGCCGAAGTCCGTCTCGTACGACTTGAGTGCCACCGAGAAGTCCTGGACGGTGGCCTGGCTCGCGCTGTGCTTGCTGCGGCAGCGCGCGGCACTCAGGGCGGGCAGAAGAAGCGCCGCAAGAATGCCGATGATGGTGACGACGACGAGGAGTTCGACGATCGTGAATCCACGGCTCTGGCGCATGGCGCTCTCCTGATATCGATAATTCCGGGTGGAAGCGGGTGTATTTCGGCCCGCCTAAACCGAAGCGCAAATCCGAGGCCTTCTTCCTGAATTGCTCTCTATATGCCCTGAATCACGCTCTTTGGCCCTTTGTAAGCATCAATCTGAAGCACCTTCACCAAACCTCGAGTTACGGCCCAGTTACTGCGTTACCTGGCGGTGCCCTGTCCTGCTCGTCCTGTCCGGCGCCCTCCGCACCTCGACCTCAAAGCCCCGTCCCAGCGATCAATGTCGTGAACTCCTTCACCAGCGCGGGGTGCGTCTGCCCGATTCCCACCACCGCAGGCTCGTACCCGCGGTAAATCATGAACCGGAACTGATAAAGCGGCAGGTTCGTCGTCGTTCCCGCCGTGTCCACCACGATCACCGACTCTGCCGGTTTCACGACTTCAAACTGGAACGAGTACTGCATCGTCGGCTCCGACGGGTCCCCGCCCCCCAGAAGGCTCGTCTTGATGTTCCCCACCTGCGCCGCCGTCGCCCCGTCCGTCCCCAGCTGGTACGTCTCCAGCCACACATCCGTGCCGCTTCCCGGCGCCGGATAGGTCACAGGTGCCATGACAGAAATCGGAAGAGGAAAATCCAGCCGTCCCGCCGGGAACCCGTCGTGGGTCACCGTCACAATCCCCGTCACAGGCCGGCGCATCGCCTCGGTCATCGAAGAATAAAGCGATTGCGCCAGATTCGACGCCGTCGAATCCTCCACCGAATCACTGACATTCTTGATTGCGACCGGGAAGAGGCTGAGAACGCCGCAGATTCCGATCATCAGAACGACGAGCGCGATGAGGATTTCGATGAGCGTGAACCCCGAGTTCTTTCCACGAAGCGACTTCATGATTTCTCCTGTTCTCGACTGTCAGGAACACGGCGAGCGGTCTAGTCCACCCGAAAGGCCTGCTTCCGGACCTTTCCGGACGCAGGGTTGATGTCGATGTACACACGGCCTGACTGCCCTTCCTGGATGAGCATCAGGTCCGCCGTCTTCAGCGCGTCGGGATCCCAACCGACCTCCGTCGTGGGCAGAACGCAGCTTCCGTCCGGGTAAAACCCGATCCAGAACGTCGATCCCGCCACGTCGAACGGCGCCTTGCTCGTCAGCGACTTCCCGGCGATCCCGGAAGCCCATGCCTGGCTGCAGGCAAACTCGATGTGGTTCGGAAGCGGATGCTCGTCTCCGTCCTGAAGGTCGGCATCCGGACCGGTCGTGAGCAGCGTCCGGTCAAAGGTCTTCGGCCCCGCGGGTCCATCCGGGTCGACGTCGCGGTACAGGCGCATGACGTGCCTGGCCGTGTCGAGTTGCAGGAAATAGATGCACTTCTCCGAACTCGCCTTCTGCCGCGCATGCATGAATTGCGTCCCGACGATCCGCCCGGCCTGCTTCAGTCCTTGTCCCCGCATGAAGATGCCGAGGATCGAGATCGAACCGGTGACGAGCACCAGGATGATCGTGATGACGACGAGCATCTCGATCATCGAAAACCCGTTCTGCCTGCGACGCATGGGCCGGTCTCCTTTATCGGGTCCAGTTTGTGATGTTGTCCGTCGGGTCGGTCTTGTCCGCGAGAGGGTTGTAGGAGCCGTCGGGGCCCGGGGAGGTAATGTCGAAGCGCGAGTCGGTCGAGGACGACGGGCCTCGAGAAGTGTCGAGATGCGACGATCCGTGCGCGAATCCGGGCAGCTCGTACCAGATCGGGTTTCCCCAGGCGTCGAGGATCTTTACGGAGTGGGCGCCTGACCAGGACCCCGACATTTCCGAGGTCGAGAACTCGAGGAACGGTGGAAGCGATTCAGACTTTCCTCCTCCGGAGCCGTAACCGGTCACGACCACCAGCGGCCGTCCGAGGTAATCAAAGAGGTAACTGTCGCTCGCGATCGCCGGCCACGAGGCCCCGGCTTTCTTTTCCGCGGCCGTGAGGCGCGCGAAATCGCTGGGGTAATCCTGGAACTTCGTGAAGTACGCCTCGCACGCCGTGTCGAGCCGTTTCACGAGCTTGGCGGTGTTCTCAATCTTCGCGCGCTGCTTCAGGCCCAACGCGGCGACGACAAGCGTCGCGGCGAGGAACCCGAGGATGGCGATCACGACGAGCAGTTCGATCAGCGTGAATCCGTTTCTGCGCATGCGGTTCTCCTACCAGTTTTTGATCGTGGCCTTGGTGGCGGGCTCGGAAGTCTCCGGGTCGCAGGCCGGCGCGTCGCCGCACCCTGAGGCCCAGATGTCGAAGGAATGGATGTTCATCATCACGCAGAAGTCCTGGACCGTGGCCTGGCTTGCGTGGTGTTTCGCACGGCAGCGGCGGCCCGGATCGGACCGCAGGAGCAGCGCGATCGTGACGACGACGACGAAGGCGAAGATCGCCGCTTCGAACGCCGTCATGCCAGCGTCGCGTCGCAGCAGGGATCCCGGCATCGTGTGGTTAGGGCACATATGCTTACTTTTAGTTAAGTTCCTTCATATATGGAGCCTGTGTCGCCGACATCTTCCCCGAATTCACCTCGTTCCTGCCCTACCGCTCCGCGTCTTCGCCCGCGTCCACCCCGTAGGACTTCAACTTCTCCCACAGGTTCTTCCGGCTGATCCCCAGCAACTCCGCCGCTTCACCCTTCTTGTTGTTGCAGATCTTCAGCACGTTCAGGATGTGCCCCTTCTCCGCCTCCACCAGCACGTCCTTCAACGGCCTCCGGTCGCTCCTGACCATCGCTTCCTTCGGCGTGTTCGCCGTCACGCGCACCAGGTGCTCGCGGCGCAGTTCGCCCGTGTCCCCCGAGAGCGCGATCGCCCGCTGCACGGCGCCCTCCAGCTCGCGCACGTTTCCCGGCCACGTGTAGTGCTCCAGCTCCGCCATCGTGGAGGGCGAGATCGTGAAGTGCTTCCCTCCCGCGTACTTCTTGATGAATTCCTTCATGAGGAACGGCAGGTCACCTTCCCGTTCGCGCAATGGCGGGAGATCGATCGGCACGACATTGAGGCGATAGAAGAGGTCGTCGCGGAACCGCCCGTCGCGGACCAGTTTCTGCAGGTCGAGCTTCGTCGCGGTGATGATCCGGATGTCGACCTGGATCGTCTTCGAGCCTCCGAGACGTTCGAGTTTCCTCTCCGCGAGCACGTTCAGAATCTTCGCCTGCGTCCCCGCCGGCATGTCGTCGATGTCGTCGATGAAAATCGTGCCCCGGTGGGCGCGCTCGAAGCGGCCGATCCGCTGGTCCTTCGCGTCGGTGAACGCGCCCTTCTCGTGGCCGAACAGCTCCGCCTCGATCAGCGTCTCGGGAAAATTGTGGCAGGACACTTTCACGAGGTCGCCCTTGCGGCGCAGCGAATTCACATGGATCGCCTGCGCGACGAGTTCCTTTCCCGTTCCGGTTTCGCCGGTGATGAGCACCGGGAAATCGTTGCCGGCGGCCGCGCGGATCAGCTGGTACACCGACTGCATCTTCGGCGAGGTGCCGATGATGTTTTCGAAGCGGTACTTTTCCTCGAGCTGTTCCTGGAGCTGCGCGCAGCGGCGCTTCAGTTCCATCTCTCGCTGGAGCCGCTCGAGAATCAGGACGGCCTCGCGCGTGTCGAAAGGTTTCTGGAGGTAGTCGTACGCGCCGAGGCGCATCGCCTTGATGACGGATTCCATCGTGCCGAATCCGGTCATGAGGACGACGGGCAAGTCGGGCTTGACCTCTTTCACCCGGGCGAGAAGCTGCTCACCGTCGAGGTGCGGCATGCGGATGTCGGAGATGACGACGTCGAACTCGCCGTTCAGCGCCGAGTCGAGCGCCGCGAGTCCGTCGGCCTTGTGCAGGACCTCGTGCCCGGCGGCCTCGAGCTCATCGCCTAGCGTGAGCGCAATCGACTTTTCGTCTTCAGCGAGAAGGACTTTCATGGGTGTTACCGCTCCGTAATGCTTCACGTTACCAGCCGGTAACTTTACCGGAGCGGGCGTCTCAAGTCCAGCCTGAATCGCCATTTGGGTCGCTCCCCTATTCCGCCGGAATCCAGCATTCACGCTGGAAAAGCCGTTCGCAGTTCTCTCCAGACCCTTCGATGACGCGAAGCGAAAGCCGGATTTTCCTGGGCAGGACGGGGTCGCCAGCCACGTCGCCAATCGGAAGCGCCGAAATGAGCGCGCTCCCCGCCGCGTGCAACTCGCGCCAGTCCGGGTTCTCGAACAGCTCGATGTTCATCGACATCACGTACTGGTGCAGCGTGCTTTCCTCGATCAGGCAAAGCCCGGCAAGCGTCGCAGCAGAAGCCGAGAGCGGCAGCGTGCCCTTCACGATCGCCAGCATCGAGTCGGTCGGCACCTTCCACAACCGCCGCTTCATCGCCTTCAACGGCCGCCCTGACCGGATCGCGTTCGTCGCGCCGCCGGCCACCGACAACTCCGGATCGGTCTCCGCGGCCAGGAAGAACTCCACGAGCACGGTCGACAGCGCTCGCCCGCCCGCGCCGTCCGGGACCATCGCCGACGTCACCATCGCCATCGCGTCCGTCGCTTGCGATCCGTCCGGCAGTGTCGCGTCGCCCGGGCCGTCGGTCGCGTGGAAACGCTGCCCGCCGCCGCCCGAGGGACGCATGTTCTCCAGGTCGATCGCCACCTGGTCGACCGCATGCCGCCCATCCTCTGACACGGCCATCCGCGCTTCCCCGGCAACCACCGTCGACGTCGTCCTGAAGAACAGGACGGCGAGGACGCTGACGAGAAGGACGGACAGCGCGACGCTCACGAGCAGCTCGATCAACGTAAAACCGCGGCGAAGAGGTGTCATGAAATCTCCGAGTGGAAGCGCGATCAGCGCGCTTCCGGCCAGTTTCCGATGACGCCGCCTTCGGTGCTGGAGGCGTCGAGGTCGAAGCGGCGTGAGTTGTCGCCCGGTTGATTGCGGCGCAGTCCTGGGAGCGAGTAGCGGATCGGCCAGCCCCAATCGTCGTGGATCTGCGGGGCGCACGAGAGGCGGCTGGAGGGAAGCTCGATGAAAGGTCCGAGGGGCGGGGCCGGAACGCAGAGAGCGCGGTGGAGAACGGTGGTGTCGGAGGTGGCTCGCGGGAAGCCGGGGTAAGAGCCCATCTTGGTGCGGTACGAGTCGCATGCGGCGTCGAGAGCGCGGACGAGGGCGCGTGTAGATTCGGCCCTGGAGGAACGCGTCATGCCCGCGCAGACGGCGGCGAGGCCGGAGGCCATGAAGATGAGCAGGGCGACGACGACCGCCAGCTCGATCAGTGTGAAGCCCCGGCTTGCTGGTCTCATCCGGACCTCCGAGTGGCGCGGGGCCCGGCGGGGCGCCCCGTCAATTTGACGCACTGCGTCAATTTCGGGCCGTCCATGAGTCTTGCAATTCGCGGACCATGCCCTGAAACGGCGCAAGCGCGCTGTTTCAGGCCAAAGTCGCGTTACTCGGGCCCCTGGCCGTTGCGTGACGGTAACGAAACCGATGTTTTTATTTTCAAGCAACACGGGAAGCGCGATGGATTTTGCGCGCGGCGCGCTTCGCCAGAAATAAAAACTTCGGCGGCGCGGAAGGTGGCCGCCGGACATTGACGCAATGCGTCAACGCCCGGCGGGGAGATTCTGTCCCGAGGCCAAGTCCTCGCAAGATCCGTGCCGCGAGCCCTTCAGAGGGAAAGCGGTCGCTCGACGCGCCGGTTTCTGTTACCGGTTCTTCCGGTCGTTACGATTCCGTAACCGCGAATCCCTTCCGGACCCGGTCCTCGGTCCCGGAAGTGCGCCCGGCGCATGCGCCGGGCCTCCCTCTGTCAAGTTCGACGGATCTCCATTGCGTGGTCAAGCCGACGTCCATGGCAGGCCGATAATCTCCCCATGCGGAAGCTCCTCATCGCAACCACAACCCTGGCCGTTCTCGCGGCCATCCTCGGCTGGAGCCTGTTTCTTCGCGAGCGCCGCTCCGGCGATCTCGAGCGCGACAATCGCCGCATGCGCGACATGATTTCCCGCCTCGGCACGGAATTCCGCATTGCGGACGTCGTCGTCACGATCCAGGAGGGCTCGCCGGGTCGCGATCGGCGCACGACGTTCAGGTTCCTCGCTTACGATCGCGAAGGCAACGCGCTTCAGCCTCAGACGCACACCATCGCCGGCGACGTCGCCTACTTCGACGCTCTCGTGCTGAAGTTCGAAGACCGATTCGTCGGAGACGCCGACGTCCTGCGCGGACGATCGCTCCATCTGTTCCGCCGCGTGTTCGGCGAATTCCAGGCGCCTGCCGACGGCTTCGCGCTGGACGCGGCATCGAGTGACGGCGTGCCGGATGCTCTTCGCCTCGGCGCCGGGAATTTTGAAGCGGAAATGTGGAAGGATTTCTGGAAGTACGCGTCGGACGCGAAGTTTGCCGAGTCGCAGGGGGTCAGGGTGGCGCAAGGCGAGGCCGTGTATACGCGGCTCGAAGCCGGGCGCACCTACCGCCTTACGATCGAGGCGGACGGCGGGATGAACATCCGCCCCGCGGCGCCGGTTGCGACCGCCCGCAATTGAAGGCGTGAGCAGAAATCGTTTTGCCGCCGAGAGTTTGAGCAACAAGCAGGTGGGGGCCAACGGCGGCGGCTTTGAGAAGCGATTCCAGAGAAGGGCCGATCGCGCCGACGCCGTTGTGCTCCCACTTGATTGTTGCTCAAACTCCGACAGGTCGCGCCGGGCACTCCCGTTGCTTCCCGTGTGCAGAGGGCCGCTGTAACGGACTTTTTCGCGCAATCTCCCGCAGCATCGGGGCTTTTTGCGCGCCTGCAACATAGGAGTTCCATGTCACAGCACCGCAGAGTCATGGTGGATGGCAACGAGGCCGTCGCTTCGGTCGCGCACCGGCTCAGCGAGGTCATCGCCATCTACCCGATCACGCCGTCGTCCGCAATGGGCGAGCTGGCTGACGAATGGTCCGCGATGGGAAAGCGCAACATCTGGGGCGCGGCGCCGGACGTGATCGAGATGCAGTCGGAAGGCGGCGCGGTCGCGGCGGCGCACGGGGCGGTGCAGGCGGGGGCGCTCGCGACGACGTTCACGTCTTCGCAGGGGTTGCTCCTCATGATCCCGACGATGTTCAAACTCGCGGGCGAGCTGGCGCCGTTCTGCATGCACGTTGCGGCGCGTACTGTCGCCACGCACGCGCTCTCGATTTTTGGCGACCACTCGGACGTCATGGCGTGCCGGCAGACGGGATTCGCAATGCTTGCTTCGGGGTCGCCGCAGGAAGCGCAGGACATGGCGCTCGTGGCGCATGCGGCGACGCTGCGATCGCGCATTCCGTTTCTCAATTTCTTCGACGGGTTCCGCACGTCGCACGAGATCCGGAAGGTCGAGGTGCTCGAGGATGACGACCTGCGCGCAATGGTGACGGACGACCTCGTGAAGAGCCACCGCGCGCGCGCCCTGACGCCGGACGCTCCGACGCTGCGCGGGACGGCGCAGAACCCGGACGCGTTTTTCCAGGCGCGGGAAGCGTGTAACCTGCACTACGAGAAATGCGCGGGAATCGTCAAGGCGGCGCTGGATTCGTTCGCGTCGTTGACGGGGCGTCGCTACAGCCTCTTCGATTATTCCGGCGCGCCCGACGCGGACCGCGTGATCGTGCTCATGGGCTCGGGCGCGGAAGTCGCCCACGAAACGGTCGAGTGGATGAACTCCCGCGGCGCCCGCGTCGGCGTTCTCAAAGTCCGGCTTTACCGCCCCTTCAGCATCGCGGATTTCGCGCGCGCGCTCCCGGTTTCCGTGAAGACGCTCGCGGTGCTCGACCGCACGAAAGAGCCCGGCGCCCCCGGCGAGCCGCTTCGCATGGACGTCGAGTCGGCGCTGCGGGAGGCGGTGGAGGAAGGGCTGATTGCGCGGGAGCCGCGGGTCGTCGGCGGGCGGTACGGGCTGTCCGGGAAGGAATTCACGCCGGCGATGGTGAAGGCGGTCTTCGACGAGATCGCCCTGGCGCGGCCGAAACGCCGGTTCACGGTCGGCATCACGGACGACGTGACGCGGCTGTCGCTTCCGTTCGACCGCGACTTCGACATCGAGCCGGCGGACGTGAGCCGGGCGGTGTTCTTCGGGCTCGGGTCGGACGGGACGGTGGGAGCGAACAAGAACTCGATCGCGATCATCGGGGAGAAAACGGCACTGAGCGCGCAGGGGTATTTCGTCTACGACTCGAAGAAGTCCGGCGCGGTCACGATCTCGCACCTGCGCTTCGGCCCGCGCGACATCCGCTCTTCGTACCTGATCCGGACGGCGGGGTTCGTGGCGTGCCATCAGGCGTTCCTGCTGGAGAAGATCGATGTGCTGGACATTGCGGCGACCGGCGCGACGTTCCTTCTGAATGCGCCGTGGGGCGTCGAGGACGCGTGGGACCACCTCCCGCTCGAAGTCCAGCGGCAGATTCTCTCGAAGAAACTCCGCTTCTGGATCATCGACGCGTGGAGCATTGCGGGCGAGACCGGCATGGGGTCGCGCATCAACACGATCATGCAGACGTGCTTCTTCGCGATCAGCGGAGTGCTGCCGCGCAACGAGGCGATCGCGGCGATCAAGGATTCGATCCGTGAGACCTACGGGAAAAAGGGTGAAGCGGTCGTCGCGAAGAACTACGAGGCGGTGGACCGCACGCTGGCAAATCTGTTCGAGGTCCCGGTCAGGGGCCGCGCGGCGACCGGACTCCCGCGTGCGCCCGCCGTGGCTTCGGAGGCTCCCGACTTCGTGAAGCGGGTGACGGCGGCGCTGATGGAGGGGCGCGGTGACCTGCTGCCGGTGAGCGCTTTTCCGCCGGACGGAACGTGGCCGACGGGGACCGCGCGCTGGGAAAAGCGCAACGTGGCGCAGGAAATCCCGGTCTGGGACCCGGCGATCTGCCTGCAGTGCAACAAATGCGTGTTCGTGTGTCCGCACGCGGCGATCCGGGCGAAGGTGGCGGAGCCCGCGGCTCTCAAGGGCGCGCCGGTCTCGCTTAAGTCCGTGAAGTACAGGCAGACGGAGTACGCAGGACACGAGTACGTGCTGCAGGTCGCGCCCGAGGACTGCACCGGCTGCGCGCTCTGCGTCGAGGTCTGCCCGGCGCGCGACAAGGAAAACCCGCGGCACAAGTCGATCGACATGGCGCCGCAGGCCCCGATCCGCGACATGGAGCGCGCGAACTGGGATTTCTTCCTGAATCTCCCCGAAGCGCCGCGCGAGGACGTCCGCCAGGATCCTAAGGGGACGCAGTTCCTCGAACCGCTCTTCGAGTTCAGCGGCGCGTGCGCCGGCTGCGGCGAGACGCCGTACCTCAAGCTCCTCACGCAGCTCTTTGGCGACCGGCTGCTCATCGCCAACGCGACCGGCTGCAGTTCCATCTATGGAGGCAACCTCCCGACCACGCCCTACACCACAAACCGCGACGGCCGCGGCCCCGCGTGGATGAACTCGCTCTTCGAGGACAACGCCGAGTTCGGCCTCGGCTTCCGCCTCGCGGCGGACGCGCGGAAGCGGCTCGCGCTCGAGCTCCTGGCGCCACTCGCGGGCCGCATCGGCGAACCGCTCGCCGGCGACCTCGCGAAAGGCGCTTCCGAATCTTCGGAAGCCGCGATCGCGGCCCAGCGCCGGCGCGTGGAAGCGCTTCGGAAGAAACTCGCCGGCGTGACCGACCCGCAGGCGCTTCGGCTCCTCGACATCGCCGATGCGTTCGTGCGCAAGTCCGTCTGGATCGTGGGCGGCGACGGGTGGGCGTACGACATCGGGTTCGGCGGGCTGGACCACGTGCTGGCGACGAACCGGGACGTGAAGATGCTGGTGCTGGACACGGAGGTGTACTCGAACACGGGCGGGCAGCAGTCGAAGGCGACGCCGCTCGCGGCCGCGGCGAAATTCGCGACGGCGGGGAAGGAAGTTCCGAAGAAGGACCTCGGACTCATGGCGATGTCCTACGGCAACATATACGTCGCGCGCATCGCGTTCGGCGCGAGCGACAAGCAGACGGTGCAGGCGTTCCTCGAGGCCGAGGCGTTCCCCGGCCCCGCGCTTCTCATCGCCTACAGCCACTGCATCGCTCACGGCTACGACATGGTCCACGGCGCGAAACAGCAGAAGCTCGCGGTCGACACCGGCATCTGGCCGCTCTACCGCTACGACCCGCGCCGCACCGCCGCGGGCGAGCCTCCGCTCAAGCTCGACTCCCCCCCGCCGAAGCTCCGCCCCGACGAGTACCTCCGCAACGAGGCCCGCTTCCGCATGTCCGAGAAACTCGACCCCGCGCGCTATCGCCGGCTCATCAAGGCCGCCGAACGCGCCGCCGCTGAGCGCTACGACCTGTACCGGCAGCTCGCCGGCGTAAGACTGCCCAAGCCGCCTCCCGAGGAGAAACCGACATGAGCGCCGACCTGACCACGACGTGGCTCGGCCTGAAGCTCGCGCACCCGATCATGCCGGGCGCTTCGCCCCTCGTTGACGACCTCGACGCGGTCGCGGCGCTGCAGGAAGCGGGCGCGCCGGCGATCGTGATGCACTCGCTGTTCGAAGAGCAGATCATCCGCGAGTACGAGGAGAGCGAGCGACTGATGGACGCGCACTCCGACACGTACATCGAGGCGCGCTCGTACTTCCCGAAGCGCGACCTCTTCCCCTTCGGCCCCGAAGGCTACGTCGAGCACGTCCGTCGGCTCCGCAAGGAACTCCACATCCCGCTCATCGCGTCGCTCAACGGCGCGTCCCGCGGCGGCTGGCTCGATTTCGGCCGCGCCCTCCAGGACGCCGGCGCCAACGCCCTCGAGCTCAACGTCTACGACCTCGCCGCCGACGGCACCGAAACCTCCGAGTCGATCGAGGACCGCGTCATCCAGATGGTCGAGTCGCTCCGCCGCGTCGTCAGAATCCCGTTCGCCGTCAAGCTCTCCCCTTTCTACACCTCCCTCGTCAATTTCGCCCGCCAGATAGAGACCGCCGGCGCGAACGGCCTCGTCATCTTCAACCGCTTCTACCAGCCCGACATCGACGTGGAAGCGCTCGAAGTCTCCCCGACCCTGCGCCTTTCGGATTCCTCCGAGCTCCCGCTTCGCCTCCGCTGGCTCGCGATCCTCTTCCCCGCCGTGAAAATCCCGATTGCCGTGACCGGAGGCGTGCACGACCCGGTCGACGCCGTGAAATCCGTGATGTGCGGCGCGAGCGCCGTGCAAATCGTCTCGGCGCTTCTCAAGAATGGTCCGCGGAGGCTCGGGGAAATCGTGAAGGGCTTCCGCGCGTGGCTGGAGGATCACGACTACAAGGGCGTGGCGCAGATGAAGGGATCCATGAGCCTGCTGCGGTGCCCGGACCCGAAGGCGGTGGAGCGATCAAACTACGCGCACCTGCTGCAGACGTGGAGGCAGGGCAGATAGGTCGGGACCGGGCACCGGGGTGGAGTCGCGAATGTACTCGACGATCTTTCCGTGTCCATCCGCTCCGTCGGCGCCGTGAACCCCGGGAGGTAGCGGAAGAGGACGGTACTGTGCGGCGTTCGCCGGAATGGGAAGCGGGCCTGAGGAGACTAAGCTACTCGCCGGGAGTGTCGAAAGGCGGGACGCCTGCCTTCGCGCAGGCCTCGACCAACTCAAGGCGTTTAGACTCGAGTGCCTTCGTATCCCCGGTCTGCCTCAGGAGATCAACGCCGTCTCTCCATTTGGCGCTCGCCGGATCCACTTCACCTTCCGCTAGCAAGAACAGGGCGAAGTCACAGAGATTGCTGCCTTCCAAGCGTCGATCACGGACCTCACGGAGAATGACGAGGGCTTTCTCGAATTCACCTCGCGCGCGCATGGCTCGACCGGTCCTTCCGTGAAGGCACGCGAGGTTCCCCAGGGTCGAACCCAAAGCGGTCTTGTCCCCGCATTCTCGATGAATTGCGAGGGCATTCTCGTAGAACTTTTCGGCTTCGTCGACGCGACCAGACTTGGCCAGCACGACACCCAGATTCGCCGTCATAATTCCTTCCGATCGCCGGTCGCCCATTTCGCGGAGAAGGACAATCGCCCGCTCGTAGGTGCTGGCCGCCATGGCGACACGACCTGTGGAAAAGTAAAGTCCTGCCATGTTCCCAAGCACGCTGCCGCAACGCCGGAGGCCTTCAATTTCGAGTTGGAGTGAAAACGCCTGCTCCAGGAAGGTTTCCGCGTTTTCGACCCGACCCGACTGGGCGCAAAGGACTCCCAGTTTGTCGAGGACGAAACCCTCGAGTCGGCGGTCGCCGACCTTGCGAGCGATGAAGAGGCAGCGGTCGAGGACTTGCCCCGCCTCTTCGACTCGTCCGGTGCGAAGGTACGACATGGCGAGACCGGTCATTGCGTGACCTAAGACGCGCTCGTCGCCGACTTCCTGCAGGATGGCGAGGCTATCCTTCCTGCAGCCTGTGCCCTGCGTCGCGGTGAATCGAGCAGGCTTCACGCAAGAGCGATTCCTGATCCGCCAGCCGTCCAGTCAGATCCATGACGAGCGCGGCCTTGCGCAGCGACTCGGCTTTCTCACCTCCTGAGACGAGCTCCGCGTACTGCAACCACATGCACCGCGCTTCTTCGTGGTGAAATTGACCTGCGAGATACTCCGCCGCCCGACGCAGATAGAGTCTTCGCAGGTCGCGAGTGACATCCCATTCCTTTCCCGCCACGCCCAGGTCTGCACGAGACCCGGCCAGGCGGGCGTGCTCGGCGAGGGCCTGGGCGTATGGATCCGTCGGGTGAGTCAGAACGCGCCGATCTTCCAACCGGATCAATGCGGGCGGCTCCGGGGGCCGACCGCCGGCTAGCGCTTCGATCACTTCGAACGCCAGCCCGTGCAGCCGCGCGCGGTCGCCGGGGAGCTGGAGCTGATAGGCGGCGTCGCGGAGGAGGGCGTGGCGGAAGAGATATGCTGTCTCGGCGGAGCTCACGCGCCGATTGTAGGCGCGGCGCCGCCCGGAGGCGGCTCTTCATTGATCGCCGGAATGCCCGCCATCGCGCAGGCGGCGCGCATCGCTACCGCCCGCTTCGCCGCGTGAGCCCGGCTTTTCGCCAGCGGCAGGCCCGGACCGGTTCCCGGAGGGCGATCCGGGCGTGCCTGCACGGCCGATGGGCTTTGATCTCTTCACGAACCCCCACTCTAGTCCCTGCGAAGGCGCGAAACCCGTTTCACGAACCTCGATCCTACGACCTCCCTGCCCTCTGAACCAGCACGCCCTCTCGAGTCGCCCCAGCGGCGACGCCGCGGCCCCACTCGGATCTCTCCCGAACCCCGATCCGCACTTCTCAACTCCCCGGACGGATCACCAGCCGGATCCCCGTCCCCTCCCCCACATTTTCCGGCGCGCTCCCCAGCCGCCAGGGCGAACGCGCAGTGTCCGGTCCCGTCGTCCACGAACCCCCGCGAATGATGGCGAAATGCCGGTACCGCTTCTCACCCCAGTTGAAACACCACGTCTGCATCCCGCCCGCGAGATCGCGCGCGCCGCAGGGAGATTCGTCCGGGGGATGAGAGCCGGGCGGAAGCGGCCGCGCCGGGCCGGCGAGGGAACGATCGGTGTGCGAAAACGCCCCGTCCCACTCCTCTCCCCACGGGTAGATCCTGCCGTCCACCCCGCGAGCCGCTTTCTCGAATTCCTGCTCGTGGGGAAGCGAGTACCGGACGCCGTCGCGCCGGGAGCGCCAGGCGGCGTACGCCAGGGCGTCGTGCCAGCTCACGCCGTAGACCGGCCAGCGCAGGTCCGGGGCCCCATCGGGATCCTCTTCCGGCGTCGCAGGCAGGAAGGGCCCCTCTCCGCGGAAGTGCAGCCGTGTGGAGCTGCGCGGAATCCGTGTGCGCGCTTCCGCGGCCAGTCCTTCCGCCGCCAGGGCGTTGAGGAAATCGAGGTACTCCGCGAACGTCACGGGGAAGCGGGCGACGAAGAAATCGGGAGCGAGGCAGGTCGTTTCGGGCGGGGCGCCGGCGTACTCTCCGCCGAAGAGGAAGGGTCCCGCCGGCACGAAGCAGAATCCGTCGGGGACGTCGTGGAGGGTGACGTCCTGCAGCCAGTCGCCGCCGCGGTCGATGCGGACCGGGAGGTGGAGGGCGGCCGCGCCGGGCGGGCGGACGGTGCACAGCCAGGAACCCCGCGGGAGGACGACCCCGGCCAGCGGAGTCGTGCCGAGAATTCGCGTGGAACCCGGCATTAGCCGCCTGTCCTTCTCCTCGAATCGGGCGACGGAGACCTCGATTCCCGTCGCCTCACGGCGTGCGCAGGATGGCGAGTGTCCCCAGCGAGCTCCTTCCGGGAACATCCGCAGCGCGGGCACCGGCAAGTCCTCGTCCTCCAGCGGCAGATCGGGCCGCGGCCGGCCGTCGCGCCACGGCACCGTGCACCGATCGGCGTACTCGACGCGCCAGCCGGCCTCCCTGGCCGGCCGGCAGCAATCGCAGGCCATGACATAAGTCCGCAGAGTGAGCGTCCCCGGCGCTTCCAGCCGCGCCGCGTGCTTCCCGCGAACGTCGCGGCCGGCCATGAAGTTCCGGTTGAGGAGCATTTCGCGCCGGTCCCTCCGCGCCTCGGCCTCCAGGTAAGCCTCGGCGAACAGCCCCGCCGCCCCGTCGGACGCCTCTTCGCTCCCCGGGTCCGCCGCCAGCGCCTGCCCGAACGATGCGTGCGCCTGCGCGAACGCCTCGATGCGCTCCTGCTCCAGCTCCCGCAGCCGGCGCTGCGAATCCCAGAGCGGCTTCTTATCCGCCAGCGGCAGGTGGGGCAGGACCTTGACCGTGAGTTCTCTGACGACCGCCGCCTGCGCGCGGATCGCGCCCGCCAGCGC